>JAQSWN010000045.1 GCA_029266615.1 Polyangiaceae bacterium
CCAGCTGCGCTTGTAGCGCGTTGGATGCGGAGAACTTTTCGCTGGCGGCCGAGATCACGATGTCCGGATGAAATTCTCCGACCTTGGCCGCCTCATCCGCGTAGTTGGGGTTCACAGGCAGATCCACTCGCTTGAAGTGTTCTGGATCGGCGCTCGCCGGCTGGCCATTGAGGACCAGCCCGGGCGTGATGGCCGTCGCGAGCTCGTAGTCCAGCGCGTCCGCGGAGCCGACCAAGACTGCTTTGATTGGCGTTTGTGCGTCCAAATTGCGCTCGGCGCGGACGTAGGCTTCGGCCCGCTCCAACAGGGCTCGATAGGTAGGCGCGAAATCGCGGGGTTGCCCGAGTAGGCTCCAAATTCGGCCCCCGTCGTCTTCGTTCGCGACGACGCTCGAGACCGCGATGGGGCTCAGGTAGAAGATGCCGCGGCTCTGATACCTCTCGTACTGCTCTCGCAGATCCCCTGAGCGTAGCGTTGCGAGGACGGCCGGCACTTCCAGCTCCTCGATGAGATGCTCGAAAGCCGGGGCGACCGATGCTTCCGCGCTGTTGCAGACGACCATCACCAACTTTCGACGCGCTCCGCCCGGCCCGCCGGGAATGCCCGGAATGCTGTCACCGTTCAGTTCCCGCAACGCCAGGCGGTGCGCCCAAATGATCGAGTTATCACCGGGCCGCACGTTGGTGAGTGGAGCGAAGGCGCCAAACAAGACCGCGTTGGGGTCTTTGACGTTCTCTTCGTCGTAAGCGAGCGGACAAGCCTCGCTGAGGAGAGGAACGCACGTTTGGTCGGAAGGACGGCACAAGTACGGCGCGCCCGCGCCTTGGTCGACGCAATCCGCATTCGTACGACACAGCCCGGAGTCCGGGGCGCCACCCGCGCCGCTCGACGCATCGACACCGCCATCGGGAATGACCTGCCCGGGCTTGCCGCCGCTTCCGCCCTGCGCGCCGCCCGCACCCGCAGCTTGCGTGGAGGGTAGATCGTCCAACGGCGTGACGAGTAGGCAGCCGCTTGCGGCCGCTACGGCGAGCACTGTCCACGTGAACGCGTTCCAGACCCGCATCGTCATCACGCTCAAAATCCTCCCTGGAAACTGAGCCCGGCCAATTGAGGAGCGACCAGCGGCGTCACTCTCACAGAGACGCGTTCCGTCGGCCGCGTCACGTACAGGTACGTGGTGACCCCGGCGCCGATGGCCGCGCCGACCCACAAGCCCAAGTTCACGTAGCTGTACGTGAGCGCTGCGTCCTGCCGTTCTTCGGTTTTGGAGGCGTTGTAGTCGTCGCGCTTGTTGAGGTAAGCTAGCCCCGTCGCGCCTGCTCCGGCGGCCAGCGCCAGCGTGATGCCGCCGGCGAGGTAAACCGACGTGGGGATGGGGCGAGTGGTCGCTTGATCGGAAGGCGCGGTGACGGTGGACGTCGTCAGTAAGGGCGAGGACGGGACGGCGGCCGCAGGCTCCGTCGGGGCGTCCTCGAGCCTGGGGATATTGAGCGTCTTTTGATCGGCGACGGCTCCAACCTCTACGCTCAAGGCGAGGGGCTTCTTGCCCGGAGCGGAGATTTGCACGGTATGGGTGCCCGGATCGACCGGCGTGGGTGCGCCAATGACGGCCCGACCCACCTTCGCTCCGTCCAGCTCGATGTCTAAACCAGGCGCGTCCGCGTCGGGCGAAAGTCGCAAGGTGAGACGCGAGAGCTTGGGCTCTAGCTCCGCCATGCGCTCGCTCGCGTACTGCACGCGGTCCTCGCGTGCGTCGCGTCGCGCGGCCGCGATCACGTCCGCGTACTCCAACCACGCGGTGGCGAGTCGCCCTTGGCGCTCGTGACAAGACGCCAAGTTGAGCAGCGTACCGGTCGCGGGATCCAACCGCTGGCTTTCGGCGAATTTGGGGCAGGCCTCGGCGTATTTACCGGCCGCCATCAGGTCGCGTGCTTGGCGGTACAGCGCTTCGGCGACCGCGGCTCGCGTCTCCGTTTGCGCGAGCGTGGGGCGCGGCCAGCCGTGGAGCAAGCCGAGCAGTAGCGCGGTGGAAAAGCGCTTCACGGCGAGCCTCCCACGCCGCCAGTCGCTTCCCCTGCGCCGCCGCCTGTGCCGCCGCCGCCTACGCCTCCTTCGCCGCCGCCGCCGCTCGGATTGCAGCTCGGCTTGGAAGGATCGGTCGACGGATCCTGAACCAGTGGCTTCGCCAAGCGGGCGAGTGCCGCCTCCATCTCTTCGTATTCGACCCGGCTCAGCGCGAGCTCCTTCTTGGAAGCCGCCAGGTAGAGTTCCATCGCGATCGTCGCGTCCCCTTGCGAGAGCGCGGGCGTGCCCCAAACGAGCGGGAAGGTCGTCACGGGCAAGCCCTCGCAGCCCCAAAACCGACGGTTCCACGTGATGAGCTCGTTGCGCATGTCGATCAGGTCTTGCCGGCGCGGGACGACCCAAGCGATGCGACAGTCCACGATCGCGACGCCGATGTACGCTTCCTCGACTGCGAGCGACAGCTTGCTGAGTCCCGTGAGCCGCGGACAGAAGCTCAGCTCCTCGCCCAACGACGGAACCGGAGCCGCACCGGCTTCGCCGCCCTGTCCGGCGCTCGGCTGGCCTGCGCTGCCGCCCGTGAGGTTGCGCGTGCCTCCTTCGGAGGGAGGTGCTCCGGCGGCGCCAGCGGTGGTGCCTCCTCCCGAGGCCTCACCACCCCGAGGGATGACGACCCCACGGTCGCCACCTTCGCCGGCATTCCCGCCACGCTGGACGATGATTTCGTCGTCTCCGCAGGAAATGACCAGGCTCGATCCCAAGAGAGCGGCGCAAGCCGCCGCCGAAAGCCGCGTCGCGTGCATCGTGCGCGGATAGTAGTGGAGAAGGCCCCGACATTCTATGCGTCCGCGACCGATAGCTCATGTCGCCGAAATCAAGCAGCTTTTGTGCCCCTTTAGTAAATCTGCCAGTTATGCGATGGGCAGTCCGTTATTGAACCCGCTACGAGAGTCAGCTATCCCGGAGGTGTCTGCGCTTGGTACGGGGAAGGGCCAGGCCACGTGTCGCGTAACAACACCAAGGAGAACGGGTAATGGTCAGGCAACTACTAGGCGTAGCGCTCCTCGGCTTGGTCGTAGGAGCTTGCTCGAGCGCTCCCATCGATCCGGCGGGCGAGCAGAGCTCTAGCGTGGACGGACAGGAAGCGGGCAGCGTGAGCATTCCGCTCACGACCCAGGTGGGTGAGACGGCATACCGCCTCAACTTGGCGACGTTCACGATCACCGGTCCGGCGCTTGCCGGCAAGCCGCGAACCGTGAAGCCCCTCGCGGACACGCCGGTGCACAAGGAGACGCTTCCGATTGGCGCATACTCCATTCAGCTCGAGAAGGGCTGGGTCCTGGAAAAGAAGACGGCTTCTGACAAGGCGTTCGTCGCGGTAGCGGCGCAGCTCATCACGCCGAACCCCACCTCTTTCGTCGTGGACGGTAAGATCGTGGCGGACGCCTTCTTTGGCTTCGTCACCACGAACGGAGACGTCGCGCTCGGATCGGGGGACGTGAACATCCGCATTGGCGTGCAGGACTGCACGGCGTACGACAGCTACACGGCCGCGCTTGGTGAGCTGACCGCGCAGTGCCTCGGTACCGTCGACCCCAAGGCCTATTCGGTCAACAAAGACGGCGTGCTCACCCCCAACTTTGACAGTTGCCCGCTCGACAAGAGCAAGCTGACCAAGATTCGTCAGCTGCTTTCGATTCAGCAACGCACGGCGCGCGTGCCGTTCGCGAAGCAGTGCATCGCCGGCCGCTTCGAGGTGGCGCAGAAGGCGCTCGCGAGCACGGACATCGCCGTCTGCCCGACGTGGAAGAAGGAGCGCGTCGTCAATCCCATCACGCTCGAAACGATCGTGCGGGTGGAGTCGCTCCTGCCGGAGCTGCCCGCCGCCGACACGGGGCAGCCACTCCGCGCCCTGGAGCTGCTGAAGGAGAACTCGCTCTACACCGTCTCCGGCGGGCAGGGCGGCGGCAAGAGCTGCCAGACTCCCGCGCAGTGCGGTTCGCTCTGCGCGGCGGCGTTCCCCGGTTTCGTCATCGGCCCGAGCGGCGAGCAAGGCGTGCTGACGGATCCGATCGCGTGGCTTACGGACGCGACCTACAAAACGAGCGCGGAAGACCCGTACTTGCGTGCGACGTACTACCACCCCATGAGCTACTACGGCGGCGTGCCCGGCGTGGTCTTCGGTGATCCGAACCGCGCGGAGCCGTGTGGTCCAAACACGACCTGCTTGCCGGAGCTGTGTAGCTACTACGCCGGCTCGCACATCAAGACGCGCATGCAGATGGACTGCGTGATCCCGGGCGACGTCGACACGTGCGCCAGCTACTGCGGTCCGCCTTTGCCGAAACCCTGATTGAACCGTCAGTCGTGGGTCAGCCCCACGGCTCGGTTTGAGCGGTTGCATTCGCAGCGGCGCTTCACTATCCGTGGAGCGTCGCTGTTTTGCATTTGAGCGACGGGGCGTGAGGAGAAAATGCACGAAGGGAGAAGCAGCATGAAGCGGGAGCTATGCGCGTTGGCCATTGCCGGAATTTCCGGCCTTGGGTGCTCGGGTGAGCCGAGCGTGAACGACACGTCGAGTCAGGGTGGCGTCAGCGCCGAAGCTAGTTCTGAGCAGCACTGCTCGGTTTACGATCCGTACTTGGCGGCGCTCGCTGAGCTCACCGTCGCTTGCCGAGGCACCCTGGACCCGCGCGACTTCATCGTTAGCAGTCACGCTGGAGTCCGCCCCGCTTTTGCGAGCTGTCGCGCGGACTCCTCCAACCTGAAGAAGATTCGGCAGCTGTTGTCGCTGCAAGAACGCGCGGACCGGCTTCCGCGCATGAAGGAATGCATCACGGAGCGCGTGTCGGCGGCTCAGCGCCAGCTCAACGAACGTGGGGTCGCGAGCTGCCCGACTTGGCAACGGACCCGCGTGATCAATCCCATCGACGCCGCCACGACGTCACTCATCGAAACAGTGCTGCCGGTGCTTCCCGGCAATAGCGAGCCCGAGCTCCGGACCCCCATCGCGGGTATCAGCCGACGCTCGCTCACGACACTCGAGCCGGAGTCGGAAGGTGAGGCAGACTCCGCCGGGGTCTTCGACTTGCTGCAGCAAAACTCCCTCTATTCCGTCTCGCTCGGCCCTGAGCCGCAAGGCTGCGACTCAGCGGCTTCGTGCGCATCGCTCTGCGCGGCCGCGTTTCCCGGCTTCGTCATCGGCGTCAAGAGCGATAGCGAAGTGGTGACGGATCCCATCGCTTGGTTGCTGGACACCACTTACTCGGCCGCGAGCAAGAACCCCTTTCTACGAGGTCCTTATTACCACCCCATGTCGTACTACGGTCCGCTCCCCGGCGTTTTCTTCGGCGACTACGCGAGGTTCGAGCCGTGCGGCCCGGACCCCGAGGATCCGCTGTGCCGGCCCGAGCAGTGCAGCTACTTCGCTGGCAACCACCTCAAGACCTTTTTTGCAAAAGGACTGCCTGGACCCCAACGAGGTCGAAACTTGCGTCTCTTACTGCGGGCCGCTCCTGCCCTGAGCCGTCACTTCATTCGAGACAGCCAGACGATGCCCACCACGCTCGCCGTGAGCACGACGAGCGCGAGCAGGGCGATGACGAGGTCGGCGGTGCGAAATCCGCCGGCCTCGACGCGCTTTCGCGCGGACTTCTGAGGCACGCGCGCGATGGGAGCGGCACTACCTTCGCGCAGTGAAGGTGGCGGGGAGACGCTCTTGGGCGCGTTGGTAGGAGGATCCACCGAATCCTGGTCGCGCATCTTTTCGTCGCCGCTGGCTTCGAGCTCGACGAGGGCTTCGGCGACAGGGTCTTCGAAGCCGAGCACGGTGTTGCCGAGCTTCACCTGCTTGCCGCGCGGCCACACGGTGTCTTTGTTGGCGGTGAGCGCAGTCTCTTCAAGCCGCGCGCCATTCTTGGAGCCGAGCTCTTTGACCCAGAGCGCGCCGCCGCGCCGCGACAGCTCGACGTGACGACGCGACGCGTCCGTGTCCGTCAGGGCTAAGTCGGCGCCTTGGCCACGGCCGACGACGTAGGCGCGGCCGGCTTCCGTGAGAGCGAGCTCCTTGCCCGCGTCCGGGCCCTCGACCACGAGGACCTTGACGGCGGCCGCTTCGCCCTGGGCGGCGAGCGCGGCCGAAACGAGCGAGAGCGCGATTTCGCGGGTCGCGAGCTGCGGTTCGTCCGTGGTGGGGACACTCTCCACCGTAAGCTCCAGCCAGATGCGCCCGACGCGCAAGAGCTCGCCGCTTCGGACCATGCGCGGGGCTTGGGGGGAGAGGCGGACGGGGCCGACGAAGGTGCCGTTGGTGCTGCCTTCGTCCACCACGACGTAGTCGCTGCCGCGCTGGCGGATGGAGGCGTGGCGGTGGCTCACGCTCGGATCCGGCAGGCGGATTTCGCAGCCTTCCCCACGCCCGATGACGATGCGTGGCGCATCTAGGCTGATTTTCAGCGGATTGGGGTGGTCGCCGCTACGAACGACGACGGTGAGCGCCATGCAGCACCCCGTCCTTACCGCAATTGCCAAAACTTGGCCAAAGGCCCGCGGTCCGCGTACTCGAGGGACAAGCCTGGTGCTCCGACCCCGGAGCCGAGGCTTGGAGGCAGCATGACGCAAGCACAAGAACGCAGGGCCGAAGGCCAGAGCCGGATGGCGGTCGAGACGCTGGTCGAGGTCGTGGGTAACGAGCTCGGGATTCCGGCCTTCGAGGCGGAATCGGTCGACGTGAGCGCGCGCGGCATGCATTTGCGCACCGCTTACCTGCCCGACCACGGCGCGCCGTTGGTGTGCCGGTTCGAGGAGCAGGGCCGCGAGATCGTCGTGGAAGGCGTCGTGGCCTGGCGCCGCGAAGGCGCGCGCGGCGGCGAATTCGGCATCGAGTTCACGGCGCTGGACGCGAACAGCGTGGGCGCGCTCCGCGAGCTGTGCGAAGGCGACAAGGACAAGGCCGCCGGTAGCGAGCCCACTTCCGACGAGGCGCCGCACGTCAACGGCGCCAAGGTGCGGCTACACATCGACGGCCTCGGCTCGCCCATGAAGGCGCGCGTGCGCTCCGGCGACACGGGGCGCGTTCAAGTCGGCTCGAGCCTGGAGTTTTTGAAGGTCGGTCGCCGGCTGGAGATCGAGGACTTGGAGCGCGGCGGTCGTCGCACTGCCCACATCGACTCCGTGAACGTCGCCATCGATCCGGAGAACAAGGTTCCGCAGCTGGTCGTGGCGTTGCGCTACGAAGGTGCGGAAGAGACGACGCCGGAGCCGAGCGTCGCGGATCTATCCGGCCAAGCATCCCCGCGCACGCTGCGCATCCCTAGCGACAACGTCTCCATTTCGCACCGCGACGACGACGCCATCGAAGACGAAGGTGACCGCGAGGTCGAGGCTCTGCGCGGCAAGCTCGGGGTCGCAGCGACGCACGCCGGCGAAGCCGCCGTGTCGGCGGGCAAGCGCGTGGCCGCGTTCTCCAGCGCCGCCGCGACCAGCCTTACGGGCTTTCTACGTGACGCCGCCGCGAAGGCGAAGGACGTGTCGAAGCGCGAAAAGCCGCCCCAGCGCCGCACGACCGCGCCGGCTCCCACCGCCCAGGCTCCCGTAGGTCCGCGCCTGCGACCGCAATCGGGGACCGCGAGCTCGGAAACCATCGAGCAAAAGCCGGGCGTGCTCGGGGTTTGGACCGCGCTCCCCAAGAAGAAAAAGATGATGGCGTCGGTAGGCGTCGCGGTGATGCTCGCCACGATCGTCGCCCTGGCGACGCGTCAGGGCGCGCCGCCGCCCGGCGCCGAAGCCACCTTGCCCAAGGCGGAAGCGGTGGTCGGTACCACGACCGCGGTGGCAGCCGCTCCGGGGGCGACGACTCCGGGCGCGAAACCGGAAGCGCCGAACGCGCTAACGGAAGCGAACGGGGTGGTCTCGGCGGACGTGCCGCTGTTTGGCGCGCAGCCCATGGCGACCATGGAGCCCGCGCCGCTCGCGCCGCCGCCGAGCAGCGACGCTGCCTCCGAAGAAGCGGCGGAAAAAGCGGAAGCCAAAGCCTCCGTCTCCGCCGCCGCTGACGACGAGAGCTTTTCCGAGGATGGCGACTCCAAGTCCGGCAAGAGCAAATCCGGAAAGAAGCCGGAAGACGTCGCGCCGTGGGGCCGTGGCAAGCTGACAACGCCCGTCATCCACCGCTTGCGGCTCGACTCCGCCGGCGACGCGCTGCAAGGCTCTTTGCAGCCGACGGGCTTCACGGTCGTGGTGCCGAACCGCAAGGTGATGGAGCAGGGCGCGGCCATCGCCAAGCGTGACCCGCGCATCGCCCGCGTTCGCACCGTCAATACGCCGAACGGGGCGCAAATCACGATTCAGTTCAAGGACGGAATCCCCGCCTACAAGACCCGACTTCGCCGCGACTTCATCGAGATCTTGCTCGGCGCTTCCGAGCCGAAGAAGGCCGAAAAAGCGACCGCGACCGCGTCCTTGCCCAGCGCGAAGGACAAGTCGAAGACCAAGCCGGCGACGTCGGCCAAGCCGAAGCACTAATCCACGCTAGGTTGCGACAATGACCAATGGATTGGGCAGCCTTCGTTCGCGTATCGGGGTCGCTTCGCTGCTGGCGACGCTCGGGTGTCTGCACTGTGGCGACGATGGCGTCGACGACAAGCCGAGCCCGGGTGACGCAGGCGAGTCCGCGGGCGGTGGTGGCGCCGAGCCTTCGAACGGTGGCGCGCCCGCCGGGATGGGGAGCGGCGGCACGGAGCTCGCGCCAGGCGGCAGCGGCGGAGCCGAGACGTTGCCGAGCGGCGGCGCGGGCGGCGCCTCGGAGCTCGTGCCCGAAGGTGAGCACTACGGATTCGTCATCGACACGATGATGATACCGACCAACAACAACCAGGCGCGCGAGCTCGCGTTCGACCTGAACGGGGACGGGGTGCCCGACAATCAACTGGGCGCGGTGTTCGGAACGCTCGCCGTGATGGGCTTGGAGACGGGCACCGAAGAACTGGTCGAGAGCGGCGTAGTCATCCTTCTTGTTGATCTGCAGACCACCTCCTTCAGTCGAGCCGCCGCGGCCGGCTTCAACACCTTCTACGGCACCAACCCGGTTCCAGACCCCTGCGTGGACGACGGCGATTGCGGTCGCCATCTGGACGGCACCGGGAGCTTCGACCTCACGGACGACGAGCTGGAGGGCGAGCCTTGCATCGGGCCCATCGAAGACGGCGTCTTCAGCGGGACGGGCGGCGCGCTCCCGGTACGCATCGCGTACAGCGGGCAGCCATTGGATTTGACCCTTTCGGAAGCACACGTGGAGCTCACGGGGCTGAGCGAGGATGGCTTCACGACCGGCCGTATCGGAGGGCTTCTCACCGTCGCCCGCATCGATACTCAGCTCGTCCCGGGAATGCACGCGGCCGTGGCTGCGAGCATTGCGGCGGATTGCACCGGCGCCTCCCCGTCGCCCGCATGCGGCTGCGTGGAAGGCTCGACCGGCTCCACGAACCTCAACCTCTACGACATGGACGACGACTGCGAGGTCTCGCTCGAAGAGGTGAAGGAGAACACCTTGACCGCATCGCTCCTCGCCCCCGACGTCTATCTGGACGGCGACGGCACGGCTGACGGGCTCTCTGTCGGCTTCGGCGTCACCGGCAAGCGCGCCACGTTCGAGTTGCCCTGAGCGGCACCAGCCTTGTCGTCAGTCGTGGCCGCTGAACGCGTTCACACTGACGGCGATTGCCCGCAGCGTCGGGCTAAAATCGCGCGGTTCGACCGCTACCTCGCTCTCGTCGGGGGTCACGGCAACGCTGGAAAGTAGCGACTCGTCCGACAGTGAGCCATCGCGTGCGAATACCTTGAACGCGAGCAGCTCGCCTTCGGAGTCGCCTTCCGGGCCGGCGGTGGCGCTGAGCAGTACTCCGCCGTCGTCCGTCAAGAGCGCGCTCGGGAAGCCAATCGCGCGAAGGCCGGCTTCGCCGTGGAGCAAATACTCGCGGCCCCACAGGGTGAAGCCGTTCCCGTCCAGGCCGAGCAGCACGACATCAGTCGGGTTTTCGCCTTCGCCGTCCACGGTCGAAGCGACCACGAGCCCGGTGGTGGGCAGCTCCACGACCGCGTTGGGCGAAAATCCGCTCTGCACGCCGCCGCCGAGGTTCGGGAACCGCGCGAAGCCGAGCGAGCCGTCGGCTTTGACGCGCGCAACGTAGCCGAGGCCGGCGGCATCACCCACGAGGGTGACGCTTCCGGCGGCGGACGGTATGACGGCCGTGGGGTAGAACGAGAGGCGTTCGGGACACGCGAAGGCGGAGCTCACGCCCGGGTCCAGCGCCTTGGACAGGCGAGTCAAAAAGCCAAGCGAGCCCGCGTCTTCGTCGACTCGAGTCAGCTGCCCGGCGAGCACCCACTCGCCGTCTTGGCGCGTGGCAGTGGTGGGCATGAGGCGCGTCGTGGTGGCGTCCGTATCGACCAGCTCACGACTCTCGAGGAGCGAAAGCTCGTCGTCCATCTCCACGAGCCAAGCGCTCCGCGTGAACGGGCACTCTCCGAACACGAGCGCGCCTCCGCCGTCTCGCTGCACGAGCGCTTGGGGCACGGCGCCGCACTCGTCGGGGAGCGTCACGCTCACGGCGCGGACCAAGGCGCCGGATTGAGTCTGCTTGGCGAGCACGAAGGCGTCGGTGCTGCCGCGGTAGAGGGTGAGCAATCCCGCGTCCCCGCTAGGCACCGACCCGAGCGAAAGCATCGGCGCGTCGCTGTCCGTGAATAGCGCGCTCTGCCAAGTCGCGTTGCCATCGCCGTCCAGCTTCAATAAGCCGCGCGCGCCGCCACCGCCCGCGACGTAGCGGCCATCCACGGTTGGCGTGAGGAACGGAAAGCCGGTCGGGTACGCGAGGATGGACTCCAACTGCGCGCCATCTGCGGGCAGCTTCATGAGCTTGGCCCAGGGCTTGAAGCTGGGCTGCTGCAGCAGCTCCGCGGTCGGGCCGCCGCCGGGCGGCGTTTGCTGGCCTTCTTCGGTCAGCTCGCAGTCGCCGCTCGCGACACTGGTGTCCCACAGCGGCACGGGTCCGGTGTTCCAATCCAAAAAAGTCAGCGCGCCCAAGCCGGGTAACGACGGCGTTTTGACGAGCACGCCCAGCTCTGTCTCGAGGCCGACCCGGAAGTCCCAGCAAGGACTCTCCAGGGGGTTCGCGCGCAGCGTGGCCGCTGCCGAGAGCTGCGCGTACGGCCCGAGCACCCCGTAAAGTGCAAGCACGAGACGTGCGCCGGGTTTGGCGCTGATCTCGGCGTACAAGTCCACCTCCGGCGTCTCGGCGTCTGCGTCCGTTTCGCCGAGCTCGAACGGCACCAGCTCACTATTTTCGACTTTCGAGGAGAGCAGCACGCTCGACCGCACGGAGATGTTCGCGTGCGCGCTCGCGTCGAACCGGGCGGAAGCGCGGCCCGCGATGGTGGCGATGATGTCCACGTTGGGCACGAGCACGAGCGGACCGACGGTGATCGGTGGAAGCGCGATGGTACCGATGTCCAAAGACTCCTCGAAGCCGACGCTCGCGGCTCCGCTCACCGCGACGGAAGCTTCCAAATGCGGTTCCACGGCCAGCCCGAGCTTGAGCTCGGGCAGCAGGTCCTCGGGCTTGCACGACGGAAGCTCGCCTTCGGTGAGCTTCAGCACACTGGTCAAGCAGTCCGTCACGATGGTGGGCAGGCGCTCCACCGTTCCCCAATCCACGTCCAAGCTCAGATCGTAGCGGACGCCCCCGCCCAGCGTGGCGTCCACCGCAACCTGGTCGTTCTTCGTCGCGGGGTTGCCGTCGCCGTCGAACGCCAAGATTTCGTAAGTCTGGGTGTCGCCCAGATCGCCGGCGACGCTGAACTGAGGCGAAACGGAGAGCGGCACGACGTCCGTCCCCGTGAACTTGCCGCCCCGCGCGAAGGGGAGGGCGTTATCCGCGACGCGCGCGCGTAGACGTCGAAAGGCCATTTGCAGCGGAGCCGCGCCGGTTCGTAGAGTGACCGCGCCGTCGTCTTCCTCCTGGATGTCCAGAACGACGCGGAGCAAGCCGTTCGGCGTCGTCTTCGTGACACCAGCGAGTAGCACCTCGCCGACTCGCAGCTCGGTGAGCGACTCCGGAAGTCGTTCGAAGCGCAGCTCTCCGTTCGGCGAGAGCGAGGAGATGGACGCGACGTCGGCCGGGCTCAGCTCGTGGGTGCTTGGAAACAGCTCGTAGTCGACTTGGCGCACGCGCGAGTCCTCGGGCGCGTCGTCGTCGCTGCAACCGAACGAAGTCAGGCTCGAAAGCCCCGCCACCATCAACGAGACGTGCAGCGGGGTGCGCAGCTTCATGCCGCAGCGTAGCGCTCCGGCCGCGCTCCGCGCGTCTCTATTTCTAGCGCGGGCGTGGGAAGGCAGTGGCGGAACGGCGGCTGTCGCCCCGCGCAGCCCGCCCGCAGGCTTTCGCTCGAGTGCGGAAACGATTGCTTCGAGGCCCGCTACGAGGCGACGCGCCCAGCTGGGCGCGTTAACCAGGCCTACCTACCCAAGCAAGCTGATCAGAGACCCCAGTCTTTCATCAGCTTGTCGTTGCCGTCCGTGTTGTAGCCGCGCTTGAAGATGGCGAAGTCGCCCGAGCGTTTGACGACGCCGTACTGCTTCTTTTCCAAGACGCCGCGGAGGGACGGCTTGGTTTTGGACAGCTTCAGCTCACGGCTGGAGGCGACGATCCATTCGGCGCCGTGCGGGCCGGTGCGCATGGTGTGGAGCACGCGGCGCGACGACAGGTGCGGGCCGACCTTTTCGGTGGCGGCGAGAGTCGCGTCTTGGGGAATGTCTTTGACGAGCTCCATCAGACGCGCGTGCCGGTCCGCCTCGGCTTGGGTGTACGTGAACTCCACTTTGTGGAACCCGCCCTTGAAGCCGCCCTCGCGCATCGCGAAAGCACCGAAGTTGAAGCTGAGCACCGCGGACGCCGCGCACAGCGCTACGAGCGCAGCGCTGCGGCGTTGGGGCCCGAGGTCCGGGCTCTTGCCGATGGCGACGAGGGCCAGCACGGCCGCCATGAACAGGTACGGTGCCCAGTGCATGGTGTAGTGAAACGAGAACTGAATCGGCGGGTCGTAGTTCGTGACGAGGAGCGTGAGCAGGGTGCCGGGGATCAGGCTCAACCACAGGTACCAGCGCCGCAGAGGCAAGAACGCGAGCGGCGTGAGCAGGTGCGCGAGGTAGAGCAGCTTCTTCTCGATCGCGAGCTTGGACAGCACGAACAGGGGGTTCGTGAGCAAGGTCTTGATCACGCTGCGGAAGCCCCGCTCGCCGTCGGCCCAAAACTCCTTGTACATGGTGGGAAACCACCAGTCGCCCGCCTCTTCCATTACGTAGAAGCGCAAGAGCAAGAAGTACGAAGTGGAGAAGGCGGCGAGGAGCAGGCCGGCGGTGGGACGGTAGCCGCTGGCGAGCAGGAACACGCCGATGACCGATAAGCCAACCGGAACGTCCTCGCGCATGAGGCACGCCATCGCCGTGAACACGCCCATCAGCACCCAGCGCTTGGCGTCCGCCGCCCACACGACGCTGAACACGAAGAACGCCGCGATGGGCACGTTCTGGAACTCCGAGAACGTGGCGCCGTGCATCGGGTAGTACGCCAAGTAGGCGAGCGTGAGCAGGGCCGCGCTCCACTCCGCCAGGTGACGACGCGCGAACAGGAAAAGCGGCACCGCGCTGCCGCCGATGAGCACGGACTGGATGACGAGCAGCGTCTCCGGGCGCGGGAAGATCGCGTAGATCGGCAAGAAGAGGTACAGACCGAACTTGGCGTGCGCCGCCAAGTACTTGCCGGGGTCGTCCGGGAACGCGACGGGGCTCTTCAAAAAGTCCCCGTGAAGTCCGCCGAACATCAAGTTGTTGTTGATCGACAGGTCGAAGTTGCCGGTGCGCAGCTTGTAGTGCCAGCGCAGCAGAAAAAACGTGAAGAAGGCCGCGTAACCGATCGCGCAAGTGACGACCAGCACGAGCGGGCCGCGCCGTTTCACCACCGCCGGCACTTGGTCCAGCGTTTGGCGCCAGAAGGCCCGCGCTTGCGACGGCACGGAGCGCAGCGACAGCAGCACGAGCGCCTCGCAGATGAGGCTCATCAGAATCACGATCGGCAGCAGCGCTTCGTGGCGACCCTGCCAGGCCTTGGCGCGGAACAGCGCAGGCAAGCACGGCAGCAAGAGCCCGGGCACCAAGAACCAGAGCCAGCGCTCGAGCTCGGCTTCGCGGTTTTTCTTGCGGAGCCACGACAGTAAGCCGACCCCGACGAGACCGCCCGCAAGCAAGCCGGCGCCGAGCAGCACCATCATCAGCTTGCGCTCGGCGACGCCGCGTACGTTGCTGAGCAGGAATTCCGGAACCCAACTGGACTTGATCGAGAGCTGCGCCCAAGCGGAGAGCGCGAGGCCGAGCAGCGCGCTGACGGCGGTGACGCGCGCGGTGACGGCCCACGGGTGTTGGTCGAACAGCGGCGCGGGCTCGACCGTGTCGGACGGTGGCGGGGGCAGCTCCGCCTCGGTCGTGCGCTCGGCTTCCTCACGAGCGCTCGCCGCCGCCCCAGTCGAGTCGCCAGTTGCAGCGGGGCTGTCTGCCACGGAGTCCGTTACCGGGGCAGGAGAGTCTGCGTCGGCGGCGAAAACCGAGGGCTCCTTAGACGTCTCCCCCGACGATTCCTTGGAATCTCCCTGCACACCTTCGTCCTGTAGCCCTGCCATCTCGCCGCCGGGTCTACCACGAGCGCCCCCGGACGCCCTCGGAATAGACGCCCCCGGGGACGGCCTGGCAGGCCGCCAAAGGGCCGCGTACGCTTAGGGGACATGCTCCGACGATTGCGGCTCAGCGTCGCCCTCGCCGCCATCACGGTCGGGCTCACCGCGCCGGCCATCGCCTTCAACCCCGCCGGGCGGAGCAAGAAGCCAAAGGCGGAGCAGAAGGGGCCCAAGGCGGGGACGACCAAACCAGCGGCCGGCAAGCCTACCCCCAGCCGGGCCGGCGCTGACCCCAAGCCGGCCACCGATGCGTCCACGGCCCCGGATGCGTCCGGAACCAAGAGCGAGGGGCCCAACCGCGACGCGCTCATCGCTCGCTACCTCGGTATCGTCCTCGCGCAGCCTGGCGCGGAGTTTCCCCTCGAACGACTGACGCAGCTGTACCGAGATCGCGACGGCAATCTGGAGAAGCTGGTCGCGGAGCTTTCGGCGCGGGTTGCCAAGGAGTCGCAGCCTTACAGCGCCCTGGTCGCCCTCGGCGGCGTTTATAAAAAGGACGCGCAGCCGGAGCGTGCGATCGCGAGCTTCGAGCAAGCCATTGGCAAGGAGCCGCAAAATCCAATCGGCCTACTCTCCCTCGCGCACCTCTACGCGGACCGCGGTGACAAGGCGGCGGCGCGCGCCCGGTTCGAGCAAGCGCTCCCGAACGTCAAAGACGCGCCGACGCGCGAGCAGGTTCTGCGCACGCTCATGGGGCTGGCGCTGGACGAGAAAGACTTCGCCAAGGCCAAGCAGGCGCACGAGCAACTCCTGACCGCGACCCGCGGCTCCTTTTTCGTACGCGCGGAGCTGCCGCGCGAGCTCTTGGCGCGCGGTGAGCTACCTCGCGCCATCACTGAATACGAGGCGGTGGTGCGGGCAGCGGCAGGCGACAATCGGGTGCTCGCCCCGGCCCTCGTCGACTTGGGCCGCGCGCTCTCTCAGGCCGGAAAGAACCAAGAAGCGCAGTCCGCGCTGGACCGCGCGCTCGCCGTCTCCTCGGGAGAGAGCGGGGCACGACGCCAAATCCTGGAGGCGCTATCGGACGTGTACCGGCGCTCGGAGCGGCTGCCGGCGCTGGTCGAGCGCCTCGCCAAGCAGGCGGGCGGCACGGAAGAGCTGAAGCTCTTGGCCCAGCTCTACGAGGAGACAGGGCAGGTGGAAAAAGCGCTCGCCACGCACCGCAAAGTACTCGCGCGCGACGCCAAGGAGGTCGGCACCCGGCTCCGCGTCGTGCGTCTGCTGGAGGTGCGCGGAGAGCTGGACGCGGCGATCGCCGAGTACGACTCGCTCATCAAGAGCGCGCCGCGGAACCCCGACTACGTATTTCGTCTGACAGAGGCGCTCTTGCAACGCGGGGACCGAAAGCGCGCCCTCACCGAGCTTTCGGCGCTCGAAGGGCGCTCCGGTAGCGACGAAGAGACGCTCACCGCTCTCGTCGATTTCTACGAGCGCATGGAGGAGAAGGACCGCGCGCTCGCGCTACTGACGCGTTTGGCGCAGAGCGGCAGTCAAGATCCGGAGCACGTCGTCGAGCTCGGCTCGCGCTACTGGGAGCAGGGCGACAAGAAGAAGGCGATGCAAACGTGGCAGCGCTTGCGCACGTTGCTGCCCGAGCGCGCGGAGGGGCTCTTGCGCCTCGGCGAGGTGTACCTCGAGCACGATCTGTCGCAGGAAGCGCTCGAGACACTGGCGGAGGCGGTCAAGCGCGAGCCGAAGCAAACGCGGGTGCGGCGCGCCTACGCGGTAGGGCTCGAGCGAGTCGGGGCGGCCGCGGGCGGGCGGGACGGTCAGCGGCTGGCCTACGAAGAAGCTCGGAAAATCTGGGAGCAAATCCTTCGCGATGCGGCCGCGAACGAGAACCTCTCCCGTGAAGCCCGCCAGCACGTCGTGACGCTGCTCAGCCTCACCGGGCAGCTCGCCCCGCGCATCAACTTGCTAGAGCGCAAGTTCGCCGGGAACGAGCCGGACCAGGAAGCGGGGCGGCTCCTGGCGGAAGCCCACGTGCGCCTGCGCCGCTACGAGGACGCGGAGCGGGTGCTGCGACGGCTCACCCAGCTTTCGCCCGGCAACGTCGAGGACATGACCCGGCTCGAGCGCGTCTTGGTGCTCGGCCGGAAGTTGGAGGCGGCGCTGACGACGCTCGAGAAGCTCGTCAAGCTCGACCCGAAGCGCGCGCGCGAATACTACCAGCGCATGGCCGGTTACGCGGCGGAGCTGTACCAGGACGACCGCGCTCTGCGCTACGCCGCGCGCGCGGTGGAGCTCGGACCCGACGACGCCGACGGTCATAAGAAGCTCGGCGAGATGTACGAAAAGCGCCAAGACACGACGCGCGCCATCGCTGAGTTTCGGAGCGCGATCTCCAAGAACGAGCGGCTTTTTGCCGTCTATTTGGAGCTCGCGGAGCTGCTCGTCGGCCAGGGCCAGCTGGACGAAGCCGACCAACTCTTCCGGCGCGTGGTGCGGTCGTCTCCCGACGAGGAGCTCGTCTACAAGGCCGCGCGCCTTTCGATGCAGCTGAATCTGGGTCGTGGCACGCTGGAGTCGCTCGAGAAAGATCTGCTGCCCATCGCGCTCGGTAACCCGGAGCGTCCGATTTTTCGGCGGCTGCTGGTGGAGGTCTACGGCGCGCTCGCGTACCCGCTCCTTCATCGCGCCAAGAGCCAGGTGCAGACCGAAGCCGAGGAGGCGCGCCTCGCCCTGCGCAAGCTCGGTGAGCGCGCGGTCAAGCCGCTCTTGGACGCGCTCTCGGACCCGCGCGAGGCGCAGCAACAAGTCGCGATCACGCTCCTCACCCACGTCGGCAACAAGGACGCCGCCGCGTCGCTCTTCGCGTACGCCAGCGGCAACGCCGATCCGGAGCTGCGCGCGCGCGCCATGGTCGCGGTGGGCACGCTGCGCGACGCGCGGCTCGAGCCGAAGCTCGCCGAGCTGCTTCTCTCCGCCGACAGAGGGCACCTCAGCGACGGCGATCCGGTCAGCGTGGCCGCCGCGTGGGCGCTGGCGCGCCTCGGTACTCGGAGCTCCCTCGGGCCGCTCGAGAAGCTCTCTCTCAACGATAGCGGCAACTTGCGGGCGCTCGCGGTGCTCGGCATGGGCCGGCTCGGAGACACGCGCGCCGTGCCGCAGGTACAAAAGCTGCTGCGGAGCCCGGAGGCGGGCGCGCTGCCTCGCGCCGCCGCCGCGTTCGCGGCGGGCGCGCTACAACTGCGCGGCGAGTCGGACGCGCTCACGGAGCTGTCGCGCGATCCGGATCCGAGTGTGCGCGCGCAAGCCATTTTGGCCCTCGCCCGCCTGAAGCTCGAGCCCGCCGCGACCGCCATCGCGGAGGCGCTCACGGAGCCGACGCCGGAGCTCGGGCGCGCCGCTGCACGCGCCGCGGTGGTCCTGGTCTCCGGCGTGCCCGCCGCGCCGGAGGAAGTGTTCCCGGTGCCCGAGGGCGCGCTGGACGTACGGCGCGTGATCGACGCCATCCATCCCGCGCCGCATGACCCCACCCAGGAGGTGGCGGCGCTCGCGAAATTGTCGTCGGCGTTGTCGCGCGCTGCCGCTGCGGCGGCTGAGTCTTCTCCCCGCCGGGCGCGCGCCCTTTCCGAAGCGTTGTCCCGCGGCGCCGGCCTCACGCTCGGTAGCTTCGAGACCGCGGGCCGCAAGCCGAAGGAAGAAGAACGCGCCGCCGCGCAGCGACTGCTTGCGGACGTCGGGGCCAGTGTCGTCGCGCCGCTGGCCCGGCTGACCGCGCACCCGGATCCGGATCTGCGGCTCGTACCTCTGTCGTTCCTGGTAGGGCGGAACGAGGATACGGCGATGCGCGCGCTCGAGTCGCTCACCCGTGACCCGGAGCCAATCGTCCGCCGCGCCGCCCTTTCCGCGCTCGGACCAGAGCAGCAAGTGCTCTCCAAAGCCGTCGCGGCGCGCCTCGGTCAGGAGGCAGAGTGGCCGCTCCGAGCGACGGCCGCGGACGCCCTGGGTCGGATCACCGCCGGTAAGCCGGAGCCAGCCGCGGTGGAGGCGCTCACGCGCGCCGCCCTCACGGACCCCTACGCGCTGGTGCGGGAATCAGCGGCGAAAGCGCTGGCGCAGGTGGCGGGGAGCGCGGCGTTACCGACGCTTCGCCAGCTGAAAGAGCGCGATCCGGAGCCGCGGCTGCGGAGCCTCGCCGAACGCCTCGCGGCCGAGCTACAGTAGGCCCCCTTCCGCTTCGGTCAGGCTTCATGAAGCTCGCTTCTGCTCGTATTTTCCTGGCGCTTTTCGCGCTGCCCGCCCTTTCGTGCCGGAACTTGGACCGCTTCGACACGGGGGAGAAAGGCGCCTTTTGCGGGGATCTCGTGAGTGGTCCCTCCTTTCACGACGGTTTCGTTCCGGATTTGTCGCCCGCCCTCCTGCGCGTGGGCATGACTTTGGACACGAGCAAGCTCAGCACGTACTCGGAAGACAAGGCCACGCGACCCGCCTTTTTGACCAGTAACGATCGCGCGAGCGGCCTCTGCGCAGAGTACGACCAGGCCTTGTTCGAGAACGCGCCGCTGCGCTCCATCCCTCAGGTGGACCACGACTCGATCGCGAGCATGTCCTTCGGCGAGGGGCACGACACGGATTTCTTCGCCTACGTCGACTCCACCTGCCAGGGCACGATGCTCGCGGTGGTGTCGCTGCTACGGAAGGGAGACGTGGAGCTCCGCCTGTTCAAGCCCGCGCCCCTCCCTAGCGAGGACGCGGACGCCGCGCACCGCCCTGGTTTCGCGCTGTTTTACCTGCACAAGAACGAAGAGGGCTGTGGCTTCTGAGCGTGTCATCACCGTGCTCGGCATCGAAACGTCGTGCGACGAAACCGCCGCCGCCGTCGTCCGCTCCAATGGAGAGGTCCTGAGCGACGTCATCGAGAGCCAGGTGCAAGCCCACGCTCCCTACGGCGGAATCGTGCCGGAGCTCGCGTCGCGCGATCATCTGCGCAATGTGCGCCCCGTGATCGAAGCCGCGCTTTCGCGAGCGGGCGTGGAGCTTTCGCAGCTCGACGGCGTGGCGGTCACGGCCCGTCCCGGCTTGGCCGGAGCGCTGCACGTCGGCGCGCAGACCGCCCTCGGCCTTGCGTTCGCGCGCGGCTTGCCCATCGTCGGGGTAGATCACCTGGTCGGCCATTTGTGCGCGGCCTACCTGCAGTATCCGGAACAACCCATCACCCCGCCGGAGACGCCCTTCTTGGCCCTGCTCGTCTCGGGCGGTCACACCGCGCTCTACCGCGTGGACGAGCTCCGCGCCGCGCGTATCACCGAGCTTGGCGCCACGCGCGACGACGCTGCGGGCGAGGCCTACGACAAGGTAGGAAAGCTGCTCGGGCTCGGCTACCCAGGGGGCCCGGTGATCGACCGGCTCGCGCACGAGGGAGACGCCTCGCGGTTCGACCTGCCAAGGCCGCTAAACCGCCGGGACTCGCTGGAGTTCAGCTTCTCGGGGTTGAAAACCAACGTGGCGCGCTGGGTGGAGGAGCACGGTCGCCCTCAAGATCGCCAGCAGCTCTGCGACCTTTGCGCGGCGTTCCAAGCTCGCGTCGTGGAGACGCTCGTCCGCAAGGCCGTCACCGCGCTTTCGCGGGAGCAGCTCCGCACCTGGGTCATCGGCGGCGGCGTGGCCGCGAACAGAGGCTTGCGTGCGGCAGCTCAGGCCGCCGCCGAGGAGCGCGGCGTACGGCTGGTCGTGCCGATCCCTCGTGCCTGCACCGACAACGCAGCCATGATCGCGTTTGCGGGCGCCCTGAGGCTTCTAGCGGGCGAAAATGACGGGCAATCCTTGGAGGTGAGCCCCCACACGGAGCTGCCTCGAACGACCCGCAAAGGCCGCGGCCAAAGACCCAGCGCGGCCGGTTGAAAGGCAGAGTCGCGGCCTCTCAGTCGACGTGCTAGGGCACGTCCCCCCGGAGCTGCCTTGGACTTATCGGTCGTCATTCCTTGTTATAACGAAGAAGAGAGCATCGAGCGCTTGCTGGACGAGGTGCACGGCGCGCTGCGCCCCACCGGTATGTCCTACGAGATCGTGCTGGTAGACGACGGGTCGCGCGATCGGACCTTCGCCATCTTGGCCGACCACGCGAAGACGGATCACTCGCTGACGGTCGTGACGTTCCGCCGCAACTTCGGGCAGACGGCCGCGATGCAAGCCGGGTTCGACCACGCGCGGGGCGAGATCATCGCCACCATCGACGCCGATCTGCAGAACGATCCGCGCGACATTCCGCGCATGGTCGAGCACATCCACCAAGACTACGACATGGTGGCGGGTTGGCGAGCGGATCGCAAAGACACGTTCATCAACCGCCGTTTGCCGTCCATCCTCGCCAACTGGCTAATCAGCAGAATCACGGGCGTGCGCCTCCACGACTACGGCTGCACGTTGAAGGTGATGAAGGCCGAGGTCGCCAAGGAGATGCGGCTGTACGGAGAGATGCACCGCTTCATTCCCGTGGTCGCAAGCTGGATGGGCGTGCGCATCCTCGAAGTGAAGGTGAACCACCGCGCGCGCTTGTTCGGCACCAGTAAGTACGGCATTGGCCGCACGGTGCGGGTGGTGCTGGATCTCATCACCGTCCGCTTCATTCAGTCTTACCTCGCGCGACCGATGCAGATCTTCGGCCTGGCGGGCATGATTTGCTTCGGCGCCGGCGGTGTTCTGTCGATGTACCTCGCGTACCAGAAGCTGGTGCACGGCGCCGTGCTGTCGGAGCGGCCACTCTTGCTACTCGGCGTGCTGCTCATCGTCGTCGGTATCCAGCTCGCGTCGATTGGGCTCGTGGCAGACGTCCTCACGCGGACGTACTTCGAGTCGCAGAAGAAGCCTTCCTATTACGTGCGCAAGGTGGTGCGCAGCGGCGGGACGATTTTGGGAGCGGCGCCGAGCGTGCGGGCCCCCGCGGAGCAGTTGCAATGAAAGAGAGCGTGCTCGCGCTTCTGCGCAAAATCCCCCTAGATCTCGGACAGCGGGACGTGGCGGGTAAAACCAAGGGCAAGGAGATCGCGCTCGGGCTCGTTCCGCCCGGTCACGGCAAGAAGGCGCTGGACGTGGGAGCGCGCGCCGGCGTGCAGACGGCTTGGCTGCGTAGCCGCGGCTACGAGGTCACGCCCGTGGACTACGAGCCCGTCACCGACGAGTGCCTGCAGGTGGACGCCAACCAGCGCCTCCCGTTCGAGGACGGCAGCTTCGACCTCGTGTGGTGCTCCGAGGTGATCGAGCACCTGAACGATCCTGCTTTTTCTCTCGGGGAGTTGCGGCGCGTGACCAAGCCGGGCGGCTTGCTCGTGCTCACGACGCCGAACAGCTACGCCTGGCTGTTCCGCTTCATCGCCTTGTTCGGCCTCACCCCCCAGCGCATTCAGCGCAAAGACCACGTGCAGTTCTTCGACCAAGACGACATCCAGCGCCTGGCGCCGGATGCGGAGCTGTACGGCTACTTTCCGTACGCGCTGTTGAAGCTCACGATCCGCCGCGGCATCGGCGCGCTTTCGCCCACCTTCGTGATGGCGATCCGGAACTGAGCTCTCAGCGCGCCGCGTAGTTTTGGTCGATCCACTCGCGGTAGGCGCCGGAGCGGACGCCGTTTACCCAGGCGGCGTTGTCGGCGTACCAGCGCACGGTCTCCGCCAGGCCACTCTCCAAGTCGTGGCGGGGGGACCAGCCGAGTTCGCTCTGCAGCTTGCTCGAGTCGATGGCGTAGCGACGATCGTGCCCGGGGCGGTCCTTCACGTAGCGAATCGAGCTCTCTAGCTCGCTCTTCGGCTTGCCCTTCAGCTCTGCGACGAGCTCGATGAGCTTCTTGACGATGGCGATGTTAGTCCACTCGTTGTTGCCGCCAACGTTGTACGTTTGCCCGACCTGCCCGCGCGTGAGGATGGCCCACAGCGCCTCCGCGTGGTCGTCCACGAATAGCCAATCTCGCACGTTCAGCCCGTCCCCGTACACGGGCAGCTCCTTACCCTCGAACAAGTTGAGGATGACGAGCGGGATGAGCTTCTCCGGGAAGTGGAACGGACCGTAGTTGTTGCTGCAGTTGGAGACGGTCGTGGAGATGCCGTACGTGCGTTGGTACGCGCGCACGAGGTGATCGGACGCCGCCTTCGACGCCGAGTACGGCGAGCTGGGGTCGTAAGCGGTTTGCTCCGTGAAGAGGCCGGTCGGGCCGAGCGAGCCGTACACCTCGTCCGTCGAGACGTGATGGAAGTGAATGCTCGGACGCTTACGCACCACCTCCAGCAGCGCGTACGTGCCGACGATGTTCGTCTGTACGAAGACGCCGGGGCCCAGGATGCTGCGATCTACGTGGCTTTCGGCGGCGAAATTCACGATCGCGTCGACGCCGTGCTGCTCGCACAGGCCGTCCACCAGCTTCTGATCGCCGATGTCTCCGCGCACGAGCGTGTAGCGCGCGTCGTCGACCGCGCCCTTCAGGTTCTCTGGATTGCCCGCGTAGGTGAGCAAGTCCAGGTTCACCACCTTGCCGGCGAACGCGGTGTCGGCGAAGAGGCGACGGATGAAGGCGGAGCCGATGAAGCCGGCCCCGCCCGTGACCAAAATCGATTGAGGGCTGCGCGTCATCGGGTGCTCGGAAGTCGGGCCTTGAAGGCGGCGAAGAACTCGGACGATTGGTCCCGCTCGGAAAGGATGGGGCTTGGGATGGGCCAAACGACGCCGATGTCTGGGTCGTTCCAGCGGATGGCGCACTCGTGAGCGGCGTCGTACGGCGTGCTCACCTTGTACTGCACCTCGGCGACCTCGCTCAGCACGCCGAAGCCGTGCGCGAAGCCAACCGGGATGTACACCTGCGAGTGCTCTTCCGAGTCTATCTCCACGCCGTGCCACTTACCGAACGTGGGCGAGTCGTGGCGGATGTCCACCAGGACGTCGAAGATGCGGCCGCGCGTGACGCGTACCAGCTTCGCCTGGCCGGGCGTGGACTGGTAGTGGAGCCCGCGCAAAGTCCCCTGGCGGGAGAGCGAATGGTTGTCCTGCACCCAAGTCTCCGGCATGCCCCCGGCGACGTAGCGCTCGTGACTGTAGCTCTCGAAGAAGAAGCCGCGCGCGTCTCGGAACACGCGGGGGCGAACGAGTTTCGCGCCGGCCAGGGGTAAGTCGATGATTTCCATGAAATGTCATCCCTCCGTCGCGCAGGCGCGGAGGTACTTGCCATAGTCGCTCTTGCCGTAGCCGTCAGCCAGCTTTTGCAGCTGCTGCTGGTCCACGAACCCCATCCGATACGCGATTTCCTCGATGCAAGCGATGCGCGTGCCTTGGCGCTGCTCGAGGATGTGCACGAACTCGCTGGCCTCGATGAGGCTCTCGTGCGTTCCGGTGTCGAGCCAGGCCATGCCGCGCCCAAAGAGCTCCACCTGCGCTTGGCCGCGCTCGATATAGGCCTTGTTCACGTCCGTGATCTCGAGCTCGCCGCGCGGAGATGGCTTCAGGTCCCGGGCGATGTCCACGACCTGATTGTCGTAAAAGTACAGGCCGGTCACAGCCACGTTGGACTTGGGGTGTGCCGGCTTCTCCTCGATCGAGATGACCCGGCCGTCCGGTGAAAGCTCCGCGACGCCGTAGCGCTCCGGGTCCTGCACCTTGTAGCCGAACAGCACGCAGCCCTCGCTCAGGCCCGCGGCTTTTTGCACCGTTTCGGCCAGACCGTTGCCGTAGAAGATGTTGTCGCCCAGGACGAGGGCGACCGGATCGCGACCAACGAAATCCCGACCAATGAGAAACGCCTCCGCAAGGCCGTTCGGGGCGGCTTGCTCCGCATACTCGAAGCGCATCCCGAGGTCCTCCCCGGAGCCGAGCAGGCGCTGGAAAAGAGGCAGGTCCTGCGGCGTGGAGATGACGAGCACTTCTCGGATCCCGGCCAGCATCAAGACGCTGAGCGGGTAGAAGATCATGGGTTTGTCATAGACGGGGAGGAGCTGCTTCGAGACCACGCGGGTCAGCGGGTAGAGTCTCGTGCCGCTACCGCCAGCCAAGATGATGCCCTTCATATGGACAGGCGTCCTAACCCGACGTCAGGGCCGAGGCAAATGACCGCGCGCGTCTTGCGGGAGGCGCCCGCAGGGCCTAACTTCCGGCCGCCATGAAAGCCGGCAAGATCAAGGTTGGCCTGATTCAGACCAGCGTCGAGGACGACAAGGCGCGCCACGTCCAGAAGACGCTGGAGAGGGTGCGTGAAGCGGCCTCCCGCGGCGCCAAGCTGATCTGTCTTCAGGAGCTGTTCGCGTCGCCCTATTTCTGCCAGGTGGAGGACGCCTCGCTCTTCGATTTGGCGGAGCCCATTCCCGGTCCGACGAGCAGCGCGGTCAGCGCCGTCGCCAAGGAGCTCGGCGTCTCCATCGTCGTGCCGCTCTTCGAGAAGCGAGCGCCGGGCGTCTACCACAACAGCTTGATCGTGGTCGGGCCGGACGGCGAGTCCCTCGGGCTCTACCGGAAGATGCACATCCCGGACGACCCGCTCTTTTACGAGAAGTACTACTTCACGCCGGGGGATCTCGGCTTCAAGACGTTCCAGACCCCGGAGGCCAAGGTGGGGCCGCTCATCTGCTGGGACCAGTGGTACCCGGAGGCGGCGCGTCTCACCGCGCTGCGCGGCGCAGAGCTTCTGGTTTACCCGACTGCCATCGGCTGGCACCCGGGGGAGAAGGAGGAGTACGGCGCGTCGCAGCTCTCCGCGTGGCAAACCATCCAGCGCTCGCACGCCATCGCCAACGGCGTCTTCGTCGTCTCGGTGAACCGCGTCGGCCACGAAGGGCCGACGGACGGCGGGCTTCAGTTCTGGGGCCACTCCTTCGTGGCAGATCCGTTCGGCGTCGTGCTTGCGGAGGCGGGAGAAGGCGAGGAAACACTCGTCGTGGAGCTGGACCTGAGCCGCCAGGAATACGTGCGGCGCAACTGGCCATTTTATCGGGACCGCCGCATCGACGCCTACGGTGACATCACCTCGCGCTTCATCGACCGCGGATGAAAAAGCCCAAAGCTCGCGCTCCGCGCGCCAAAATTACCCTGGCGGACCCCCTGGCTTCAGCGGAGCTCGCTCCGTTCGACCTTGGCTACCGCATGCCAGCGGAGTGGGAAGAGCATGCCGCTACGTGGCTCTCGTGGCCGCACGAGCCGACGGATTGGCCCGGCAAGTTCGAGGCGGTGCCGTGGGTCTTTGCCGAGGTGATCAAGAACCTCACGCGGGGGGAGCGAGTCCGGCTCATCGTCGCTACCAAGCGCATGGCGAAGGACGCCAAGCGCGCGCTCGAGCAGTCTCAGGTGGACGTAGCGCAGGTCGACTTCGTGGAGCTGCCGACGGATCGCTCGTGGACGCGCGACTTCTTGCCGCTGTTCGTCGCCAAGCGTGGCAAGCCTGGCCGACGCGCGCTCGGCGCAGTGAAGTTCCGCTTCAACGGCTGGGCTCGCTACGACAACTACGAGCGGGACGACGCCGCCGGCGCCAAGGTGCTGGCGCGCGCGGCCGCGGCCGGTGCCGAGCCCTTTCAGGCTTACGTGAACGCCGGCTCGGAGCGCCTAGTCCTCGAAGGCGGCGCGATTGACGTGGACGGGCAGGGGACGCTGCTGTGCACGGAAGAGTGCTTGCTGGACGGCCGTCAGGCGCGCAACCGCGAGCTCGGCAAGGCGGGCGTGGAAGCCGCGCTGCGCGACCACCTGGGAGCCGAAAAGGTGCTGTGGCTCGGCCGTGGAATCGCCGGGGACGACACGGCCGGTCACATCGACGATTTCGCCCGCTTCGTCGCGCCCGGTAAGGTCGTGCTCGGGGCGGAGTCGAACCGAAAGGACGAGAACTACAAGCCGCTTCGCGACGCGCGAGAGCGGCTGCGCGGCGCGAAAGACGCCGCGGGCCGACGCATCGAGGTCATCGACTTGCCGATGCCGGAGCCGGTCGTGTTCGACGGCCAGCGCTTGCCCGCCAGCTACGCGAACTTCTATATCGGTAACGCGGTCGTGCTGGTGCCAACCTTCAACGACCCGGCCGACGCGGTGGCGCTCGGAATTTTGACCGAGCTGTTCCCTGGACGGCGCGTGGTCGGAATTTATTCGAAGGATTTCGTGCTCGGCTTGGGCACGATTCACTGCAGCACGCAGCAAGAGCCGCGCTGAGCAACTTGCCGCCGCGGCGTGGCGGCGGCAGGGTTGTCGCTCCATGGCAGCCCGCAGCACGGTTCGTTCGAGCGCTACGCGAGGCGCCTTCGGCCTCGCGTGGCTGCTGTGCGCGGCGGCGGGCCTGGCGCAGGTCAAAAAGCCCACTGTTCCGGCAAGCTTCGTCGCCAAAAAGCCGCCCCCTTCGACCCAAACGTCCAAGTCGATCGCCGAGCGCGGCGGTAACCCGTGCAACACGCCGGACCCGGGGTTCGGGATCTACGACAAATGGACGCGCGGCATCGACATGGGCCAGCTCGTCATGCCGACGAGCAAGCGCTTCGCGCGGGGCGGCCAGTTCGACGTCGTATTCCATTTTCATGGCCACGAGGCGGCGCGCAAGGAATGGATCACGGTCATGGACGGCGCGGTGTTGGTCGGTATCGACCTCGGGCTTGGCTCCGGCCCCTACGAGACCGCTTTCGACCCGCCGGACGCTTTCGCCCGGCTCGTGACGAGCGTGGAGCGCGCGGTGGAAAAGAAGACGGGTCGCCCCGCCAAGGCGCGCAAGATCGGCCTCTCCGCGTGGAGCGCTGGCTACGGCGCGGTGCAAAAAGTTCTCGGTCAGAAGTACGGCAAGGAGCGGGTGGACGCGGTCGTATTGCTGGACGGCTTGCATTGCGGGTACCAGGGCCAGAGCGTCAACGCTTTGCAGATCCGTGCCTTCACGGAGTTTGCCAAAGAGGCCGCGGCCAAGCGCAAGCTCATGTTCGTGAGCCACTCGTCCATCATTCCGCCCGGCTACGCGTCGACGACTGAGACGGCGAGCTTCCTCATTCACGAGGTCGGGGGCACGGCCAAGGTGTCGAGCGGCAAGGGGCCGCTCGGCATGGATCTCATTTCGCGCTACACGCAGGGTAACTTTCACGTGCGGGGCTTTTCCGGTAACGACAAAATGGATCACTGCGCTCACCTGAGCCTGTACCGAGACGTGCTGAAGATTCACCTCAAGCCGCGCTGGAACACACCGCGAGTTACGGCCCCTTAAGTGCTCAAGAAGCAACTTCTGCCCGGAAGCGGCTCGAAGCCGTTGGACCGCTGGCTGCGCGAGCTCTTGCCCGACAAGAGTTGGAACGAGGTGCGGCGCCTCGCCCGCACCGGCAAAGTCTTCGTGGACGGCGCGCCGAGGCTGGATCCGACCGCGCTCGTGCCGGCCGGCGCGGAGGTGGAGCTGCGCCAGAACGCGCCGCGCGCCACGCGCACGCCGTCTTTGCCGCGCAGCGCCATCTTGTACGTGGACGGGCAGGTGGTGGTCGTGACGAAGCCGCCCGGCATCAGCACCGTTCCGTACGACGAGAACGAGCGCGGCACGCTCGACCAGCTGCTGATGGAGACGCTCTCCGACCGCGGGCGCCGCGCGCCGCTCGGCATCGTGCACCGCATCGACAAGGAAACCTCCGGCGTAGTCGTGTTCGCGCGCACCACCGCCGCGAAGCTCGCGCTCAAGAACCAATTCCGCTTTCACACCGTGGGTCGTCGCTACGTCGCCATCGCTCACGGAACGGTGAGGAGCGGGACGATCAAGAGCCGCCTCGTCCAAGACCGCGGGGACGGCCGGCGCGGCTCGACGGAGAACGAGGAGCTAGGGCGCGACGCCGTCACTCACGTGACCAGCCTGGAGTCCTTGCGCGGCGCCACGCTCGTGGAGTGCCGGCTGGAGACCGGTCGCACCCACCAGATTCGCATTCATTTAGCCGAGCGCGGGCACCCGCTGCTCGGCGAGCGCGTTTACTCGAAGACTTATCGAGGCGAGCTGATCCCGGCGCCACGCGTCATGCTCCACGCCCGCGAGCTCTCGTTCGAGCACCCCGGTACCGGCGAACGGCTGAGCTTCGAGCAGCGCGTGCCGGACGACATGGAGGCCGTGCTGGCGACGTTACGGGGCTCTAACTCCGCGCCTCGGCCGGCCTGAAACGCACCAGCTCGAGCGCACGGCTGGAGAAGCCGACCACGCGTAAATCGAACAGGCGCGCGTCCAGCCCGGTCACGAAATTCGCTCGATCCGTGGCACTGCTCACGATGCCGCCGAGCGCCAAGTTCATGACCGTGACGCCCATGGCCACGAAGCGAGACTTGACCAGCACGCTGAGAGTCGCGATGCGCTCTCGCACCGGCAAGAAGCGCCCCGTGAGCTCGGTGCGCAGCTGTGAGTCGTAGTTGTCCAGCGACTCGCAGTCCGCGAACACGTGCAAAGGTCCCTCCGTGGCGAGCGTCTCGAATGCGCGCACGACCTCCGCCGCGAATGCGCCCTCACCGTGCCCCTGCAGCGAAAGGACGAGGAGGGCCGGGCAGGGCACCCAGATGGCCACACACCCCCGCGCCGTCTTGAAGCCCGCCCCGCTCTGAGGAAGCGCAAATCGTTCCACCACCCCAGAGAGTAGCCAGGAGTGCCATCTGGCAGCGAGGACAAATTGTCGCGGGTCGCGCGGAGTTGTCCGGATTTCCCTTACAGCAATCGCCGTTTCGGACCGCCCATCAGCCTTTTCTAGGCCAGGAAGAACTCCAACAAGTGGGGTGCTAGCGGCTCCGGTGCCACGTCGTGAGTTTGGTTCGGCAATGTTTCGTAGCGCGCGCCAGGAACGACTTTGCAAAGCTGGGCTACGGCCCCACGCATCCATGGCTGACTCTTCGCGCCGTCGAGCAGCAAGGTCGGCGGGCGGAGCCCAGGGGCGCGCGCGAGCACGGACAACGGGTCACGCGTGATGGTCGCGTCGTAGCTTAGGGTGTGAGAGAGCGCCTCCAAGCCGGGCCACGCCGGACCGGTTCGCATCTGCTCGACGTACGGCGCCGGGATGCCGATGGCCCGCGTGAGAAAGAGCTCTGTCGCGTCCGAGCGTTTACCCGCGCGCGTCAGCGCCGCGAGCTGCTCGGCGAGGTCCGCCGGCACGCCTTCCCGGTGCTCGGCGAGCACGAGCGGCGGCTCGTACAAAGCGAGCTTTCGAATGGGCAAACCGGCGAGCGCGCATTCGATGAGAAGGATGGCGCCGGACGAGTGCCCGTAGGCATGCGCGTCGCCGCCCGTGACGGCAAGCACCGCGGCGATGTCCTCCACCTCGCGTGCGACTGCGTACGGCGACGTGTCGGTGCTATCGCCGCGGCCGCGCCTATCCACGCAATACACGGTCATGGCGCTCTCGAGCTTGCGAGCGAGAGGCAACCCCGCGGTGCGCGCGCGATGATCGCAGAAGGCGCCGCCGACGAGCACGACCGGCGGACCGCTGCCCAGCTTTTCGTAAGCGATCCACGTGCCGTCGGCAGATTGAGCTTTTTCCATGAGCGCGGGCGAGGATAGGACAACGCATTCAGTGACGGCGCGGGTACGAGCTCTGCTCCTCGGTGGCAGCGCGAGCGCCGGCTTCGTTCTGCAGCTGCGCGTCACCGTCTGACGGCAAAGATTCGATGTCGGTCGCTCGGCTCACGATTTGTGCGAATAGTTCGATCAGCGTCTGAGCAGGCGGGAATTCCCGCCCGATGGTGTCTGCGCATCGTGGAACGCATGGCTGGCTGCTGACCGTCGGGCTCGCCTTGGCGAGCTGCTCAACGGAAAATCCGACCGGAGGTGGCACGGCCGGCCAAGGACCGGGCGGCAGCGCATCGTCGGCCGCCGGCAGCGCCGGAGCTGCGCCGTCCGCTGGTAGCGCGGGGGCGCCCGGTGGTGGCGCCAACAACGCAGGTGGCGCGGGCAATACCGCCGGCGCCTCCGGCCTCCCGACCGCCGGCACCGGTGGCACCAGCCTTGGCGGAAGCGGAACCACGGGCGGCACCGCTGGCACCACGACCACGGGCGGTAGCGTGTCGATGCCTGCCTCGGACCTGCCGTTGCCTCCCGGCCCCGGCGGCATGCCGAAGCCGAGCGGCGCGGTGGGCGGATTGAAGGTCCTCGACTGGGCCGGGTTCAAGGCCGCCGTCAGCTACACGTTCGACGACTCGAACTCGTCGCAAATCGCACGCTACGCGGAGCTGCAGGCGCTAGGCGTGCCGTTCACGTTCTACCTTCAAACGAACAAGCCCGAGTCGACCAACGCGGTGTGGACGCAAGCCGTCAAAGACGGGCACGAGCTTGGCAATCACACCAGGAGTCACTCGATGACTCCCGCCGCGGATGACGTAGACGCGGCCACGAAGTTCATCGAGGACAACTTCAAGGTGAAGGTGTGGAACTTGGCCGCGCCCTACGGTGAGCCCAAATACGGCGAGCTCGCCCAGACGCGCTTCTTGACCAATCGCGGTGTGAACAACGGGCTGATGGGGCCGGCAGACAGCACCGATCCATTTCAGCTCTTCTGCTTCGTGCCCGTCGAGAATGCGACTCAGAAATCGATGGATGACGAGGTGACGGCCGCGCGGACGGCGGGCAAGTGGCGCGTCATCCTGGTGCACGGTTTCACGGGCGGCACTGATGGCGCCTACAACGCGGTTTCGTTCGAGAACTTCAGCGCCAGCGTCAAAGCGAGCAAGGCTTTGGGCGACGTGTGGCTGGATACGGTCGTGGACGTCGCTGCCTACTGGCGGGGTCAAAAAACGATCTCGCAAGTCACACCGGTGACGGCCGGCACCTCGCAAACCTGGACCTGGTCCTTGCCCGACCATTTTCCGCCGGGAAAGCACCTGCGTGTCAGCGTCACCGGCGGAGATTTGGCACAGAAGGGCGCGGCGCTCCCCTGGAACGATCACGGCTTCTACGAAGTCGCGCTGGATGCCGGTTCTCTGACTCTGTCTCCGTAACTTCTCCTTTGGAGCGATCGAAACATGAGACTCGTTCAGTCGACGTGCGCCTTGTTGACGCTCGCAGTGCTCGCGAGCGCGGCCAATGCCCTCGCGCAACCAGCGCCGGACGTGCCGCCCGCGGAAGCAGAACGCGCCCCTGAGTCTGCACCCGCGTCACCACCCGCGCCCGCTCCACCCGCGCCGCCTCTCGCAGCGCCAGTGGCGGCTGACGCACCGCCACTCATGGTCCGTCCCGCTCCGCCGCCATTAAAGCTGGAAAACGCGGACGCGAGCTTGAAGCTCGGCGTGTTGTTTCAACCGCAGTACGAGATGGCGGGCAGCCCGACGCTGAGCGGCGTCTCGCACAACTTCTTCGTGCGCCGCGTCCGGTTCCTCGTCGCGGCGACGTTGTTCAAAAACGTCGAGTTTTTCATGGATACGGACTACGCGGACTTGTTCAAGGCCGCGCCGGACACGGGCGCCAAGAACACCCCGGGCCTCAACGTTCAAGACGCGTTCGGCACCTTCAAAGCGCTGGGCGACGCGTTGAAGGTCGACATGGGGTACATGCTGCCGCCGTCCACGCACAACGCGGTGCAAGGCGCCGGCACGCTGTACAGCTGGGACTACTTCACGAATTCGTTCCGCAACAGCAACGCCTTCAACAGCAGTGGCGCTCCCGTCGGTCGCGATGCGGGCGTGCAGTTGCGCGGCTTGCTGCTGGACAACCACCTAGAGTACCGCGCCGGCTTGTTCCAAGGCCGAAGAAATGCCGCCACCGCTGACGGCAAGGCCTCCGCCACGAATTTCTTTCGCTTCGCGGCTCGCCTACAGGTCAACGTGCTCGACGCGGAAACGGGCTTTTTCTATGCTGGTACGTACCACGGCAACAAAAAGGTGCTCTCGTTCGGCGCCACCGTGGACTTGCAAGACGACTACGTCCACTTCGGCGGTGACGCCTTCTTGGATCACCCGCTCGGCCCCGGCGTGTTCACCGCGCAAGTGAACTTTGCCCACTACGACGGCAAGATGTTTCTCGTCAACAACGCGGTGCCGCCAGTGCCCGTCTTACCCAAACAGACCTCCGTTATGGCGGAGGCCGGGTATCTGATTGACGCCATCGATTTGAGCCCCATCGCGCGTTTCGAGTACCAATCCGTCAGTCCGACCAGCACGCACGAATCGCGCTTCGGTGGCGGCGTGGCTTTCTGGCCCTATGGCCACGCCTTCAATGTGAAGGCATTCTACCTCCGCGTGAAGCCCGACGCTCCGGGGCAACACGGGTTCAATCAGATCAACCTCCAAACACAGGTGTACGTGTTCTGATGTCTGTCACCGCTGCTGCTCGCGCGCCTGCTTCCGCCGCCCCCGCCATGACCGCTGACGAGCGGCGCGTGATCTTCGCGTCTTCGCTCGGTACCGTCTTCGAATGGTACGACTTTTATCTGTTCGGCGTGCTGACTGCCGTCATCGGGTCTCAGTTCTTCGCCCCGCTGGACGAAGCGACGCGCAACATCTTCACCCTGCTCGCTTTCGCGGCCGGGTTCGCGGTGCGGCCGTTCGGGGCGCTCGTGTTCGGGCGGCTCGGGGACATGGTGGGCCGGAAGTACACCTTCCTCGTCACGATCTTGATTATGGGGTTTTCCACGTTCGCCCTGGCGTTTTTGCCGGGCTACAAAACGTTGGGCCTGTTGGCGCCCAGCCTGCTCATCGTGCTCCGTTTGCTTCAAGGGCTCGCGCTCGGTGGCGAGTACGGCGGCGCCGCGACGTACGTCGCCGAGCACGCGCCACAGGGTCGCCGAGGCCTCTACACGGCGTGGATCCAAACGACCGCGACGGTGGGCTTGATGTTGGCGCTCATGGTCATTCTCGCCTCGCGCTTCTTCGCAGGCGGTGGCGCCTTCACGGCCGAGGGTGAGAAGGTGTTCTCGGCGGAGTGGGGCTACTGGCGGCTTCCATTCGCCTTCTCCGGTGTCCTGCTGCTCGTTTCTGTGTGGATCCGCGTCAAGCTCGCGGAGTCGCCCGCTTTCCTGAAGATCAAAGCGGAGGGTAAGGTCTCCAAGGCGCCGCTCGCGGAGGCGTTCGGGCAGTGGAAGAACTTGCGCATCGTGCTCTTGGCGCTCGTCGGTCTCACCGCGGGGCAGGCCGTCGTTTGGTACACGGGACAGTTTTACGCGCTCTACTTCCTTCAGACGTTTTTGAAGGTGGATGGCCCGACTGCCAACATCCTCATCGCGGTCGCGCTCATGTTGGGCACGCCGTTCTTCTTGTTCTTCGGTCGGCTCTCGGACCGCGTTGGTCGAAAGCCGATTATCATGGCCGGCTGTCTAATCGCGGCGGTGACGTACTTCCCGCTCTTTCACTCGCTCACGGCGCTCGCCAACCCCAAGCTGCAGGCCGCGATCGAGGCCGCGCCGGTGAGCGTGGTCGCGGCGGACGCCGACTGCAATTTGGTCCTCAACTTGACAGGCACCGCCAAGTTCACGACCCCCTGCGACACGTCGCGCACGTTCCTGGCCAACGCAGGGGTGAGCTACGACCTCGTGGACGGCCCTCCCGGCGCGACGGTAAAGATCGGTCAGGACGCGGTGCTCGGCTACGACGGCACCGCGGCGACGGCCAAGGAAGACAAGGCGCGCTTCGAAAAGCAGATGCGCACGGCCCTCACCCAAGCCGGCTATCCCGCGAAGGCGGAGCCGATTCCGGCCTTCTCCGGGCGGTGGCTCGCGCTCGTGCTCGTCCTTACGGTGATGGTCATCTACGTGACCATGGTGTACGGCCCCATCGCCGCGATGCTGGTGGAGATGTTCCCGACGCGCATTCGCTACACGTCCATGAGCCTTCCGTACCACATCGGAAATGGCTGGTTCGGAGGCTTTCTGCCGGCGATCTCGTTCTCGATCGTGGCCGCGACCGGCAACATCTACAGCGGCCTCTGGTACCCGATCATCGTGGCCGCGATCACGTTCGTGGTCGGCATGCTGTTCGTCGCCGAGACGAAAGACAGCGACGTCTACCACACGTGAATGAACGCTGAGAGCGGGCCGAGTCGTATCGCCCCGCTCTCGGATTCACCGCTCAGTAAGGTACCGAGCTCGGCGCTTTGCGACGCTTGACCGCGTTGATGGTCGCGGTGACTTGCTTCATCTGCGAACGCAGACACCCGTAGCAATCCTCGGTTTTGTCCGCCCCGCAGCCGCGCCGCGAGTTGAGCTTGCCGAGCGACGAGAGCGAACGACGGTCGCCTTCGCTCTGCGCCTTGGGAAGCGCCGCTCGAATGGCCTCGCAACTCGAGGCCGCGCGCAGCTCCAACGCGACGACCAGCGCGGGCGAGGCGTTGGCCCGCACGTCGCGGCTCGATAGCAGTGACGCGGCGAGCTCCGAAGTCGCCACCGGGACGGCGCGGCTCGTCGTCACGTCGTAGAGCAAATCCTTCGCAACCGCTGAGGGCGTGCGCGCCAGGGCTGTCAACGCCAGCTCGGCGGTGTCCGGATCGGCAACGAGTCGCAGCAGCTCGCGCTGCACCGCGGCGTCCTTGGCAAGGTCCGGCTGCTGGAGCAGCTTGGTGGCGAGGCCTTGCGCGTCGTTGCGCTTCTGCTCCGCGCGGTGCTGCTTGACGAGCAGCACTTCCTCCACGCTCAGCGTGTCCGGCGACTTGCTCTCGAGGGCCGCGACCGCCGCGCCATCGGGGGCAGGCGGAGCCGGGCTCGGTTCTTCGCTGGCGGCCGTTGGTGAGGCCGAAGGAGGCGATACGGTGCGGGCGCGTGCGAGCGGTTCCGGGCGCGCTTTCTCCACTTCCGGTGCGAGCGCTACCGCGATCACAATGAGGAGCGTCGCGAGCACCACCGGCGTCACCACCATCCACAGCACGGGCTGCTTGCGCAGCAGCTCCAACCATGGCGCCGGAACAGCGTCCACGACGCGCGCCTGCACGGCCGCGAGGCGGTCGGCGAGGGACGCTCCCGCTCGTGGTGTCACGAATGGAGGCGGTGGCAGCGAAGGAGCCACGAATACCGGGCTCGGGGCGGTCGCGCTCGGCGCAGGTTCCGCGCTGAAGGTCGCGGCGACGCTTGCCGCCGGATCGAAAGCGGGTGCCGGCACGGAGGGTAGCGCTACCGGCGCCTCTTCCGCGGCGGCCGCGATCGCCGCGAGGGGTGGCTCCGTCGGAGCCGCAACCAGCTCTGGCCGCGGCTCGACGGCGGGCGGTGCGACGGTGGCTCGACAGCGAGCGGTGCGACGAATGCGGGCGGTGGCTCGACAGCGGGCGGTGCGACGAATGCGGGCGGTGGCTCGGCAGGAGGTGGCTCCACGACCGCAGGCAGCGACGGCGGGGCGACCACCGGTTGCGGCGCGGCAACCTCTGGTGGCGGGGCGACCACCCTGGGCTCTGCGTGAACGGTGCGAAGGGGAGGCTCAGCCGGCAGGGGTGGAGGAGCGGCGGACGGCCCCGCCGTCAGCCGCTGCATGGCTACCGGCGGCGCCGCTTCATCAGGCGGAGGCGGAGTCGAGAAAACTCCTGCCAACCGCTGAGCGCGCGGCGGGCGTGGAGGAGGCGGAGGAGGTCCCGAAGGCTTCACCGAGCGGCGCGGTGGAGGCGGCGGCAAGGATGCCGTCCGGCGCTCCGAGGGAGGGGGCGGTCGGGTTGGGCTCGGCGGCGCCGTCTCGGCGCTCTGGGGCGCGCTCTCAGGGGCCTTCTTCTCGTCGTTCGCGGACATTCCGGAGCGAACCTTAACACCTACATCGCGTTAGCACCCGGCTCGGCGTGTCAACGGTGGCTGCGCAGCACGCTTACTGATTCGCTGCAGCCGCATCTTTCCGGCGGCCACGCACGAACGTCATCCAAAGTCGCGCGAAGGGACGCTGGCGCGCCGCTCACCCGATTGGGGCGTCGACAGCGAGTAGTCGGTACCTGCGGCATGGCATCCGACGCAGTCAGGGCTGCCGAGGGCGTTGCCGTACACGGTCGACGTGCCTTCGCCATCGACGATCTCGTACCAAAAGAACCGCGAGCGGAGTCGGCCTGCTCCTGCACTTTCACCCAGTAGCCGTACAGCTTGGCGCCTGCCTCCGCGGCCGGAGGCGGCTTCCGTTGCTCTTCGCTTCCGGAGCATCCGAGCCAGGGCGCGAGCCCGACCAACGCGAGCACCATCACTTTCACGCCCACCGGAAGGCGTCGGGTCCTTTCCGGTTACGCGTGGTCGTTTCCGCCGAGCCGTAGGACCGCTCGGCTCGTACCGCATTCATGAGGCTGCTCTCTGTCGCATCGCTGCTTCTCGCGGTTGGCTGCTCCGGCAACGCCCCGCGCCAAGAGGGAGCTGCCGGCGGCGCGGCCGGGCCAACGGCCGAAGGACCGAGCTTGGGCCAGTTCGCGCTCGTCGGAGGCACCGTGGTTGGTCTCGGCGCTGCCGACGTCACCGTTCGCGACGCAAGAATCGAGTCGGTTGGGCCCCCCGCCAGCGGGGTGGAGCGGGTGGATGTGTCCGGTCGCTACTTGGTGCCCGCCTTCATCGACTCGCACGTGCACCTCACCTATTACCCCGTTGCCGAGCAATTGCTGAAGCGCGGCGTCGTCGCTGCGCTGGATTTGGCGGCGCCGCTGGACGCGTTCTCCGTCGACGTGCAACCGCTCACGTTGCTCGCTTCCGGTCCGATGATCACGGCCGTGGGCGGGTACCCGACGCAGAGCTGGGGACGAGATGGCTACGGACTGCCCGTTGCGAACGTCGCGGAGGCACGAGCCGCCGTGGACGCTCTGATGAGAGACGGCGCCACGCTCATCAAGACTCCCTTCACGTCCGAGCCTACGCTGGACGACGAGACCGCGGCCGCCCTCGTTGCTCACGCGCACCAGCGTGGGCTCAAGGTGGCCGGGCACGCGCTCGCCGCCGCCGACGCCCAGCGTGCCGCGGCGGCAGGCGTGGACATCCTCGCGCACACGCCGGTCGAGCCGCTGTCACCGGCAACGCTGGCTGCGTTTTCGAACAAGGCCGTGATCAGCACTCTGGCGGCGTTCGGCGGCAGCCCCGCGACGATCGCGAACCTTCGCGCCTTGCGCGAAGCGGGCGCCGTCGTCCTCTATGGTACTGATCTCGGCAACAGTCGGGACGCTGGCATTCAGCTTTCGGAGCTCACCTTGCTGAGTGAAGCTGGTTTGGACGGAGCCGCTATTCTCGCGGCCGGCACGTCGGCACCTGCGGCTTACTTGGGTCTCGGAGATCTTGGCGCCATCGCCGCGGGCAAGCGGGCGGCGTTGCTGGTGCTTTCGCGCGACCCTTTGCAGGATCCAACCGTCCTCGCCGATCCGCTGCAAGTCTACATAGACGGCAAGCCCCAGCGCTGAACGGCCGCTCTTTGCCCCTTCGTAAGTCCGCGGAGGCGAATTATGAATCTAGCGTTGCAGGAGGAGCGGTGACACAATCGCCGCTGTGGCGCGGCCCGAGATTCTCGTCGCGGACGATGCGCATGTCGTGGCGACGTGGGGTCGGACCTTCATACAAATCTGGCGCGGCTCGCCCAGCGCGAGCCGGTCGGGTCGCGTCAACGAGCTCGCAAGCGCGTTCGTGAGCGCGTCGCCGGTTCCCGCGACCTCGCTTTGGATCGTGGAAGCGAAGTCACCCTCGCCGGACGACGCGACTCGCAAGAATCTCGCCGCGTTTAGCCGTGACCTCGTCGGCCAAATGAAGTTGTCGGTCATCGTGGCGGAGGGGGGAGGCTTTCGCGGCGCGCTAGTCCGCGCCGTCGGCGCCGCCCTGACCACGATTTTGCCGCACCGTTCTCGCTTCAAGTTCGTGGACGACGTGACCACGGCCGCGGAGCTGCTCGGCCCGCACTTGGTCGCCGGCAGCGGGGGACCGGAGGAGTTGATCCGCGTGGCGGCCGACGTCCGATCGAAGATTGTAAGCTGCTGAACGGCTAGCATCATTTCGCCTTAGCGGGTTGTCCTTGATAGTGGACGAGCGGTGCGTGCCTGACTTTTAGCGCTGATCCGCAAGCGGTGTTAGCGCTCGACGGTGGACCCGTTGTCTTTTGTGGTGGACATAATGGACGGAGATCTGACAGGGTCCGGCCATGTCTCGACCCGCCTCCCCGCGATATCTCCTGAATTTTAGCTTACTCACGCTGTCTGCGGCCCTGTTCGTGGGCGCTTGCACGGACGATACGGAGGATACCGGTGACGGTCCTGACGCCGCCGCGGGAGCGAGCGGTGCGCCGGACTCGGGTGGCTCGGCGGGCACGAGCGGTTCGGCGGGCACGAGCGGTTCGGCGGGCACGAGCGGTTCGGCGGGCACGAGCGGTTCGGCGGGCACGAGCGGTTCCGGCGGCAGCTTAGCGGGTGAGGGCGGCAGCGGCGCGAGCGGCGGCGGTGCACCGAACTTCGGTGGCGAAGCTGGCAGCGGCGGCACGCCGGACCAGGCCGGCAGCGGCGGTGATGGCGGCCAGGGCGGCAGCGGCGGTGATGGCGGCCAGGGCGGCGCGGGCGACGAGCTGCTCCCTCGCTCCACCCCTCAACAGCTCGCCAATGAATCGGCGGCCGACTACGCCAATAACAAGCACGGTCTCATCACGGGCTCGACATTGAAGCCGTGGGTTGCGGGGTGGACCGCAAATCGCCCGCCAGGAGTGACGGGCAAGCTCGTCATCCTCCAGATCGGCTCGAGCGCGGCGACGTCGGTCGCCCATGTTCAGGAGAGTGGGAGCGACGTCGTCTCCTACTTGGTTGCGACGGGGGAGCTCACCCAGGTGCGCGACAACGGTCTGTCCTCGATCGAGGCCGAGATCCCGAACGGCGCGGCCGCGGACGCATTCCTCAAAAAATACGGCATCGACGCCACCAAAGACTTCGTCGTCTTCACCTTCGAGCAGCTGGCGTCCACTTCCAGCAGCATCGTGCAGCAGGTGGGACGAGCCTGGCTGCTGTTGAGCTACTGGGGCTACCCTAAGGAGCGCCTGGCGATCTTGAACGGCAGCATCAACTGGAACGCGACCAATCAGGCCCTGCCGCTCGCCACGACTGCCGCCGTCACGTCGCCCAACAACGGGACTTCGTCCGTGCGCGACCTGCGCGTGGACAACACCGCGTACGTCGTGACGCTGAGCGAGCTGCTCGCGATCCTGAAAGATCAGTCGGAAGAGTACCCGCGCGACGAAGTCACGGTCGTGGACGCGCGGGGCGGCGCGGAAGCGCTCGGCCTGCTCAAGTCCACCAACACTGGCAAGGAAGACTGCGACAGTTTCGATACGGCCCAGTACAAGCGTTGCTCGCCCCCGTTCGAGGGGCGCATCAAAGGAGCACACAGCGCGCCTTGGCCGCAATTCCTCACCAACGCGGACAGCGGCTTCCGGTTCCCGGACAAGGCGACCGTCAAGGCAACCTTCGACACGCTCTCAGACTACCAGCCCGGCGACGTAACGATTCAGTATTGCCGCACCAACATGCGGTGGATGGTGACGGGCATCGTGAGCGGCGTGATCCTCGGCTACCCCACGCGCTTTTACGACACCTCGTTCATCGAATGGTCGCACCTCGCTTATGGTCCAACGGAAAACACCCAGGTCCTCCCTGCAACGTCACCCTTCCGCACGGATCTGCCGACGTTGACCGAGCACGCCACCGTCTCTGGCGGCTACGTACCGGGTGGCCCTTTCGACCCGGCGGTGCACACCGTCACGGGTTGGGTGGACGGCCCGAACTACAACGCGGACGACGACATCAGCGACACGAAAGTAGCGGTGGACCCGTCGGCAACCTCGACGAACCTCTCCGTCGAGCAGGACCGCGCCTACAAGCTGTGAGCTGGACCGGCGGACGCGGGGCAGAGGTTCATGCGCCTCTGTCCCGGTACCGCTCGGCTCGCTCCAAGAACATCGCGCGCTCTCGTGCGTTTTTGGTGAGCAAGGCCGCCCGTTCCGCTTCACGGCGCGCTTCCTCGAACCGCCCCAACTTGGCGAGGAAATCCGCGCGCACGCTCGGCAAGAATGGATAGCTGACCATGGCGGGGTCGCGGCTCAGCGGTTCGACGATGGCCAAGCCCGCTTCGGGACCGAACGCCATGCTCGCCGCGACCGCGCGGTTGAGCTCGACGATGGGAGAAGGCGCAACGTGAGAAAGGGCGCCGTAGAGAACCGCGATGCGGGGCCAGTCGGTCTCGTCGACGCTGCTGGCGCGCGCGTGGCACGCGGCGATCGCGGCCTGGAGCAAGTACGGGCCTGGACGCGTCGCGAGCGACTCGGCGCGGCCGAGGGCTTCGAGCCCACGTCGGAGCAGCAGCATGTCCCAAAGTGAACGGTCCTGGTCGGCAAGCAAGATAGGCTCGCCACTCGGCCCGGTACGCGCGCGGGCGCGCGACGCTTGCAGCTCCATGAGCGCCACCAGCGCGTGAACCTCGGATTGTCCGCCCTGGAGCTCCGAAAGCACGCGACCGAGGCGCAGCGCGTCCTCGCAAAGGGCGGGGCGCATCCAATCGTCGCCGGCCGTCGCGGAGTAGCCTTCGTTGTAGATGAGGTAGATCACCTCCAGCACCGTCTCGAGGCGCGCCTCCAGATCCGTCGGCAGCGGTAGCTCGAACGGCACATGGCGCTCGGCGAGGGTTCGCTTTGCCCGCGTGATGCGTTGAGAAACGGTCGGTTCGGGCGTCAAGAACGCACGGGCGATCTCATCCGTCGTCAATCCACCCAGTAGTCGGAGTGTGAGCGCGACTCGGGCCTCGCTGGACAGCACCGGGTGGCACGCAACGAACATCAGCCGCAGCAAGTCGTCGCCCACCACGTCGTCGGGGGCTTCGTCGAAGCGGGCCTCTACTGCCGGCTCGCTTTCGCGCGAGAGCGCGTCGTTGCCGCGCTCCACACGGCGGGTCCGGCGGAGTACGTCCAGAGCGCGGTGCCGCCCGGCCGTCATCAACCACCCACCCGGGTTATCTGGAACGCCGCGCTCGTCCCAGCTTTGCAATGCCTCCACGAACGTGTCTTGCGCGACCTCTTCGGCGAGGGCCACGCTGCGCAGCAAACGTGCCAGCAGGGCGATGAGCTTGGGGGATTCGATGCGCCAGATGGCCGCAGCTACGCGGCGCGTGTCGGGAGCCGACATGACTCCCGACGAGAGCATTGCTCGGCCGCCGCGTCAGCGAGGAAGTTCCTGGATCTCGCGCACCTCCACGTAGCTCCAACCGCCGAGGGTAGCCGCCGGGCAGCGTGAGGCCCACTCCAAGGCTTCGTCCCGCGACTTCACGTCCAAAATGAGGTAGCCGCCGATGATCTCCTTGGACTCCGTAAACGGTCCGTCCAAAATCTTGCGTTTGCCGCCCTCCGCGCTGATTCGCACCGCGGTCGCGCTGGGAAGCAGGGGGTCTCCGCCCAAGAGCACGCCCGCCTTCTTCAGCTCCTGCTCGTACTTTTGGTACGCCGTGAAGAGGCCGTGGTGTTGCTCCTCGCTCAGTTTTTCCCCACCTTTTTCGTCGTGCCCGATCAAAATCAAGAAGCGCATTTTCGTCGACTCCATTTCCGGGACCGCGTGGCCCCTTCTGTACGGCGTCGGCGCGGCGCCGGAAACGACAACGCGCGCTTCTTTTTTTGGGGGGGGGGACCGAGCGGCCCTTTAGCCGAACCGCTGACGTCCTGCGGACGTCGCTCAGCGGAAGATCTGGAAGTGCCCGAGCAGGTACCAAAGCACTCCGAAGATGATGATGGTGCTGAAGCAGCCGCCGCCGAGCTTCTTCGCACCCCAGCCCGCCGCCACGCCTCGCAAAAGCTTACTCATGCCGCGCCCTAAGCAGCGCCCGTGCCAGTCGCAGGCTGCGGCTTTCCGAGCCACTGTCGGTGCACGAACGCCACCGAGTGACGGGACGCCACGTGCCGACGTTCGCCTCGGCGGAGACAGACACGAAGCGGCAGGCTAGGCTGCGGTCACATGACTCAGCGAACGCAGAGCCGGCTCGCCCTAGAAGAAGCCGTCACTCGGGATGACTACGTCGCGGCGCGGGTAGCGCTCTTCCGCGTGCTCTACGGGGCTTTTCTCAGCAGCTCGCTTCAAGTGTGTAACCAAGCGCTGGGCCGTGCCGCCCGCGCGGTAGACGGCGGCCGGAGCCCCTGGATCGCCGAGCTCCTGGAGGATCCGATCGCGTGGGCGACGCAAAGGGGCCGCGTGATGGGGCCGCTCCCGGCCGAGGAAACGCCGGCGCAAGTGGCGCTGCGCACGTCACTGGAGGCGCTGATCACGGCGACTGATTTTCTACACGACAGCGCGGTCGTGGCCCGGGCGTTCTGTGTCGCCATCGCCGCCGGCATCGAGGCCCAGGCGGACATGCACGTGGGCAACGAAGCGGAAGCGCGCGCGGTCCGAAAGCGTGAGTGGCTCGCGATCGCCCAGGACCTGCGCCAAGAGCACCTCGCGGACGTTCCCGACGCAGATCCGAACGCGGTCGAAGCCGCCCTCGGTGCCTGGCGGATCGACGAGTACCTGCTGCGCCTCTCCACGCCGGCGTGACAATCCGTCCGGTTCACGTCGCGAGCGGCATCGCGTAGTGAATGACCGAGTCAGGGCTGTCGTAGATGTACCCGGCCCCGTAAATCTCCAAGTCGGCCCCGTAGCTGTGCCGATACGGCGCTTGGGCGAGCCAGCTCCCGTAGGCGTAGCTCACGGTGTGGTCGAGCGCTTCGGTCCGGCCACGATGCTCGAAGCACGCGTAGGTGCTGGCCGGAACCTCCAGCGCGACCATACCGACGGGGAGCGAGCTCTCGCCCGTCACCTCGATTGCGGCGTGGTACTCGAGCCGGTCCCCGCCGTCGGGCTCGTGACGAATGACTCCGTAGCAAACGCCGGGCACGCGATTCACGACCTCCGGCAGTCGGGGCAAAAAGCCGAACCACAGGGGCCCGAGCTGCTCGGCGACGTTGTTCTTTTCCGAGTCGGGTCCGTAGAAGAAGGTGCGTACGCCGACCAGCTGCATCCGAGGTCGCTCCTGCAGCTCGGGGTGGAGCGAAACGTTTTGATTGATGTGGCGCAAGTACTCCGGGCCGAAGCGCGGCTTCTTCAAGAACAGGCTCTTGTCCCGCAGCGCGCGGTACTTCTGCGGAGTCATCCCGAACGCCTGCTTGAAGGCGCGGGCAAACGCCTCCTGCGACTCGAACCCGGCCAGTACCGCAATGTCCAAGATACGCAGGTCCGTCGTCAGCAGCCGCTCGAGTGACGCCGCCAGCCGGCGCGCGCGGATGTACGTCTTCAAAGTCTCACCCGTGAGCGACTTGAAGATGCGCTGGAAGTGCCACTGGCTGATGCCGGCGGCCTTGGCCACGTCGCCGAGCGCCACGTCTTCGTCCAGTCGACGCTCGATGTAGTCCACGCCTTGCTGAATGCGTTCGAGGTAGTAGCTCAAGAAGGCTCGGGGGCGTCGAAGAAGACATTCATGGCGACGAGGCGCTGCTGGGCGTCGTACTCCCCATAGCTGATGCCAGAGCCGAGCGCGACGCCAGCCGCGCTCAACATTCGCCAACACGCGACGCTGCGGTCGTGATGCGTGGAGAAGCTGTCCATCACGAAGCGAGTACCGGGCAGCTGGTCGTGGAACCCAGCCATCCACGCCAAAAGCTGGTCCCAACCGTGTGCTTCCGTCTGCGGGTCGCGGTACACACAGTCTGGCGCCAGGGTATTCGCGAAGAGCGCACGCCGCTCGGCTTCCGTTGCGGCGTTCCACGAGCCAACGTAGCGTTCCCACACGGCTTTCGTGTCGTTTTTCATGAGCCCAGGCTAGCGATCGAGGAGCCGCCGCTTCTGACATTTCGTGCGAAAGTGGCGCCTCGCACGCCAGGAACGAGCTACCTTCGGATTCATGGCCCGAGCGCGCTTTCGGCTACAGGCGCTGCGCGCGCTGATCGCCGCCCTCATGCTCTGGGCGGCACCGGCCCGTCCCGCCAGCGCGGCGCCACTCTTGGAAGTGCCGGTGTTGGTCGTCGCGCACCGGGCGGCGTCACCCTCGGCCGCGTCTCACGTGACCGCCGAAGTGGCTGCGCCCAGCCTGCGCATGGCCCTCGCGATTCCGCGCAGGCAAACGGGCCGCGTCCGGGCGCCTTCGCTTTCCGCGCGCGCTTTACGGTCGCCACGCTACCTGCTGAACTGCGCGCTCCTTCGTTGAACGAAGCAGTGAGCCGACGCTCGCTGCTTTTAACTTCAACCTAGGAGTCACGATGTCGAGCTTCCCGCGTGCTCCGGCTCGGAGCCCGCTCCGTCGGATGTTGCGCTCGCTTTGGCGCTACGCCACGGCCGTTACCATGGCCGGAATGGCCCTCGCTCCGTTCGTGCCGCCGCCGCCACCACCGCCACCGCCAGCTGCGGAAATACGCGAAGCGGTTGGCGATCGACGCGGCAAGTCCGGTCGCCGCGTGCGTTAGGCACCGCGGCGACCTCGTCCCAGCGTAGCAAGAAAGGTGAGGCGATTCGGCTGCGGCGGCCGCGACGTGGTGGTCGGCGCGAACGCCTTGGCACACCCTTCGCTACGGCATCGGTATGACACCTCGCGGCGTCGAGCTCGCCACCATGAAGCTGCTGGAGCAGCGACAGCCGCGCACGGTTTGTCCGTCCGAGGTGGCCCGCCTCATCGATGCGGAGGGTTGGCGGAAATGGATGCCAGAGGTGCGTGCCGCCGCCCAACGGCTATCCAAACGTGGTCGCCTGGACGTGATGCAAAAGGGTAAGAAGGTGGACCCCACCGGAGCCCGCGGTCCCATCCGACTGCGCCTTGCGGCCGCGGCAGACGCCTATCGGCGCACGGATTTCCGTCTTCATCCAGAGCGGTACCGCGTCGGGCGTGGCGAGCAAGGGGTGCTCACCGCGGAGCCTTACAAGAGCGAGCTCCTGCCGCTGTGGCGCTTCAAGACGGAAGCCGACGCCAAAGCCTCCGTCAAGGCGCTGCTCGCCGCGTTCCGTCGCTACCGCCGCGACCAAGATTTCGTCGGCATGGACATGACGCGCAAGTTCGTGCAGATGGGCTTCACCCGCGCGCGTCGCTACGCCAATCACAAGAGCGGCCGCAAGTACGACGAGTCGGGCAGGGTCGCGCCGCGCGCTGAAGATCCGGGGAAAGCGCGCGCGGCCGCGGTCTTTTATCGGACCTGGCAAAAACTCGAGTCTGACGCCCGCTATCGTGCGGCACGGGCCGCTTGGTCCAAGTAGTCTTCAGCGTGGGAATTTCGGCCTATTGAAGCGGGCTGATGCCACGGCTACATCGCCAGGATGATCAGAAGGGTCTTGTTCGCCTGCGCTTTTTGCCTGTCCGCGGCGTCGCTCGCCTCTGCCTGCGGCTCGGACGACGGCAAGAAAACGAGCCCGGACCGGCTACCGCCCGGCGGCGATGGCGGACAGGGCATCGCCGGCGAGACCAACGTCGGTAACGCGCCGAGTGGCGGAAGTGGCGGAAGCGGCGGAAGCGCCGGGTCGGGCGCAGAGTTGGGCGGTGCCGGTGGTGACGCTGCGGAGCCCGGCGGCGCCGGTGGCGTACCGCCAACCGGGAGCGCGGGCGAGCCGCCAGTCGGCGGAGTCGGCGGAGTGGGTGGCGAAGGCAACGAGGGTGGGGCGGGTGGTAGTGGCGGCGAGGCTCCGACGGGCAATGTTCTCTACGCAACGTTCGGAACGAAGCTCGTTTGGCTCGAGCCAGACACGGGCAAGCTGCACGAGGTCGGCGACATGCGCTCCGCCGCAGGCGACGTGACGTATTCCGAGGTCCTCCTCGCCTATGGCAACGTCCCGGGCGAGGCGAGGATCATCACGCCCCGCTACGACTCGACCGCCAATCGCCCGCCACCCGAGCTAGGCAAGCTGGACCTTTGCACCGGCGTGGTCAGCGAGCTGACGCCTTTGACGCGCGTTCCCACCGCGCCAACCGCGATCGAAGGCCTTGCGCGCCACCCGAACGGCACTTGGTACATCGCGACCGGCACCTACCCGGCGGGCGTGATGCAGAACATCTCCGACAAGCTCGGCACGTTGAACGCCGCGACGAGCGTCGTCACGGACCTGGCAGGAATGGTCGACACCCTACAAAACGACATCGACGCGATGACGTTCGTCGGTACCACGATGTACGCCATGGACGTGTCGACCGGTACCTCCCAGATCGAGCTGGTCACCGCCAATTTGACGACCGGCGCGGTCACGAGCCTCGCGACAGAGGCTTCTGCGAGCGCGGCAGCGACGCCGCTGCGCCTCGCGTACGACGGAACGCGGAGCAAGGCGTACTCGTGGCGTCAATCCGACCGCAACCTGCTGGAGCTCAGCTTGGTGAACGGGGCCGTCACTCCCATCGCCGAAACCCACGGCATCAACGTGTATCCCGGCGAGTCCGTTCAAGGCTTCACCTCTGCGCCGGTTTGCCCATAGCCGCTCGTGGCCCGGCGTGAAAGCGCGCTCAGCTTAGGGGAGGCCAGGTTACGGGCGCGCAGCTGCGCGCCCACCAGCGCCTGAGAGCTGGACTTCCAAGCTCGGGAATGAGTGAGGCCGTGGGCCTTAGTTGTTCGTGCAAGCCCACATGGAGTTCCCGATGCCGGGCGGGTTGTTGCAGACGCAGTCGCGTGGCGCATAGCGGCAGGTCAGGAGATTGGCGAGGCCGGAGCACGCCGTCGCGTTGCTTGGAGCATTGTTCGGACACGTCGCGGGGTTACTGGGTGCGCCGCCTTCTCCGCCCACACCTCCTTCGCCGCCGACGGAGCCTTCACCGCTCGCACCACCTTCACCGCCGGCGCCGCCGAGCGACGGATCGCCGCCGGTTCCCTGGCCACCCTCGCCGTCTGCGCCACTCGCTCCCATGACACCGCCTGCGCCCGTGTCGCCGCCCTGTCCGGGGCTGCCGGCAGCGGCTGGTTCGTCGCCCGTGCCGGCTTGGCCCGTGTCGCCGCCGGAGGACGCGCCGGCCGCAGCCGTACCGCCTTTGCCGCCCCCGCCGTTGCCGCCCGCCGACGTGCCTCCGTTGCTGTTGCCGGCACTTCCGGCGCTGCCGCCCGTGCCGCCGCTACCGGCTTGGCCGCTCGGCTCGCTGTCGTCATCACCGCATGCGGCCACCAAAGAGCTTCCAAGAACCACGAGAGCAACAACGTGAGTCAACTTTTTCATGAGCGATCCTCAATCCGCCGAACGAGATATTCAGTTGCTCTATCAGTGTCGCGAGCCGTGCCGTCCGCGTCACCTCGCTCTTCACGACTCACATTTATGACGATGGCTGACGGTCGCAGCGCGCGTCCAGTCGCGGCATCGGCGTCCACGAGGAAAATTCTCCCATCGCGGCGGTACAGCGCTGACGAGAAGCGAGCGTTGCCTCTTCAGCTCACGTCGCGGCGCCTACCCACACCGAGAGGTCATGAAGCGCCTCGAAACCAGACTCGACCGCCGCGAGAAGGTGCGCGTCGCGTTCGTAGCCAACGAGCGGTAGATCGGGAACCAGAGCGCGCGCGGCCCGCACGCAACCGGGAAACAGCTGCGCAGGCTCTCGGGTCGCGCTGAAAACGTTCGAAAGACCGACCGCGCGAGCGCTTCGATTCAATGCTGCGGTGGCCACGGGCTCGCCATCGCAGCTGCCCAGCAGGAAATGAAAGTCGCCCCGCTCCAGCAAGCTCGGGCGGAAAACGGAGTCGAGTGGACGAGCCTCTTCGTTATCGGAGACGCCCCGCCACGTGCGCTCCCAAGTCTGCAGCTCCGCGGGCGTGGCCACGACTGTCCACCGCACATCCGTGTGCGCCGGTGGAGTCGGTCGGCCTGGAGCGCGGAAGATCCAAGTTGCGTGAAACAACACTTGCAAACCCAGCGGGGCCAGGCTCAAGCAACGAAACGAGTCTTTCACGCCAGAACCCGCACCGCCAGCAATCAACCCGCGGATCGCCTGGACTTGCGTCGCCTCGTCGTCATCCGTTAGCGTGATTAGGTTCGACATGTACGGGGGCATTCGGCGCCGGTTGACCCAGTACGCCCGATGATGCTCCCCCGGGACGCCGTGCGCTTCACACATTGCGTCGTACCAGTGCACGTTGCTTTCGATCGCCAGCTCGACCTTCTCGCGGGTGTTCACGACGAGGCTTTCTACTCTCTCCAAAGGAGAGGGGGAATGGCTCAGGCGCGCGTCGCCGCTTCGCCCGCCTGCCCTCGGTTAGAGGCGCTCGCCGCCGGCCTGCAAAACCGCGCTCATTCGGTCAATCAGGGCCGAGAAGTCCGCGTCGTTCCGAAAGCGCCGGCTCCGCTGCACCCGCGCCCTCAGCCAACCGATGGCGGCGTCGTGACCCAACCCGGCGCGGCGCCGCACGGCGTCGTACTTATCGAGGAGGATGATCAGCTTCTCCGCGCGATCGAACGCCAGATTGTCACCGAAGGGGCGAGAAAAGCGCTGGTCGGGGGCGACGATAGCGCCCGGATTCACCTCCTCGAGTAAGTGGTGCGTGGCCGCCGCCGCGACGACCTCGCTGGGCGCGCCGCTCTCTTCCAAGATCTCCAAGGTCCAGCCGCTGTGCAGGTTCCAAAAAGCACGAATGGGCGCCTCGAGATCCAAACCGAGCTCACGGAGGGCCTGCCGCCGCGATTCTGCGTCGTTCGGAAAGTGAGCGCTCAAAAACTGCGCCACGGATTGCTGATCGTCGCGCACTCCTTCGACCGCGAAGATGTCGATGATGATGCACTGGCCGCGTTCGTCCGCGCGCGCCGGCCCGGTTTTGCCGATGTCCGAAAATAAGCAACCGAGCACGACGATGCGCCGCTCGACCTCGCTGAAAGCTTCAAGCGTCCCGGCCACGCTGTCGAACAGCACGCGCGCCATCGACGCCATGCGTTCGCTATCCCGCACCGGGCGCAAATCGCGCTCAGTGGCTTTAGAGCCTCTCCGCTGCTCACTCGCTTACTCTAGCCGCCGGCGCGCTCCGAATCTACGCTCGGGCGGCGCGTTCCCAGCGCATGACCACGCGTCGCGCCGGATCCAGCCCGCGCTCGGCCTCCGCTTCGACGAGACGCGAGAGCTCCGCACGGAGGTCCGCCGGGCTGAGCTCCTTGAAGCCGAGCCGGGCGTAAAAGGGCATGTTGAAGGGCGCGTCGCGAAATGTGGTGAGCGTGAGCTCCGCGTATCGCTGCCGATCCGCCCAATCGCACACCGCGGTTACGAGGCGTGTGCCCAAGCCTTGGCGACCGTGGCTCGGGTGAACGCCGAGCTCCTCCAAGTGGGGCAGCCCCGACGGCAACAGCTCGACATGCGCAAAACCCACCGGCGTCTCTCCCGTGAGCGCGACCCACAGCCGCCCGCCTTGCAGCGCTTCCCGAAAACGCCGTTCGGAGGTCGTCTCGCTCAGTACCGATTCTGGCGCGTAGGGCGCGAGCAAAGCGCTCGCCGCGAGCTGGATGACCGGCAAAAACGGCAAATCTTGCGACCGCGCCGCGCTGATTCGGTAGGTCGGTCGCATGTCTGTCTCTGCAACTGCATGGGACGCACCACGCCCCTTGTCCAGCCCGACGGCCGCCACGCAAACGCAACCGCCGGCGGTGACCGATAGCGGCAGCCACCCGCCGCGCCGTCGTGCCCCACGCGCCCGCCTTGTCCATCGAAGCCGCCTCCCGTCGCAACGCCCCCTCAATTTCAGCCGATCCACGCGCGCTTCGCGTCCGGGCTGGACGACCCGCGCCCCCCCGCGCTATGCCTCCCGCCTCCTCATCGCACGAGTGGCGGAATTGGCAGACGCGCCGGATTTAGGTTCCGGTACCGCAAGGTGTGGGGGTTCAAGTCCCTCCTCGTGCACCGGTCACCGGGGACTTCGTCCCCGCCCCGCTGAAGTGAATTCAGCGGGGCCCCACCCCTGACTTTTGGGTCCCTTCCCAAAAGCAAACGACGTGGCGAGGCGTGCGTGCACTCGGCTTGGGTCTAGCCGTCGTCGAAAAGAGCCAGGAGCCGTTCGAGATAGAAGGCGCGGATGCGCTCGGGACGGTGGAGGTCCGCCTCGAGCAGCCCCTTATAGCATTCGTCCTCGTGATGCTCGGTTGGGAAGTACTCGATCGAAGGGGATGTCTCGAGGGAATCGGAGCGAAGCCCGAGGCTCAGGTTCCTAAGCTGGAGCCGCACATCAGGCCAGGGCACGGGTACTCGCCCTCCCGGACCCCGGTCGTCACATCTCGTCGTGCCCGCCCAGTCCAGAAACTCGCTGAACATCACACGGTGCAGGTTCAGGATATCGTGATCGGTCGGCGTGCGTCCGTCGTGCTCGCCGCCTTGCGCTCGGTCGAAGACCCAGCGTCGCCCCTTCATCTCAGCGTCGGAGAGAAGCTCTTCGATCTTGGCATAGTCCTCCACGACTCCGTGGAGCGTTTCCAGAGGTTCAGTGCGGCGTCCCTGGCGGGCCACGCCTAACGAGCACGCCCGGCGGTAGCACGTTGAAGCGCTGAACGGAGCACTTCTTCGCTCACCTCGTAGCCCTCGACCCGCAGCGACTGCTGGACACTCCGCAGAAGGCGAGCAGGGCCGTCTTTGCTCTGCTCGTCTGTGGAGGCGACCTTTGCTTTCAGCTCCGTCAGCTTGGTGCGGGAGGTGACGCGGGCCATGACCCTAGGATAGCTCAG
>JAQSWN010000046.1 GCA_029266615.1 Polyangiaceae bacterium
GCGGCGCCTCCGGCCCCGCCGCACGAGCCCTTGGGGCACGAGGTGCCGGTGCCGGGCGATCGCGACGTGTACGTCTTGCCAGGGGAAGCCGACGATCCGCGCGTCATCGTCTACCTGCCCGGCATGTGCGGGGACGTCACCGCCGCCGACCATTTTCGCGAAGCGGCCAAGGCGCACGGCACTCTCATCTCGGTGCGCGGAGATACCGAGTGCCCCAACGGCCGTTTCAAGTGGCGCGATGATCCTGCCGAAATTCAGAGCCGAATCGTCACTGCCTTCGAGCGCGTGAACGCGCAACGCGGCGGCACTCTGACTCTCGAGAAAGCGCTCTTGTTCGGTTACTCCCAGGGCGCTGATCGAGCCGAGCGAATCGCGGCCCTGTATCCGAAACGGTACGGGCGCCTCGTGCTCGGCGGCCCACCTCAAAAGGCGTCACCCGTACGGCTCGCGCGGGCGGAGCGTGTGGCCTTTCTGGGCGGTGAGCTCGAGACGACGGAGAACATGCGCGCCGGCTACGAAGCGCTGCGGACCGCCGGCATCACCACGCGCTTCTTCACTTTGGAGTGCGCTTACCACGGCTGGTTCGGGACCAGCGCCGAGTCTCAGCTCGCGGAGGCGCTGGACTGGGTGACCGCGCCCTGAACGAGAGCGTGCGACTTGCAAGTCATTTTTCTGAGCGCGCACCCCGCGGCGTTAGAGCGCGGAAGCTCCCCCGCAGTGCGAGTTTTCCGCCGTCGCGTGGCGACACATTGCCAATGGCACCGGCTTCCGGACAGGATTGGTGCACATGTCGCGTCCCCATCGCCGCCCGCAGTCGTCGCCGGACCTCGAAGGCTCGGAGCTCGAAAGCCTGCTCAGCGAGCTTCGCTCTCGCTTGCAGCTCGCGAGCAAGGAGGCCCAGCGCCAATGGGAGCTCATGGAAGAGCGCTTGTTGGACTTGGAGCGGAGTGACGAGCAGCGCGGCGGGGTACGTGAAGCGGCCAGCGACGTAGCCGTATCGGTCGCGCGCGTGTTTCGCGACCTCGTCCAGCGCCACGCGCCGGATACGGGCTTCTTCCGTGCCCCGGTGCACGACGCGATGCGCACGCGCGTGCATATCTGTTCGCCGGAAGACACGCTGGCCCGCGCCGCCCAGGTGATGTGGGAAAAGGATCTGGGCTGTTTGCCCGTGTGCGGCCCCGGCCGGCGCCCGCTCGCGATGCTCACGGACCGCGACATCTCCATGGCTGCATTCATGCAGTGGAAGCACTTGGCGGAGGTCAGCGTGGAAAGCGCCATGTCCCGGTCGATTTTCACCTGCTCCCCCGACGACGAGCTCGCTCGAGCCGAAGAGATCATGCGGCAGAACCAGGTTCGCCGCTTGCCGGTGGTGGACGAGCAAGGTGTGCTCGTCGGCTTGCTATCGTTGGGCGACGTGGCGCGCTACGTCCACCAGCGTTCCTCGTACTCCAACGGCACGCCCGCGCAGCAGCGCTTGGCGGAGACCTTAGCGGCGATCTGTGAGCCGCGGTTCAACTCCATTCCGCCGCCGCCGCCCGTGCCGTGAACGCGCTTCAGCGCAGCGCGGGGGTTCTCGCATTGTAACGGAAGCCGCCCTCGGCGGCGTACCGCAGGAGCACGTCCCCCGCTTCCGACGCGCACACACCGGTGACGACGGGGGTGCCGCGTGCGGCGAGCTGTTCTTTCCAGTCCTCGCTCCGTGGGCCTTCGTCGAACCCAGCGCTCTCGGCCAGCGCCATGGGAGCGCCGCATACCAGTCGAGAAAGGCCTGCCCAGTGGCACGCGCCCAAGCATTGGACGCACGGCTCGGAGCTCGTCACCAGCTCGTAGTTTCCGTTCGCCAGCGTGTACGTCTGGAGCCGGGTTTGCGCAAACATCACCGCCACGACCTCCGCGTGAAGGAGCGACGAATTCTGCGGCATCACCAGGTTCATCCCGGGGGCTATTACCTCGCCCGTCTCGCGCTCGAACACGACCGCGCCGAAAGGCCCGCCGCCGTGGGCGACGTTGCGACGCGAGAGCTCGATGGCGAGCTGCATGCGCGCCGTGTCGTCGGCGCGTGGCGATTGCAAATCGCACTCGCTGAAGAGCCACTCCGGCAGCTCGAATTGAACCCGTTTCGGAATCTGCATCGTGTGCCCATCAACCTAGCGAGGCCCGCGTTTCGCGGCGTTTTCCTCCAGGTACTACAGCGTGAAGCGCAGCCGAACCCCGCCGGACTGCGTGTTGGCCCAGGGCGCGACTTGAACGCGCGCCGCCTTTTCGTTCGGGACGCGCGGTGCGCCGTAAATAATTAGGGGAATGCCAACCCCGCCCAGCACCGCGCCGCCGATGCCGAGCACGTAAATCGGCAGCGAGTAGTCGTCGCAGCGCTCGGCGCGGTAGCGCTCGCTAACGGGAAGAATGTGCCCCGGATACTGAGTCTGGAGCTCGTTGTCACATCTTTCCTGCGCATTTTTGGCGGTCAATGCGCCCAAGAGCGCGATCGGAGCGATCGATAGGAACACGATGCCGGTCGCCATCGCAGCCTTGCTGCGCCGGCGCGTCGCCGGCTCGTCCTGCCCCAGAGCGACGGTGGCCCCGAGCGGCGCGGGCTCGGTCGTCGCCGGCGCCACGCTGGGGTCCGGCTCGGTCCTGATCGGCGCTGGCGGCGTAGCCGTTTCGGGAACGGCCGCCGGAGCCGGAGCCGTTTCAGGAGCCGGAGCCGTTTCAGGAGCCGGAGCCGCAACCGGGGGCGTCGGCGAGGTGCACTTGCCCTCCTCGCAGACACGGTCTCCCTTACAATCCGTGTCCTTCGTGCATTGGGCTCGCGCGACGTTCGGCAGCAGCCACAGCCCAGCCGCCACTAGCACCCAGCTCGCTCGCCCTCGCATCGGGCCAAAATTAGCGGCTGAGCGTGAGAGTCGCAAGGAATCTCCGATCCGGGCGGGTTAACGCCCTGCGCTCGCTGGCCGTTCGTTCGTTGAGGATGCCTCTCGAGCGGATTTTTGGGCAAACCCCTGCCACCGTGACGGTGGCGCTGGTGGATGGGCAGACCCACGTCGGCTTGCTCGCCAAGTTCTCCCCCGCCACCGCGGATTTGGCGCTGACCGCGCCCAAGGGCGCAAAGCCCTTCGTGCCCTTCCCGACCGAGCGTATCGCCTACGTTGGCTTCCACCGCGAGCCTGGCGATCCGCCGCAGCTGCCGAGCGCGCGGCGCGGTGGCCTGAAGGTGCACATCTCTCAAACCAGCGCGTTCCTGGTCGACCCCGAGCCGAACCCGCCCGGGACGCTCGGCTTCTACGCGAAGCCGGCCGAGCCCTCGAGCCCGTTTCGCGAGATTTTCTTCTACAACCACGGCGTCCGCCTGCGGGAGATCAACGAGCCGCTCGGTTCGATGCTGGTGAAGGAAGGCCGCGTCGGCCAGACCGCGATCGAGGAGGGGCTGAAGGCGCAAAAGGACTCCCCGCGCACGCCGATCGGACAAATCTTGGTCGAGCACAAGCGCGTCGAGCAAGGCGCCATCGAGCAGGCGGCCGCGCTGCAAAAACGCAAAGGCACGCGGCTCGGAGAGGTGCTGATCGAAGCCGGCTTGGCCGACGCCGCCGACATCGAATTCGCCCTCCAAGAGCAGCGTAAGCGCGGGGGCAAGCGCATCGGCCAAATCCTCGTCGAAATGAACCTGGTCACGGAGGTGGATCTCTCCACGACCTTGGCCAAGAAATTCCAGCTCCCGTTCGTGGATCTGGATACGTGCGTCATCAACTTGGCCGCGATCGAGGAGCTGCCGCGCGACTTCATTCAGAAGCACAAGATCTTGCCGCTCGACGTCGACGCCAAGACGCTCACGGTCGCGCTCGCGGATCCGCTCGCCATCGACGCGCTCGATCAGGTCCGGCAAATCGGCAAAAAGCAGGTCTGCGAGGTGGTCGCGACCCCCAGCCAGCTCGAGCGTTACATCCCTACGTACTTGGACCAACTGGATCAGCGCCGCCTCGCCAGCGAGATGGACGTCATCCTGAAGGGCCTCGCTTCGGACGACGTACAAGCCCTCGGAGACAACGACGCGGCCGAAGTCTCGACCGTCAAAGAGTCCGACAATTCGATCATCAAGCTCGCCAACCAGATCGTCATCGACGCGTACCGGCGCGGCGCCTCCGACATTCACATCGAGCCCAACGGCAAAGAGCGCACCGTCACCGTGCGCTTCCGCGTGGACGGCGACTGCATCGCCTACCAAGAGATCCCTTCGACTTACCGCCTGCCGCTGGTCGCCCGCTTCAAGATCATGGCCCTCTTGGACATCGCCGAGCGGCGTAAGCCTCAGGACGGCAAGATTCGCTTTCGCGTCGGAGAAAAGCAGATCGAGCTGCGCGTCGCCACCATCCCCACCGTCAACAATAACGAAGACATCGTGCTCCGCATCCTGGCCGCCTCCAAGCCGATGCCGCTCGAACAAATGGGCATGAGCCCCTCGGTGCTGGAAAATCTGAAGAAGGTCGTCAGCAAGCCTTATGGCCTCGTGCTGTGCGTCGGACCGACCGGCTCCGGCAAGACGACCACTCTGCACTCCGCGCTCGGCTTCATCAACACCGTGGACATGAAGATTTGGACCGCGGAAGACCCGGTCGAAATCACGCAGGCCGGTCTTCGGCAGGTGCAGGTCAATCCGAAGATTGGCTTCACTTTCGCGCACGCCATGCGCGCCTTTTTGCGCGCGGATCCGGACGTGATCATGGTCGGCGAAATGCGCGATTTGGAGACCGCGGGCACGGCCGTGGAAGCCTCCCTCACCGGCCACCTGGTGCTCTCGACCCTGCACACCAACAGCGCGCCCGAGACCGTGACCCGCTTGATCGACATGGGGCTGGATCCGTTCAGCTTCGCCGACGCGCTGCTCGGCGTGCTCGCCCAGCGTCTCGCGCGCGGCCTCTGCAAGCAGTGCCGGGAGCAATACACACCCACGCAAAGCGAGCTGGACGAGCTGGGCGCTGCCTACGGCCCGGAAGCGTTCAGCGCGCTTCTCAAAGAAGAGCACAGCTTCGGGCTCAAGCTCTGGCGGGCGCCGGGCTGCGCGTCTTGCGGCAAATCCGGCTACAAAGGCCGCGTCGCACTGCACGAGCTCTTGGTCGGCAGCGACGACTTGAAGCGCTGCATCCAGCGCAAAGCGCCGATTGACGAGCTGCGCCACGTCGCTGCCCAGGGCGGCATGGTGACGCTCCTCCAAGACGGCGTGCGAAAAGTGATCGCCGGGCTCACCGACTTGAAGCAGGTCCTCGCCGTCTGCAGCCGCTAGGCTCAGCCGGGCGCAGGCTTCGAGTCCCGCCGCACGCGCTCCACCGCTTGCGCGGCGGCGCGGTGCGACTCTTCGCTCACCGCGTTCGCACCGGCGAGCGCCTTCTCGAACGCCGCATAGGCCTTGTCACGCTCACCGGCCGTGAAGCGCAAGAGCGCGCACTTGCGCGACCCCTTCTCGAACAAGCTGACGCGCATCCCCGGCGGCATCAGCCCCTGCAGCTCCATTTGCCACACGGCGCCCGGTATCGCGTCCAACTCCACCGGCAGCGTTTCTTGGCCGTTCGGCTCGAGCTCCTCGCGATCCTCGATCTCCAAAACCGCCTTGATGCGGGCCTGCGTCGCCATGCCATTGAAGCATCCCCGGAATCACGCGGCTGCGCAAGCGTTCAGGCCCCAAGAGGTCGTTCGCCTAACGGGCGCCAGCTCATCGCTTAACGAGCCGCCGATGGACCTGGAATTCGCGACCACGACCCGGACCGGCGAGCTGCTCGAGTGGCTGCGAGCCGACGCGGCCAAGATCCAGAACGGCTCGCCGTCGGCCGAATGGCCGTATCCGAGTGCAGCGACGTTCGTTCTGGCTCACCACGGGGGACCGTTCGCGGTGGACGACATCGGCAGCGCCCAGCCTGGCGCGGTCTCTGGCGGCCACCCACTGGCGTGTCCACGGACCCTTCCAGCACCGCGAGCCCGCCCTCAATGCCCAGCGCTGCCTGTTCTTGGACGAGCTTGCACACTTCGTCTACGCCGAGGGCTTCGTCCTCGACGACCGTGCGGGCTACCCCGCGCCCCACGCTTGGCTGTCGCTGGATGACCACGTCGTCGACTTCACTGCCGCTGTGCCGGATGGACCCCCGGGCGGCAGCGAACCGCCGCAGCTAATCGGCGCCTCCGAGCACCGAGCCTACGTCGGCGTCCGCTTCCACCGCGACTACGTCCTGCGCCGAACCCGCGAGACCGGTCGCCTCACGCCGCTGATCGACGACTGGGAACACGCCTTCCCTCTCCTGCGCTGCCCGCCCGCCGACTTTCGCCACGATGAACGCGGAGGCCGGGCATGACCGTTACGTCCGGCGTTTCAGGCACCTCGTCGCCCGTTTCATCTGCCGTTTCATCGAAACGTTTGAGCGTTTCACCGGGCGTTTCCGCCTCGCGCGGTAACAGTTACCAAGAGCCATCATGTAGCCTTCTCAGAGAGAAAGAAGAAAGAGATCAAATAGATCCTCAATCCTCAATCCCGCACGCGAGGGCGTTGCGCGCCGTTACATCACGCGCGTTTCACGGTTCGCGAAACGTGTTTCGGTTACGAGCGTCAAGCGCCGAGCGCATTGTAAGGTGGCGCAACGGACTCGTGAACAGCCCGGATCGTGCTAAGAATGCGGGGACACAGCCCGGATCGCCGATCATGTCCCAGCCCACGTCCCGGCCCAGCACCTTCGATCCCCAGGAGCGAGAGCGTGAGAAGCAAGCCTCGCGCGACGCCGACGAGCGCGCTTTCGCGGCTGGCGAAAGCGGCGAATCCATCGACGCACGGAATGCCTTCCTCACGGCGGATCGTACGATCGTTCACTGGGATCGCTCGCGACCGCTTTGATCGCCCTGTCATCCGATTTAGAAACAGCGGGTTTCACGCTAGCGCGTAACTTTGTGAACGCTGAAAGCCGCGCTCTGCTGCTGCGGCTAACAAGTCCCGCAGTCGGTTCTGGTGCGGTTCATCACCGGAGCGGCGGTGCCTTCGCGGCGCGTGGCCTACTGAGAAAGATCTCCGAACTGGGCCGACGGCTCGAGGCTTGCGGGATCGACGCGCTCGCCTCAGCTGTGCTGGGGGAGCGGGCCGCTCCGCTCGATGCGACATTCTTCGACAAGCATGCATGCGCAAACTGGACAGTACCGGGTCATCAAGACCGCATCGTCGCGGTCGCCTCCACCACGGCGAGGAAGCATCGAATCAGAGATGGCATCGCATATGCCGAGCTGGATGCGATAACGCTAGCTGGGCTAGTCGCGCTTCGTATTCACTTCGACCCCACGGACGGTGAGAGCGGGGCCCTCTGCGTCGTTCCTGGGAGCCACCTAGCTGGCGTCATACCGAGCGGGCAGATCTCGAACGTTCCGCTCGATCAGTACGTGCCATGCGCGGCGGGCGCAGGCGATGTTCTCATCCTGCGGCCACTGCTGTTGCATCGCTCTTCGCCGTCACGAGGCGAAGGCCAGCGTCGGGTTCTGCATGTCGTTTATGGGACCCAGGAGCTAACGTAGCCGTCCCACGAAGGGGCGTCAAAACTCCCGGTTCGGATCCCAGTGAATGATAGTGCGATCCGGCGTCAGGAAGGCGTTCTTGGCCTCGATCTCCGCAACACTCACCCCATTCGCCAACGCACGCTCATCCGCCTCACGCGACGCCTGCTTCTCGCGCTCGCGCTCCTGAGGATCAAAGTAGATGGGCTCTTGCGTTTCCATGTTCGTGCTCACGGTCGACCAGCAGCTCAGTCAGAACTCGCTCACTTGGTAGGCGGCGCTTTGGAGGCGCTGGCTCTTAGCTCGTCCGGCGTGATCTGAACGACGTGTCCGTTCTTCACCTGAACAAGGCACGTGTTCGTGGCGATCGCGATCTCTTCCGCCCGTTGGCGTGCGCGCCGCAGCGCGGGCAGCGCCAGGGCCAGCTCGCGTGTACGGGCCTGTTCGACGGGCTTCGGGTTCATCGGTTCTCGCCCCAGTCTAGCAGAACGGGCGCATCCTCGGAGCTATCGTAGAGCGCCCAAGCGTCGACCTGGGGCTTGTAGAGGGTCTCGAAATTAGCCCTCCCCGCCGCAAATCTCCGGCGAATCACCTCGTCTGGAATGGCATGCCCTCCCTGCGCGACCCGCCACCGAACCCGTCGGAGTGCGGCGTCGGCGGACGGCAGCGAGAGGAACAGGATCGTGACGTGGTAGCCGGCGCGCTGCCACCCGGCGATCCGTCGAACATACCCTCGGTCTGCAAGAGTGGTTTCGAAAGCAAAGCTCTCCCCCCGCGCAACCAGGTCACCGATGAGCTCGAGCATCAAGCGCCCCGCACGCATCGCGGCCAGCTCAGGCCGAAACGGGGACAGCCCTGCCGCAATGAGATCAGCGTTCACGAACGTCGGACACTGAGCCTCGTCCGGCAGAAATTCGCGCGCAAACGTCGTCTTGCCTGCGCCGTTGGGGCCGGCGAGGATCAAGATGCGCTTCGGCGGTTGCTCCATTCCACCCGGCTTCGTCACGTTTCGATGCTGTCGACGTTGAAGGGGTGAACGTGGCGACAGAGGCGCCCTTCAGCAGGAGCTTGGTCGTCGAGCATGATCGTCGGCTTCGGCAAGAATGCCACGAAACGATGCTCCAGCCCCAACTCCCGGGCAACCTCACGCGCGTAATCGGCGCCGCCCGTGCTCCAGCAGTAGAGTGTCGCGCCGGCTTCCTTGAGCGCCGCTACTCTGGCAGCCACCGACGTGATCGGGATGCGCTTGCTCCCCGCCGATCGCACCAGCGTGTCGTCGACGTCAACGAACACGATCTCCGCTCGTAGCTCGCTCATGATCCAACCCTACCACCGGCAGGGCCGCCCCTTGAACGACGCCAAGCTGATCGAGCTGGCCGAGCGGAGGGCCACGGATCTGCCAGTGAAGGCAAAGAAGGCGTGAGCTAGCTCTCCGTGCCCCGCAACATTGGGCGGAGGCAGACGCCGGAATTTTTCGAGCTGTAGGCGGCTCTCTCGAACGCGGCGAGCATCCACCTTGGTACTTTATTCGCGCAAGAGGCCAGCTCCGCTACCTGGTGTGCGATGCGAAAAGGCAACGCCAGGTCGTCGGCGTCATGAAACGCGAGGAGCTCGCCGCGCGCGTGCTCGGAAAGAGCATTCTTGAAGAGGGAACGCACCAAGCAAGGGAGGCGCGTCTCGGGCGAGGTGTCGCCGATCTCTGGCTTGGGTGAGGCGGAGCGACAACGTAGAGCGTCACAACGGCGAGCACCGCACTCACGTCGAGTACGCGAACAACGAAGCCCAAGCCGACATTGTTCGCAGCATTTTCGAGCAGTACGGCGCCGGGCTCGGGCTGCGAGCCATCGCCAAGGACCTCAATCAGCGCGGCGTGCTGCCGCCTCGCGCCGGGCGGCGCGGGACGGGCTCTTGGTCGACGTCGGCCCTGCATGCGATGCTGCGTCGCGAGCGGTACCGCGGCGGCATCGTCTGGAATCAGCGCGAGAAGACGTACCGCAAGGGCACGAAGGTGCGCATCCAACGTGAGGCAAGCGATTGGGTCCGGGTGGACGTGCCCGAGCTGCGCATCGTGGGCGACGACTTGTGGTTCGGCGTTGAGCGTCGCATCAAGACCAACCTCACGCCGGGAGCGCCCGCAAGGTGGTCGCCCGCCTCGTTACTTGCTCTCACGCATCGCTCGCTGCGCCGAATGCGGTGGGGCCGACGACCGCGATCAACGGCAAGGTCGGCCGCGCCACCGTGAAGGCGTACACGTCTGCCTACCACCGTGATCGCGGCGCCACGGTCTGCGATTCGAGCCTGCTCCGGCCGGTGGAATCGCTCAACAGCGCATCAGTGAGCTGGATCCGCGAGAAGGTGCTGTCACAGAAGGTCGTCACCGAAGCGCTCCGCTACGTGCGGCAGCTGTTGGACGCGCGTACCTACGTCCGCGAGGGCGAGCTTGCGCGGCTTCGCGAGGACGCCGACCGGCTCGGCGGCGAGATTGACCGGCTCGTTCAGGCGCTGGCGACCAGCAACGACAGCCCGCAAGCGATCGTCCATGCCATCGGGAGCCGCAAGCGGCGGCTGACCGCGCTTGAAGCACGTCTGCGCGGCTCAGGCGGCCATCAGCCCCCAAGCCCGCCGCCTGGAGAGCGACGCGCGCCGCTGACTGAGCGACCTCAGCGGCATGCTCGACGAGAATGCTGACGAGGCCCGGTCGGCGATGCTGTCGTTGTTTGACGGGCCGCTGGTTTGCTCGCCCGTCGAGACCTCCCGATGACCGCGGTTCCAGATTGAAGGAACCGCGGTCTCGGGAGGATTTTCACTGTCGAATCCAGTGTCAGTAACTCAGCGTCCCCAAGGGGATTCGAACCCCTGTTACAGCCTTGAAAGGGCCGTGTCCTGGGCCGGGCTAGACGATGGGGACTTCCTAGCGAAGGCGCGGGAAGATAGTTCGCGAATCGCGATCCGACAACGACAAAAACCCAAATCTTTTCAGGCCGGACGGCTAGGAGGAGCTGGGGGCTTTGGCTATGGTGCGCGGCAGTGCAAAGCGCGCAAGTTGGGCCGGTTTCTTCGGGTTCGGCGGTGAAAGCCCCGGCGAAAGGTGGGCAGGAGCCGCCGTTTGCGCTCATTTTGACGATGTTCGTGCTCTCCGGAGCCACTGGGCTCATCGATCAGCTCTGTTTTTCGAAGTATTTGTCGTACGTCGTGGGGGCCACGGCGCACGCGGTGAGCGCGGTGCTTTCGGCGTTCATGACCGGCCTGGCGCTCGGGGCATTCATTGGCGGTCGCTATGCGCGGAGGGTGAAGCGCCCGCTCGTCGCGTACGGGGTGCTGGAGCTCGTCGTCGCGGTCACGGTGGCGCTGTCACCGCTCGCCTTTCAGGCGTTGGCGCCGCTGTACACCGCCGTCGCGCGGGCGTTTCCGGAGTCTCTGGCGGTGCTCAGCACGGCGCGCTGGCTCGGGGCGCTGCTCATCGTCGTCGTACCCACGACGGCGATGGGGGCGACGTTGCCGCTGCTCTCGCGGCTGCTGCCCGCTTCGACCGACGCGGCGGCTTCCGCCCTCCGTGAGAAGCGCCTGGGCGCGCTGTATGCGTCGAACACCGCCGGCGGCGCGCTCGGCGCCTTGCTCGCGGCGTACCTCATTCTGCCTGCGCTCGGCATGTCCGCGACGGTGTTTCTGTCGGCGGCGGGCAGCGCGATCATCGGCGCGCTCGCGATCGCGGCGGGGCGACGCGCACCTTCCGCGGCCCCGGTGCCGGCGGCAGACGCTTCCGTATCCGGGATCCACGAGGGGCGCGCGGTCGCGAAGGACGCGTGGGTTGCTTACGTCGTGGCGGTGGCTTCCGGTGCGCTCGTGTTCGCGGCGGAGGTGATCTTCACCCACCTGCTCGCGCTCATCATCGGCAGTAGCGCTTACGCCTTCGGGCTCATTCTCGCCGCGTTCCTGTCGTGCTTGTTCCTGGGCGCGTCGCGGGCGGAGGCGGTCCGACGGCGGTTCGGCGAGGCGGCACTGCCGTTCGGGCTCCTGCTATCGGGCTTCGCGCTCGCCATCACGCTGCCGCTTTGGGACAAGCTGCCAATGGTGTTCAACGGAAGCGGCGGGGTCTTCTCGTCGTTCGCGGCGCGTGAGGCGATGCGCGGCGGCATCGCTTTCGTCGTGCTGGCGATCCCGACCGTGTTCATGGGCCTCACCTTCCCGCTCCTCTTGCAGCGCGTGGCCGCGTCCGACGACTTAGGCTGGTGGGTCGGGCGGCTCACGACCGTGAACACGCTGGGCGCGGTGCTGGGCTCGCTTCTCACCGGCTACGTCGTCCTGCCGGCGCTGGGCTCCGAGGGCTCCCTGTTCGCGGTCGCGCTGGCCTTCGCAGTGACCGGACTTTTGACGACGCGCTTCATCGCGGGGAAGAAGCGGCTCTGGGCGTTCGGGATTGCGTGGGCGACCGCGGCGGTGTGGCTCTTCACTCCGCGCTGGGATCTGGCGCGCATCACTGCGGGCACGAACGTCTACTTCGAAAAGTGGACCGAGCCGGACGAAGTCTTGTTCGTCCGGGACGACGTGCACGGCGGCGTGACGACCGTCACCCGCCTGGGTGATGTGAACACGCTGTACACGAACGGAAAGTTTCAGGGCAATACCGGCTGGGAGATGAGCGCGCAGCGCTTCTTCGCCCACTACCCTTCCATCTTCGTGAGCGACTTCCAGCGCGCGTTGGTCATTGGTCTGGGCACCGGTACGACCCTCGGTACGATCGCCGCATATCCTTGGAAAAAGCTGGACTTGGTGGAGATTTCGCCGGCGATCGTGGAGGCCGCCGGCCAGTACTTCGAGTCCGCCAACGGAGGCGCGCTGCGCGACCCGCGGCTGTCGGTGCACTTGGCGGACGGTCGTAACTTCTTGCTCGTGGAGCAGCACCGCTACGATCTCATTTCTATGGAGCTCTCCAGCGTCTGGTTCGCGGGCGCCGCGAGCCTCTACAGCCAAGAGTTTTATCGCCTCGTGGAGCAGCACCTCGCGCCGCGCGGCATCTTCCAGCAGTGGGTGCAGATGCACCACATGCGCCGCCGGGACTTCGCCACGCTGGTGCACACGCTGCGCAGTGTGTTCCCGCACGTCGCGCTTTTTTACGGCGGTCAGCAAGGAATCTTGGTGGCCTCGATGCAGCCGCTCGTGGCTTCGGAGTCACGCGTGCACGCGCTGCAACAGACGCCGGAGGTGATCGCGAAGACGCCCGGCAACCGCCCGCTGATGACCCTGCTGGACGACGTGCTCGTGGCGGACGCGGATCTCGACCGCTTCTTGGAAGCTAGCGCGCGTGAAACCGGTGAGCCGCTTTCGGAGCTGCTATCGACCGACGCCAACCTCTACCTAGAGTATGCCACCCCGCGCGGTAACACCCTCCCGTGGAGCGCCCGGGAAGAGCTCGTCGGTAACATCCTCCAGTTCAAGACCGAAGTGTCGAGCGCGGGGCTACGAGGGCCCTGAGCTTCGCGGCTCGATGCGGCGAGTGACTCCCGGAATCCGGCATGGTACCGGCTTGCCCCATGCGTGGCGTTTGCGCCCTTGTCTTGCTCACTTTCGTTAACGGCTGTGCGACCACCGTTCACCGCATGGACGGTGACTTTCCGACCCCCGCCGGCGTGGCTCGCACCTCGTGTGAAAAGGAAGACTGGCTGGTCGTCTCCCCCACGCGCGCCGAGTTCGTGGATAAGTACGGGGTCAAGTCGCAGACGCGCGACGACGGCGTCTCGCTCTACCGAGTCGGCGCGTCGCGGCCGGTCGCGATCCCGAGCTTGAGCGAGGAGATGGGTGGCGGCCCCATGTTCTTGCGTCACTCGGACGCGGTGAAGAGCCACGACACGAAGCAGGTCGTCGCAGGGGGCCTGGGCATCGCAGGGGCGATCGCGGTCGCGGTCGGGACGGTGCTGTTCGTCTCCGCGTTCAGCAACGAGCCCGGCAACGACGTCGCGGTGAACCCCGGCCAGGCAGAGCGCTCACGAGCCGAGGCCGCCCGCCACGTCTTCTTCCCGCCGCAGGAGCCTAAAGAAGACGTGGTGGAGATGAGCGGCCGCTACAATCAGGCCGTGCGCGACCGCTGTGAGCGCCGCGCCGCACCGTAGCGGCGCACGACCGCGCTCGCTTCGTCGGCGGCCTCGAACGCGGCTGGGGTCGCGGGGAGCGTGTCGGCGGCGAGGCGGCGCTCGGGCTTGCGAGAGTGCACCTTCGCGCCATCTAGAATCGCCAAGCAGAGCTCGCTGAAGTGGTAACCAGCGGCGCCGGCAATCTTCGGCAGCAGGCTGGTCGGCGTCATTCCCGGCAGCGTATTCACTTCCAGCACGTACTCGTTCTGGCTCTCGGTCACGAGCAGGTCGACCCGCACGGCGCCGCCCGTGTCCAGGGCCTCGGCAGCGCGCTCGGCCAGGTTCAGCACATTGCGGTAACGAGCGGCGGGCAAGCGCGCGGGCATGAAATAATCCGTCATGCCCGGCGTGTACTTCGCCGCGAAGTCGTACATGCCGCTCTTCGGCGCGATTTCGATGGCGCCCAGCACGCGCCCGTCCAGGATCCCGACCGCTACCTCACGCGCTTGCACGAAGCGCTCGACCAGCACGGACGAATCGAATGCTAGGGCGAGCTCCACCGCTTCCCTGAGCTCCATCAGGTTGTTGGCGCGGCTCACGCCGATGCTCGAGCCTTCCCGGCGCGGTTTGACGACGACCGGGAAGCCGAAGGAGCCGTGCACGTCCGCCAGCTGCTCCGCGCTCGCCTGGTCGACCACGTAATACGCGGGCGTCGGCACGTTGTGCAGCCGGAATAGCTCCTTGCTCTTCAGCTTGTCCATCGCCAGGGCGCTCGCGAGCACGTTCGAGCCCGTGTAAGGGATGCCGAGCAGCTCCAGCAAGCCTTGCACGCAGCCGTCTTCGCCGAGCTTGCCGTGCAGCGCCAGGAAGGCCGCGTCCATGTCCGCGCCGGCCAGCATCGACAGCGCGTCGTCGCCCGGCCCGAGCACGATCGCCCGCGCGTCCACGCCCTGCTCCGTGAGCGCGGCGAGCACGGCCTCTCCCGAGGCCAGCGACACCTGTCGCTCTGACGACGTCCCGCCCATGATCACGGACACTTTGCGATGGCTCATGTCGCTCCTCGGTATCCAAAACGCCGCTTTCGGGCCAACTAATCCGTCAGCGTTGGCTCCCGCTCGGAAGGCGAAGGTGCGGCTTCTTGGGGGGGAGGCCCGGTTACGGGCCGCCCAGCGGGGCGGCCCCAACAGAAACACGGCCTCCCCCTATTCCCGGGTCCGCAGCCTCAGCTCACCTGGACGACGATGGCGGTGATGTTGTCTTTGCCGCCGCGACCGTTAGCCAAGTCGATGAGCGTCTTCACCGAAGAGTCGCCGCCTTCCGCGATGATAGCCGGTATCTCTTCCGTACGGAGATAGCCATGCAGGCCATCGCTGCAGATCAGAAACGTATCCCCGAGCTCTGGCTCGGAAACCGTCGTATCTACTTGGACATAGTCGCGGCTACCCACGGCCCGGGTGATGACGTTGCGCTGCTTGCTGACCCGCGCCTCTTCCGGCGTGATGATGCCCTGCTTGAGCTGCCAATTGATGAGCGTGTGATCTTCCGTGAGCTGCACCGCCTCGTCGCCGCGAACGCGATAGATGCGGCTGTCGCCGACTTGGGCGGTGACGAGGGCGCCGCCGAAGCGCATCATCGCGGTAATGGTCGTGCCCATGCCGGCCTTACCCCGATCGATCTCGGCCATGGCGTAGACGATGTACGTCGCGGCTTGCACGGCACCTTCGAGTAGCCGAGCGGCCGCCCGGCTGCGCTCGTCCGTGAGGGGCCCTTCGAGCTTGAGGCTCGTCTTGCCGCGCCGCACCATGCCGTGCACGGTATCGATCGCTTCCTGGCTCGCGACCTCACCCGCGGCGTGCCCGCCCATGCCGTCGGCGACGACCCAGAGGCCTAGGTCGTCGTCGCACAGGTAGGCGTCCTCGTTCGTGGTGCGGCGGCGACCAATGTCCGAAGCGCCGAAGGAGTGCATGCGAAGGGAGCGCGCCTCGGACATTCTCGACCAAAATAGGAAATGTTTTGCCGAAGCGAAAGGTCTAGCATCGCCTCCCACCCGGCCCTTCGCCGCTTTCATCGCTTTCGCCCGCCCGCCCCACACCTATGGTCACGGCCCACAGCTTCAGCTTTGCCGGGGAAGATCCGGAAAAAGCCGCCCGCGCCTACGCGCAGGCGGCCCGGCGCGTCACCCGGCCGAGCGGTGCGGTCGTGTTCGCAGCCGGAGCGCTCGGAGAGCGATTAGTGGAGCTAGGCCGCGCCGTGGCCCACGCCGTGCCCGGCCTCCCGGTCTGTTTGGCGGCCGGAGCCGGCGTCCTCTCCGAGCGCGGCGAGGTGGAGGGTCAGTCCGCGGCGACCGGTCTCATCTGGAGCGGCGGGAGCGCGGAGCCGTTCAGCGTCACGGGTCAAAACGCGGAGGCGGTCGGTAGCCAACTTTCGGAGTCCATCCGCCAGAGTGAGAGCAGCGGGCGAAACATCACCGCGCTCGTGTTCGCCAAGCCGAACGGACTTGCCCCCCACGTGCTGGAGCCGTTGAGCGACCTCCGGCGTACGCGCGTGTTCGGCGCCGGCACGGTGGGTGACGCGCCTGTCCTTGCCATCGGCGCCGACGGGCAGCTCCATCGCGGCTCCGCCGGCGGTATCGTCCTCCGCGGAATCGCGACGCCGCTCGTGCGCGCATCGGCCGCGTGTCGGCTGCTCATGCCGCTCAAGGTCATCTCCAAAACGCGCGGCTCGATGGTACTCGAGATCGAAGGCGCGCCCGCGCTCGAGGTGTTGAGCTCGGTCGCGGGCAACTTGGAGGATCAGCCGCTCGTCTTCGTTGCCCTCGCACCGCCGCTCTCGCCCGAAGCCTCAGCTCGTGACCCCGCGCTGGATCCAGGGCGCACCCCGGAACGGCCGAACGTGCTGCTGCGCGCCGTGCAAGGGGTGGATCCAGTGCGGCGTGGGCTCCTCATTTCGGACGAGGTGCGCCCCGGAATGCGCCTCGCGTTCGCGGTGCGCGACGCCAAGGCGGCGCGCGAAGATCTGCAGTCTGCCGTGCGCGACGTGCTGAGAGAAGCGCACGGCGCGGCCCCGCGCTTCGCCATCTACATCAACTGCGCCGGTCGCGGCTCCAGCCTGTACGGCCAACGCGACGTGGACCTCAAAATCCTCAAAGCGCGGCTCGGAGAGCTGCCGCTCGCCGGCATGCAGTCGTCGTTCGAGGTTTCGGAAGTGGGAGGCAAGCCGTCACTGCAGCTCTACACGGGCGTGCTCGGCCTCTTTACTGCACCATCCTGAGGGCGTCGCGCTGCTGACGGCGCCGCAGCCACGCCGGGCGCTTGCGCGCGCTCTCGCGGCCTAGCTGACGGTGCGGGCTCGGTCCACGACTTGACGCCTCCGGCACCCTGAATTCAGCTGCATTCGAGATGACGGCACCAGCGGCTCCGGCCGCACCGGCGGGGGCTTCGGCCCAAACCTTGGCTTTGCGTGCGCAGCGGCAGCGCTTCGGTGTAGCGGACGCAGCGTTGGCTGGCTTCGTGATCGCGATCGTCGCGTTGATGGTCGTGCCGCTACCGACCTGGATGTTGGATTTGCTCATCGCGTCCAACCTGGCTTGCTCGGTCGCGGTGCTGCTCGTCGCGCTTTACGTCGGAGAGGCGCTGAAAATTGCCGCCTTCCCCACCCTGCTGCTCATCACCACGCTTTTTCGCCTCGCGCTCAACGTTTCGTCCAGTCGCTTGATCTTGCTGCAAGCCGACGCGGGCGACGTCATTCGCGCGTTCGGGCAGTTCGTGGTGCGCGGCAACTACGTGGTTGGCGGCGTCATTTTTCTCATTCTCACCATCATTCAGTTCGTAGTGATCGCCAAAGGCAGCGAGCGAGTCGCCGAAGTGGGCGCGCGCTTCACGCTGGACGCGATGCCCGGCAAGCAGATGGCCATCGACGCCGAGCTGCGCTCCGGCAGCATCGACGGCAATGAAGCGCGCCGGCGGCGCCGCTCTTTGCTGCGCGAAAGCCAGTTTTATGGCGCCATGGACGGCGCGATGAAGTTCGTGAAGGGCGACGTCATCGCGTCACTCATCATCACGATCATCAATCTTCTGGGCGGCATCGCGATCGGCGTCGGTCAGCGCGACATGGAGCTTGGCGCGGCCCTCAAGCGCTACGGCTTGCTCACGATCGGCGACGGGCTCGTCACGCAAATTCCGGCCCTCGTCATGGCGACGGCCGCCGGTGTTCTCGTGACGCGCGTCGCCAGCGAAGAGAACGAGACGCCCCTGGGCGCGGAGCTGGCGGGGCAGATCTTCGGCCAGCCGCAGGCGCTGCGGGTCGGCAGCTTCTTCGTGCTCGGCTTGGCTCTCGTTCCGGGGCTACCCGGCATGCCCTTTCTGGCGATCGGAACCCTCATGTTCGCCGCTTCGCGCGCGCGATTGAAGAGCCTGCGCGCGGAGCGAGAACGCCTGCAGCCGGAGCCGATCCAGCGCCGCCCGGGGCCGGAAGCTCAACCCCGCTTCGTACCGCTGGTGGTGCCGTGGGCGGTCGAGGTCTCCAAAGATTTGGAGCCGTTCCTCGACGATGATCAGCGCGGGAACGAGGTGCGGCGTCCCGGTCTCCGCGCGGCGCTGGCCGCGGCGCGCGAGCTCGTATTCCGAGACCGTGGCGTGCCTCTCCCGGCCGGCCGCGTCGTGGTGTCGGAGGTGCTACCGGAGCGACACGCCGTTCTCGCCCTGCACGAAGTGCCGGCGCTCCTCGTCGTCTTCCCCCAATCCGTCACGGACGAAGGGCTGGCGCAGCACCTGTTGCAGGAGCTCTTGCCCGCCCTCGATCGCCGCGCCTCGGATTTCTTGGGGTTGTCGGAGGTGCAAGCGCTCTTGGATGAGCTCGAGCAGATCTCGCCAGCGAGCGTCCGCCAAGTCGTACCCAAGCCGATCAGCCTCATCCAACTGACGGACATCCTGCGCCGCCTCGTCGAAGAGCGCGTCAACATCCGGGATTTGCGCGCCATCCTGGAAGCGCTGTCCATCGTCGGCGCGGCCGAGAAGGATCCGCTCACGCTCGCGGAATTCGTGCGCGCTCAGCTGCGTCGCCCCATCACGCACTCGCTCACGCGCGGCGCCCGTGAGCTACCGGTGCTGCTGCTCGACTCCCACATCGAAGAGACGATTCGCGGCGCCATCACGCGCACGCCTGCGGGCGCCTACCTGGCTCTGGCCCCCATCGCGACGCGCGACATCGTCTCCGCGGTGCGGCGCGGCATCAGCCACCACGCCGCCGAAACCTCACCCGTGGTGATTCTGACCCAGCCGGACATTCGCCGCTTCGTGCGTAAGCTCTTGGAACCGGAGCTGCCGGAAGTGCGCGTGCTCAGCTTCGCGGAGCTGCTGCCGGAAGTAGCCGTCAAGCCACTCGGCCGCGCGACCGTCGCGAATTTGTAGCCGACCTACTCGCAGATGCCGCGCGGCTAGACGCGCCGCTGCACGACCATCTTCTTCGGAACCTGGCCGCTTTGCTCGAGGAGCTTCTTCGCTTCCTTCTGCAGCAGCGGGTGGGTCTTCTTCATCATGAAGCCGCCCAGCAGCCGTATGTCGATGTTGAGGAGCTTGCGCAAGGCTTTGCGCATGGCGCCCATATCGCTCTCGTACGCGGCGGCGTAGGCCATGGCCCGGTAGAGCTGGGGGCGGATTTGGTCGAACGTCCTCTCTTCGGGGTCGAAGAGGCCGAGCGTCTCCGTGGCCTTCTTTGCGTCGCCCGAGCGCGCCCAAGCTTCGGCCACGACCGAGGCGAGCATGGCGCGGGTGCGGGCGTCCTGGTGCCGGCTGAGGTCGATGTTGTCCGCCAGCTGCCGCGCTTGGGAGACTTCACCCTGCGTGAGGTGAATCATCGCCCGTTGCCCGCGCGCTTCGTCGGCGACGGGCGCCATGACCTTGCTGAGGTCGATGCTCTCGAGCGTCGCCAGCGCCTTCTTCGGGTCGTCCTGCAGCTCCAGCTGAGCGCGGGCGAACACGGCCGCGGTGTCCCCCTTTTTGAAGTCGGTGGAGAGCTTGGCGAGCGCCGCCTTGCGATCTTCGTCCGTCTCCACGTTACTGAGGATGCTAGCCACGCCGCGAGCCGTCTTCGCTTGACGAAGCGTCCACACCACGAGGCCGACGCCCACGACGGTGAGCAGCGCCGGCACGGCGAGCACGACCTTGTTCCACGGCGACGAGAGGAAAGCCGAGATGGAGCCGAAGAGGATCCAAACCCCCAGCGCAATGAGGCCCAGCCGCGTGAGCATGGCCTTGATCTGCCCGCCTGCGAGCGGATCCGGCATCTCCGCCCTTCGCGCGGGCGCTTTGGTCGCCTCTCGGGCGACCTTACCGGCGCTCGGCGCGGTGCTCTGAGCTCTTTTTAGCTTGCGGGTCTCTCGTGCCAAACCGGAAGTCTCCTGCTGCGAGGGTCTGTAGCACCGATCCGCACGCTACGAAGTCCGCGCGGGTCCACCCGTGGGCGGGAGCAGCGAATCTGGCGGGGCGTCGGGCATGGTTTCGAAGCGGAAATGATTGAAAATGCTCTGCAGAATCGAGAGCACCGGCACGGCCAGGAGCGCGCCCCACAGGCCAAAATAGTGCTCGCCAATGATGAGCGCGAGCACCACCAAGACGGGGTGGATCTTGGCCGCGACCCCGATGATCTTCGGGTTGAGGAGGTTGGCCTCCACCTGGTGAATGCCGATGATCCAGAGCAGCACCCAAAGCGCGGTCCAGAAATCCTGGGTCAGGCCGATGAGCACCACCGGCACGCTGCTCAAGATCGAGCCAAAGATCGGCACGATGCTCATGACCCCGGAGAGGATCGAGAGAATGGGCCAGTATTTGAGCCCGAACATCGCGTAGCCGAGCGCCGACAGGACGCCGTTCACCAAGCAGATGAGCAACTGCCCACGCACGACTCCGGAAAGTCCCCGGTCCATCCGCCACAGCAGCCGGTCGAAGCTGATACGCGACCGCGCCGGGAGGAGCGAGCGGAAGAAACCGAGAATACTCTCGCGCGTGGCCATGATGTAGCCCGCGACCATGAGCGTCATGAACAAGAGGAAGATGCCGCGCGCAATCGTGCTGATGACGAGCTTGCCGATCGACAGGAGCTCGAGCCCGTTGCGCTGGATGTAGCTGACGGCTTCGTTGATGCCGCGCGTAGTTAGGTCGCTGACCTTGAACTTCTCGGCCTTGTGAACCGCGGGCCCGACGCGCCAATGGCCCGGCCCCTGCTGCACGACCTCGACTCCGCTTCCGACACGGAGCTCCACGCTGCCGTCCGGCTTGTTGGCGACGGTGACGGCGGCGGGCTCTTCCGCGGGCGCCTTGGGACGCGAGCGGTTACGGAAACCTTCGACCCACTGCTCGAGCTGGGGGCCGTATTGCGCCTGAAGCTTCTCCGCCAGGGAGGGAGCTTCGCGCAGAAACTTGGAAGACTCTTCTACGATGCGCGGCGCGATGCTCGCGATCGAGAGATAAATACTGCCCAGCGTGACCGCGTAAACGATGAGAATCGCGGCGGCGCGAGGGACTTTGAGGCGCTCTACCCGCTCCACGAGCGGGGCGAGCACGTACGCGATGATGAGCGCCAGAATGAACGGCAGCAGCACCTCGCGCACGCAGACGAGCAGCGTGACGATCGTCACGCTGCTCACTGCGAGGAACACGACCCGAGGCCGTGTCCAGCCGCCGCTACCTCGAGTAGACGGCGGCTCTCTGACGCTTACGGGAACGGTCACCTAGACTGAAATCCTGCCGACCGTTCCCGCCACGTGGCTCACGTATCGTCGTCCGAGGTCGGCGCAGGCGGCGGCACCGAGGGTGCGGCTTCCTTCGTCTTGATCGAGCCGAGCTTGTCCTTGAGCAGATCGCCCAGGGTCGCGCCCTTGCCCGCCGACTCACGCTTGAGCACCTGGACATGCTCCGCCTTGTCGCTCGTACCGGGGGCACGCATGCTGAGCGTCAAGCGACGGTCCATGCTGTCCACGTTCGAGATCTCGGCTTTGACCTTGTCGCCGCGCGAAAGCGTTGCATCGGCCGGAATCTCCCCGTTCGGGATGATGCCTTCGACGCCCTCTTCCAAGCGAACGAACGCGCCGTAGTCCGCCACGGAGATGATCTCCGCCGCTTCCACGACCACGCCGGACTTGTACTTGTCCATGAGCGTGGGCCAGGGGTCGTCCCACAGCTGCTTCACGCCCAGGCTGACCTTCTTCTCGTCATGGTTGATCGAGAGGATGATGGCCTCGACGTCGTCGCCCTTGTTGTAGAAGTCGGCCGGGTTGTTGACCTTGACCGTCCAGCTGAGGTCCGTCTTGTGGACCATGCCGTCCACGCCGTCTTCGATGCCGACGAACACGCCGTAGTCGGTGAGCGAGCGGACCTTGCCGCCGATCTTGTCGCCGGGCTTGTACTTGTCCGTGAAGAGGCTCCAGGGATCCGGCTCGAGCTGCTTGAGGCCGAGGCTGATGCGCTTGGCGCGCGCGTCGACCTCGAGCACCTGGCACTCGATCTCGTTGCCGATCTCCATGAGCTTGGACGGGTGCTTGACCTTCTTGGTCCAGCTCATCTCGCTCACGTGAATGAGGCCTTCGACGCCCGCTTCCAGCTCCACGAAGGCGCCGTAGTCGGTCAGGCTCATGACCTTGCCGCGGACGCGCTTGCCCAGCGGGTAGGCCTCTTCCACGTGGTTCCACGGATCTTCCTGCGTCTGCTTCAGACCCAGGGAGACGCGCTCGGTCTCGGCGTTGTACTTGAGGACCTTGACGGTGACCTCGTCGCCGACCTTGAACACCTCTCCGGGGTGATTGACGCGACCCCAAGACATGTCCGTGATGTGCAGCAGGCCATCGATACCGCCGAGGTCGACGAACGCGCCGTACTCGGTGAGGTTCTTGATGGTGCCGGTCACGACCATGCCCTCTTCGAGGGTCTGCAGGGTCTTGGTCTTCAGCTCGTCGCGTTCGCGCTCGAGCAAGACGCGGCGGCTGAGCACGATGTTGCCGCGCTTCTTGTTGAACTTGATGACCTTGAATTGGTAGGTCTGACCAATCAGCTTCTCCAGGTTGCGGATCGGCCGCAGATCCACCTGAGAGCCGGGCAAGAACGCCTTCACGCCGCCGCGGATGGTCACGGACAAGCCGCCCTTCACGCGCTGGCTGATGGTGCCTTCGATGATCTCGTCACGCTCGCACGCGCTCGAGATCTCGTCCCACACCTTCATCTTGTCGGCCTTCTCCTTGGACAAGGAGATCAGGCCATCGTCACTCTCACGGCTCTCGATGAACACGTCGACTCGATCGCCGGCCTTGACGTTGAAGGCTCCGACGGCGTCGACGAACTCGCTCTTCGAGATCACGCCTTCGCTCTTGCCGCCGATGTCGACGACAACGCTGTCACGATTTACTTGCACGACCAAGCCGCTGACGATTTCCCCTTCTCCGCCCATTTGGCCGTTCGGGGTGGCAGCTTGCGTGGCTTCGAACATGGCGGCGAAACCGGCGAGGTCCGCGCCCTTGTTCTGGTTGGTGGTTTGAGTTTCAGTCATTAGTGATAACAGTGCCTCCTTGCGTCCCGCGGACTCTGGGTAGCGCCACTGACCGAGCCAGAGGGCGGACACAAGTCCCGCGACGGACGCGCTCTGGTAGCGCACGGAGCCCCGGTCGTCAAACCTCAAAAGTCGGGCGTTTACGCGGCCTCACGCGGTCGGCGTTCGATCCGACTCAATCTCGTCCCCCGTCCATGACCGCGACTTCCCCCGCCGCGCGGCTGACTATGACTCCAAGATCATGGGTACTTGGCGGAAATGCGCTGCGCGAGCGTGGAGGCTTCGCGACCTAGCTCCGCCGGCTCGGGCGCCACGCCTCGCACCGAAGGCCCGGAAAATCCCAAGCGATCTCCTATATCCGGAGTTCCTAGTAGCCCTTTGACCAACGCAGCCCGGCTGGCGATCACGAGCGCGCCCTGCGGGGTGCTCGCTACGATTCCGCCGTCCCCCCACGAACAGCCGTTCTGAGTCGGCTCAGAGCGGATTCCGTCCTCGCTCAGCACCGCGCACACGGCCTGCGCCGGGGATTGGCCTGTCCCGGCCTGCAGCTGCAGGCCAAACACCAAGACGAAGTCGAAGGGGTCCGGTCCGGCCCCGAACGCCAGCTCCCGCACCACGGCGGGCCCGGAGACGCCGAGCTTCTTCTCCAAAGCCGGCAGCCGCGCGTGCCGAGGGTCCAGCGAGCGAAGGAGCGGGGCGAGCGCGGGTGCGCGCTGCTGATCGGTGAAATCCACCCGCGCGCGGTAGCGCATGGTCTGCGGGACGTGCGCCAGCGCGAGCGGCCGGTAGCCGCCGTAATTGAAATAGACGTAGCGACCCGCCACGAACGCGACTGCCGCGAGGCCGAGCGCGCCCGCGATCAAGACCCGAAAGGAGGTGCGCCACGCGGGACGGTCGATCACGGCTTCGCTCATGGCGGCGGGACGGTACCACGCGGCAAGAGCGCCGCCAGCTCCTCACGGGGGAGCCGGAGCGTGAACGATACGCGGCTCTCCACCGCGCGCATCTCCGCGCGCTTCGCCCTTTCGCCGAGCGCGGCTTGCACGACGGCGCGTCCCGCACTGGCAAGCCGCTCGGCGTGCTCGGGCGACGATGTCTGCAGCGACGCGCGTAGCGACGCCATGTCCGACTCCAAATCGATGACCAGCTCGAGCGACCGGGAGTCTTCCAAGAGCTCGCGCAGCGTGCCGCTGACGAGCTTACCGAGCAAACGCGGTCGCGCCGCCAATGAGAGCGCGCCCTCCTCCGGCGCCGAGAGCGAGCGTGGCTCTCCCAAGCGGTCGAGCGCGCGCTCCACCGCGTCCAGCTCCGCCTCGGAGACGAACGCGCGCACGCGGTCCCCCGCCGCGTAAAGCCGGGCGGAGGCGGAACGCGCAAGCGGCTTCGTCCGTTGCCGGTCCCAGTAGCGAACGTCGGCGCCCAGGTCGATCCCTCCCAGAAAGCCGGGGGGCGTCTTGGTGATCGGCGAAAAGCGCCCTTGAAGAGCGAGCACGCGATCCAGCGGCAAGAAGAGCGAGCTTGGTCGGTAGCCGAGGTAAACGACGTCGGCCTCGAGCAGCGACTCAACCACGAGCTCTTCCGGCTCCTCGCCATCCGCGTTGCCGCGCGCCAGCACCTCGCGTGACAAGAGCTGAGGTGTGAGGCCGCCGAGCGCGGCTTTCATCTTCGCCATGTCGAGCCGCGCGATCACGTCGAGATCGGGAGGAATCAGCTCTGCCGCCGCCACGACGCGCGGCGCGGGCGGAGGCGGTGGCAAACGTCGCGGACCGCACGCCGCGCTCAGCGCCGCCATGCCGAAGAGCAGCTCCCGCCGGCGCATGCGCGGCTACGAGGTCGGTGAGAGCTTGCGCTCCACGCTCTTGACCGACGCCACGATTTGCTCGACCACCTGCTCGATCGACAAGCTGGAGCTATCTACCAGCAGCGCGTCATCCGCCTGGCGGAGCGGCGCAATGGGCCGCGTGCTGTCGCGACGATCGCGCTCGGTGACCTCACTCAGCACTTCCGCCAAGGTCGGCGGCGTGCCGCGCGCGGCCAGCTCGTCTCGGCGGCGCTGGGCGCGCACGTCCACGCTCGCGGTGAGATAGAACTTCGCCTCTGCGTCCGGAAAAACCACGGTGCCGATGTCACGACCTTCGAGCACGACGCCGCCTTCCCTTCCCTGCGCGCGTTGCAGCTCGAGCAGCGAGTCGCGCACGCCCGGGAACGCCGAGACCTGACTTGCACCCTGCCCGATGCTCTGCGCGCGAATCGCGAGCGACACGTCCTGCCCGCGCAGCAGCACCTGGCTCACGCCGTCCACTCCGCGCCGCAGCTGGACCGCGTTGTCCGCCACCAGCGCGTCGGAAAGGCCCGTGACGCGCGCCTCGTCATCGAAAGAGACGCCCGCGCGTTCAGCCGCTAGCGCCACCACGCGGTACAGCGCGCCCGTATCCACGATGAGGTAGCCCAACCGCTCCGCCACCTTGCGCGTCACGGTGCTCTTGCCGGCGCCGGCGGGACCATCGATGGCGACGACCGGTTTTCTCCTGCGCGGGGCGTTCACTGCTGGACCTCTATTTCCGCGCCCAGCGCCCGCAAGGTTCCGACGAAGCGTGGGAAGCTCACCGCGATGGGGTCCGCGTCATCAATCACGCTTTCTCCGTCGGCGGCAAGCGCGAGCAACGCCGCCGCCATAGCGATGCGGTGATCACCGCCGGAGCTCACCCGCGCCGCCTTCAGCGGGCGCTCCGGGGAGCCTTCGATGACCAAGCCGTCCGGCTTCTCCGAGACGGTGACCCCAAACGCCCGGAGAAGGCGGCAAAGCGCGTGGAGCCGGTCCGAGACTTCGTCTCGCAGCTCGGCCACGTCGGAAATTTCCGTGATGCCACGCGCGCGGGCGGCCAGCACGCACGCGACCGGCACTTCGTCCATACCGCGCAGCGCGAGCTCCCCGGAGATGCGAATGCCGCGTAGCGGCGCGCATACCGAGCTCACTTCGCCGTACGGCTCTCCCAGCGAATCACCCGTCGGAGTGATTCCGCTCCTGCCGCCGAACAGGCGGATCATGTCCAAGATGCCCGCGCGCGTCGGGTTCAAACCCGTGCGGCGGGTGCTCACGCTGCTGTCCGGCACGAGCTGCGCCGCCGCGAGCACGAACGCGGCCGCTGAAATGTCGCCGGGGATGTCGGCCACGAAGCCGCGGATCGCGAGCGGATCGGCCGGGGGGTGGAGGCTCACGGCGGAACCGACGCCCTGCACGGGCAGCCCGAGGGCGCTCAGCAGTCGCTCGGTGTGGTCACGCGAGAGCACGGGCTCGTGAATGAGCGTCGGGCCGGACGCGAACAAACCAGAGAGCAGGAGCGCGCCCTTGGCGTGGTCGTTGGGCCGGCTGAGCACGTAGTCCAGGGGCGCGAGCCGCTCCGTCGTGAGCGGACCGATAACCAGCGGCAGGCACACTTCGCTCGGATCGTCCGGATGCGGCGTGCCGAGGATCTGCGCGCCTCGCTTGGCGAGCGGCTCCGTGACCGCGCGCATACGGCGGCGTTGATTACTGCCAGTTCCCACCAGCTTGGTCTCGAACGGCTGCCCAGCGAGCACACCGGTGAGGAGCCGCGCGGTCGTCGGCGAATGGCCGCAGTCGAGCGGCGCCGTCGGCGCCGTGAGCCCCCGCAAGCCGACGCCGCGGATTCGTAGCGTCCCCTTCTGGTCGTCTTCGTAGCGCACCCCCAGCGCCGCGAGCGCGCGGAGCATGCCCAGGTTGTCGCTTCCGTAGGCGAAGCCCCGCAGCTCGCACGGGCCATTGGACAGCGCCGCCAAGATCAACGCGCGGTGCGTGATGCTGCGATCGCTGGGGACGGGCACGCTGCCGCGGAGCGGCTTCTGCGCGGGGCGGACGATCAGGCGTGACGGCATGCGGGAGCGCTATTCATTGTGACACGGGCTGGGGAGGAGCTTTGGGCAACGAGCCGATCAAGTCGTCCAGGCGCGCGAGCAGGGCCGAGAACGCCACCGCGTCGATGCCCGCGACGAAGTGGCCCTCCTTACCGACCGCCTCCGCTTCGAGCTTACGGACGGGCTGAGGGATGCCGAGCAGCGCCAGAAAAGGTGTGTAAGTGGCCAACATTGCCTTGGTTTCCTCCACTTTCCCGGCGCCCACCTTCGCGGTCGCCTCGTCCGGATACACGAGCGTTCCCGCCAAGTTGACGCCCGGCGAGGCGAAGTTGCCGATGACGGACAGCGTCTCGACGCCGTCCAAGAATGGGAGGCGGCTCCGGAGCGCGTTCGGCACCGGGTTGTCTTTCAGGTTCGAGCCGAACGCGAACGGCACGTTCTGTTGCGCCAGCACCTTGTTCGCCCAGGGCAACAGCTCTCGCTTCGCCGTTCCGTCCTTGATGCGATCCAGCGAGCGGCGAATGCCGGTTTGGTTGCCGAAGAGCGCGGTTCGCGTGGTCAAGACGGTGAATCCGACACTCTCCGCCGTGTACAGCGCGCGACCGGCGTATGTCGTCTTCGTGACCGGCACCCCTTGCGGCGTTTTCTGGACACCGTCCGCGGCCGCTTCGATCTTCTGCGGGTCGAAGGTACCCAGGGCTACGCCGGCCACGTCCGCCCCCTGCATCGAGTACACACCGAAATAGGCCTTTTTCAGGTCCCGCTTCGGATCGTAACCGGCCGCGTCCGGCACGGGCGCGCGCCGCTTGGCGACCTCCAGCAGCTTGTCGCCGAACTGCGAGGCGAACAGCGCCTCCGTATCCAGCACGCCGACCGTGATCGCGCCGCCCGGCAACAGCGCCAGGGGATCCGAATCGATTTCGACCGTCGTCTTCTCTTTGCCTTGCGCCGTGTGGACGATCACGTCCTCTTTCTTGGCGCAGGCGGCCACCGTGAGCGCGGCGAGCGCGGCGACCACCAGACGCCGCATCATGACAACACCTCCGCGAGCGCGTTCAAAAACCGATCGTTTTCGCGCTCGGTTCCGAGGGTGACGCGCAAGGAAGTGGGCAAGCTCGCGAAAGGCCGCACGATGACGCCCTTTTTCAGTAGCGCGTCGTACACCGGGCGCGCAGGCCGCAAGACGTCCACCAGCACGAAGTTGGCTTGGCTCGGCGCCACCTTGAGGCCTCGTGCGCCAAGCGCAACCGTCACGCGCTCGCGCTCGCGGCTGTTCAGCTCCCGCGCCTTCTGCACGTGCGGCTGGTCGTCCAGCGCGGCGGCCGCGGCGGCTTGCGCCAGCGTGCTCACATTGAACGGGGCCCGTACCCGGTTCATGTAGTCGATGAGATGCTTCGGCCCTACCGCGTAGCCGACCCGAAACGCGGCCAGGCCGTAAATCTTCGAGAAAGTGCGCAGCACCAAGAGCCGCTCACGCAAGCCGCGCAGTTGCAAGCTGTCCGGGTAATCCGAAGCGTCCGCGTACTCCAGGTACGCCTCGTCCATGACGATGATCACTTCCGGCGGCACCTCGCGCAGGAGCTTCTCCACCGCCGCGCGGCCGACGTGAGTGCCGGTCGGGTTGTTGGGGTTCGCGACGAACATGAGCCGCGTCTGCGGCGTGACCGCGGCGGCCATCGCCGGCAGATCGTGACGCAGCTCCGCGGTGAGCGGCACGGCCGTGAACGGCACGCCGCAAGCTAACGCCGCGATGCGATAGACGACGAACGCCGGATCAGCGAAAACGATGTGGCTCTCGGGCGTGCAAAAGACGCGCACGGCCAAGTCGAGCAGCTCGTTCGAGCCCGCGCCGAGCAGCACCTCGTTCATTCCCACGCCATGCTTGGTCGCGAGCTTCACGCGCAAATCGTGAGCGGCGCCGTCCGGGTACCGGTGCGAGTCCGCCATCACCCGCATGGCCGCCTCCAGCGCGCGCGGGCTCGGGCCCAGCGGGTTCTCGTTCGACGCGAGCTTCACCGCGTCCGTGATGCCCAGCTCGCGCGCCAGCTCTTCTATCGGCTTGCCCCCTTCGTAGGGAGCCAAGCCTTCGATTGTCGGGATCACCAAAGCCATGCGGCGGGCAGCCTACATCATCGCCCGACGTTGTGCTCGCGCCGCGCTTGCTCAGGCTTCTTGCGGAAAGGACCCCAGCACCCGCAGGTACCGCGTGCTCTTTTTCACGGCTTCGAGTGCGGTAATCACGCCGCGGTCCGTCGCGTGCCCGCCGATCTCCACGTAAAAAACGTAGTCCCACGACTCGCGACCGGCGGGGCGCGAGTGCAGCCGGCGCAGGTTGATCCCACGCTCCGCGAAGTGGCGCAGGATGTCGAACAACGAGCCCGGCTTGTCGTCGATGCTGAACAGCAGGCACGTCACGTCCGCGCCCGAACGGCTGGCGGGGCGCGGAGCCGCGATCGCGTAACGCATCTTCGTGTCCGGGGCGTCCCCCACGTTTTGGCGCAGGACCTCGAGCGAGTGGTCGCGTCCGGTCGGCTCCGGCAAAACCGCAGCGCTGGTAGCGTCCTCGTGCGCGAGCTCGGCTGCCACCCTCATCGACCGTACATCGATGACGGAGACGCGCGGGAGCTCCGCGTCCAAGAAGCGCTGGCACGCCGCGTGGCCGGCCGGCGTCGTGTAAACCTTCTCGATGTCCCCGAGGGAGCCGGCTCGCCCCATGAGCTCGAGCATCTGCGGCAGCGTGCGAGCGCCAACGATGACGAGGTCTGTATCCGTCAGGGCCGTGACGGAGGTTTGCACCAACCCGTCCGACGACGATTCGAAGGGAAAAACAGCGCAAGCCGCGCGACCGCGCGCCACTTCTTCCAGCGCGTCTCGGACCGTGACGGACTCGGTGAACGAACCGCCCGCACCGAAATGCGCGCGGCTCACCACGTGACAAAAGCCGCCTTCCGGCCCTAGGTACGCGACGCGCGGCGCCTGCTCGATGGCTCGTGCTGACGCGCGGATCGCGCCGAAAATGGCGTTCAGCGAGTCGGGCAGCAAGTCACCGCTGGCGTGCGACGTGAGCGTGGAAAGCGCGTCGCGATCCGTCACGTCCGCGGCTGGCTCACTTTCTGAGCGCGTGCGAATCTCTTTGGAGGCGCGAGCGCGCGCTTCCAAGCGCTCCAAGATCTCGCGATCCAGCCGCGCGATCTCCGTGCGGAGCTCCGGCGTGCTGCGTCGCGAGTCGGCGCTCATCAGGTGCTCGAAGCTCCGGTGCTCGAGCCGGTCGAAGGCGTGCTGCTAGTGCTCGTGGTCGAGGCCGCCGAATCCGTCTTCGTGGTAGTGCTGGATGACGAGCTGTCGCTCGTGGGGCTGCTGCTAGCGGGCTCCGCCTTCTTGGCGCCCCCGCCGGAGCTGCTGTAGAGGTCGGCGTACCAGCCACCACCCTTGAGAATGAAGCCTGCACCGCCGGACACCTGGCGCTTCGCAGTCGCCTCGTGGCACTGAGGACATTCGGTGAGGGCGGCGGCACTGATGGACTGCTCCGCCTCCCAGGCGTGGCCGCAGGCGGTGCAGGCGTATTCGTAAGTCATCGCTCGTTTTGAAATGATTCCGGGCCGTCCCGTTGTCAACGCCTAGGTTCGCCTCCTCATCTGCTCCGAGGGGCTCAACGGCACTGGATACGACCCAGCCAAACGGCGCTGGCGCCGCTTCGCGACGGCGCCTACCCACGACCCGTTGGGGTACCGGCCGGACCTGTCACCTATTTAAGCGCGCCCGAGACACCCGGTTGACCAGCCCTGACCGCCCAACGTATAGGGCTGAACGGATCACCACTGCCCAAAGGATAGGGGTTCGAGCAAATCTGGGGGAAAGTTGAGAATCGCCCTTGTGCGCGTCCGTTCAGGAGCGTAGATACGTGGTGAGCGACGTGACGATACATGTAGTGACGTACGTTGCCACGGCGTCCGAGCCGGTCGGTGCGCCGACCCGCTTGGGGTACCATAGACCAACTTCCGACTCGTCGAGGACAGGCTGAATGCACATCAAGAAGCTCGAGATCACGGGATTCAAGTCCTTCGTGGACCGTTCCGTCATCCACTTCGACCACGACATCGTCGGCATCGTCGGGCCCAACGGCTGCGGCAAGTCGAACATCGTGGACGCCATCCGGTGGACGCTGGGCGAGCAGAGCGCGAAGCACTTGCGCGGCCGCGCCATGGAAGACGTCATCTTCAACGGCTCGGAGTCGCGCGGGCCGAACGGCATGGCGGAGGTTACCCTCACCTTCGACAACACGAATCCGGAGTACGCGGAGAGCCTACCCCCGGAGTACAAGGACTACCCGGAGATCGCGGTTACGCGCCGGCTATTCCGTGACGGTACCAGCGAGTACCTGCTGAACAAGACGCAGGTACGCCTGCGCGACGTGACGGAGCTGTTCCTCGGGACCGGCGTCGGCACGAAGGCGTACTCGATCGTCGAGCAGGGGCGCATCGGGCAAATCGTGAGCTCGCGTCCGGAAGACCGACGCCTGTTCATCGAGGAGGCCGCCGGCATCACCAAGTACAAGCAGCGCCGTAAGCAAGCCGAGCGCAAGATGGATCTCACGCGGCAGAACCTGCTGCGCATCACGGACATCGTGTCCGAGATCGATCGCTCGCGCGCTTCGCTCAAACGCCAGGTCGCCAAGGCCGAGCGCTTCATCGAGTACCGCAAGGAGCTCGACGACCTCTCTTTGCACGACGCTTCCCATCGCTTGCTGGAGCTCATCGTCACGGAGCGGGTGGAGACGGAAGGGCTCGCCGAAGCCAGCGAAAAAGCCGGCTCTTCACGCACCGCCCTCCGCGAGCGGGAGAGCGAGATCGAGGTCGTGCGCGAGCAAGCGGGCGCCACCGAGTCGCGCACCGACGAAGCCTCACGCCGCGCCTTCGAGGCGGACAACGAGGTGAGCACGCTGCACGCGGACATCGAGCGCTCGCGGGACCGGCTCACCCACTTGGGCGACCGTATCTCCAGCGGCCGTAACGAGCTGGAAGAGATCCACACCCGGGTCGCCGGCTTGAAGAACGAGCAGGCGGATTTCAGCGCCCGCATCGACGACCTCTCGCAAGACGAGCGCGCTCGTGAAGCCGACGCGCTCGCGGAAACGGAAGCGCTCGCCGAGCTGCAAGGCGAGGAAGCGCGCGCCAGCGACGAAGTCATGGAGCTGCGGCGAAAGACGGGCGAGCTCACGGCGCTGGCCGCGGGCGCGGAGGCGCGCATCGACGGCGTCGCCCAACGCGTCGCGGAAGGCCGCACCCGCCGCGATAAGATGTCGAGCGAACGCGATCAGGTCACGGCGGAGCTGGCGGATCACGTCGCTCGAAAGCTCGCCCTCACCCAAAGCGTGCAGGAGTTCGCGGAGGGCAAGAAGCTCAGCGCGGACGAGAAAGCACAGCTCGAGAAAGAGCTGGAGGGCCTCCGCTCCGGATTGCTGGACAGCGAGCGCTCCGTCGACACTGCGAAGAACGAGCTATCGATCAAGCGCAACCGGCTTCGCGCGCTCGAAGACCTGCATCGTCGCTTGGAAGGCGTCGGCGCGGGCGCCCGCGCGCTGCTCGGCAAGGGAGATGCGCGAGTCTTGGGCTTGGTCGCGGACCGGCTGGAGGCTCCTGAAGAGCTGACCTTGGCCGTGGCGGGCCTGCTCGGGCGCACGCTGCAAGCCGTCGTCGTTAGCGAGACCTCGGCAGGGCTGGAGCTCCTCGCGGAGCTACAAAAAGCATCGCGCGGTCGCGCGGACGTGATCGGGCTTTCGCCGACGCTCGCCTTGAGCGAGCCTAAGCTCGTCTCGGACCCGCGCGTGCTCGGGCGCATCGCGGACAAGCTGAAGTTCGCCGAAGGTGACGAGTCGCTTCGCGCGCTGGTGGGTGACGCCGTCTACGTTCAGACCGCGGGCGACGCGGTCGAGATCTCGCGTACGCAAGGCGTGGTCGCGGTCGCGTTGGACGGCACGGTGGCGCGTCCGGACGGCGTCGTCAGCGGCGGCAGTGGCGACGACGTCGCGAGCGGCATGATCGAGCAGAAGCGCGAGATGCAGCAGCTCCGCGGCGAGGTGACTCGCCTGGAAGCCGAGCACGCCCGCGTGCACGCCGACCACACTGCGCTCCGTGCACGCCTCACCGAGGTGGGCACCGCCCTCGAGCATGCGCGTGAGCAGGCGCACGTCGGAGAGGTCGCGCACATCACGGCCGAGAAGGATCTGGCCCGCGCCCTGAACGAAATCGACCGGGCGGAGTCGCGTATCGCCAAGCTGGCCACGGAGCTGACGGATACGGACGCAGCCCTAGAGCTGGCCGCAGTGCAAGAAGGCGAATCGCGCGCCCAGCTGGACGCTCTCCGCACGGAGCTCGACAAGCTCAACATCGAGCTCGCGCGGGCGGAGAGCACGGCCGCGGCCTGGCGTGAGCGGGTCGCCACGCAGCTCTCCTTGGTCACCGAGCGCAAGGTGCGCCTCGCGCAGGTCAAGGAGCAGGTGGAAGCCGCTCGCGCCGCCCTGGAGCGGGTCGCCAGTTCCCTCGTGGAGCTGGAGGCGCGCGCGCACAAGCTGGACGAAGAGCTGGACGAAGCGTCGGCCGCGTTCGGCGAAACCGCCGCGCGCATCGTCATCGCACGGGAGCAGCGCATCGACGCGACTCAAGCCGCCAAGCTGGCCCACGCGGAGCTCACCGAAGCGCGCGCCTTGCTGGAGCAGGTGCGCGGCAGCCTCGCCGGTCAGGAGTCGGAGCTCAAGGCTCTGCGCGACGCGCTGGAAACGCTGGACGAAGCCGTGCGTAAGCACGAAATGGCCGCGCAGCGCATCGGCCTCGAGCGCGAGCACTTGCTCACCAAGGTGCGCGAGCGCTTCCGCGGCTTGGACCTTCGGCGCGTCGTCGGCGACTACCACATGCGCATGCCGCCGGACGCCGAGCAGCGCCGCCGCATCGACGAGCTCACCCAGCTCATCGACCGCATGGGCCCCGTGAACCTAGACGCGAAGGCAGAGCACGACGACGCCGAGCGCCGCTTCAAGGAGCTCAACGATCAGAAGGTGGACATCGAGAAGGCGCTGATCGAGCTCGAGCACGCCATCAAGCACATGAACAAGGAGTCTCGTCGTCGCTTCAAAGAGACGTTCGAGGCCGTCAACGACTTGTTCAAGAAGACGTTCTACAAGATGTTCCGCGGCGGCAAGGCCGAGCTCACTCTCACCGATCCCGACGACCTCCTGGGCAGCGGCGTGGAGATCATGGCCCAACCGCCCGGCAAGAAGCTCGGCAATATCGAGCTCATGAGCGGCGGCGAAAAGGCGCTCACCGCCGTTTCCCTCATCTTTGCCATCTTCCAGCATCGCCCCTCGCCCTTCTGCATCTTGGACGAAGTCGACGCCCCCTTGGACGAGGCAAACGTCACCCGCTACAACGAGGCGATCCGCAGCATGACGCACAGCTCGCAGTTCATCTTGATCACCCACATCAAGAAGACGATGCAGAGCGTGGACGTGCTCTACGGCGTGACGATGGGCGAACCCGGCGTTTCACGCGTCGTCAGCGTCAAAGTCAACGAGAGCAGCGTCGCCCGCAGCGACGCGCGCTCCGCCCTGGGCACGCGCGAGTCGGGGCAGCCCGCTTCCGGCGAGGGCAACCAGTCGTCGACCGCGGTCGCCTGATCGGCGGCGAGACCGCGCGCCGGAGCCTTCTCGAAGGGGCTGCGGCGCGCGCCGCCTACTGCTCGGATATCGTATCGAATTCGGCAATGACGTGCGGCTGCCCCGCCCGATACCCGATCACTCTCGAGTGAATGATGCCGACTGCGGCCGCGATGCGTGCCAACGGCGCCTCGCACACGGCGTACACCGTGCCGTCGATCGGATCCCAGCCGACGTCTCGGAAGACTTTGAGGTTCTCGCCGTCGGGCCTCTCGACGATGACGTCTACCGAGTCGTAGCCACGCACGTCCACCGGTACGTGCGTGATGACGAGCTCCGCGTCGTCGTCGATCTTTGGAAAGGTCGTCACGCGGGCACGCTTGGGCTCCATGACTTGAACGCGCAGCCCAGAGGCGATGAGCTCGTCCACCCGGGCGCGGCTGCTGCCCACGTCCAAGCCGCCGCGGGGGGCCAGGTGACGCATGATACGGCTGACTTTATCCAGGAATGTCGCTTCTTGGGCGGCGCCGGTGGCCGCTGCGAGGAACAGCTCCTCCTCGAAGGCGGTGGCTTCGTCTTCAGCCATGTCCCCGCTTTGGTAAGCGTCTAGGGCTTCGAACGGAGCGCGCTCCGCGGTCATGCCGCCTCCCAGGACATTCGCTTGGCCATGCACTCCCGCAGGCTGGCGAGCGTGCGGTGGCGCATGACGCGCGCGTTTTGAGGCGTGATGTCCAGCGCGGCCGCGACCTCTTCGTGATCGCGCGCTTCCACGAAACCGAGCCGTACCACCTCGCGCGCCCGGCGCGACAGCTGGCTCACGCAATCTTCCAGATGGGCAATCTCGTACGGCTCCGACTCCACGGCTGGCACGGATACGGTCTGCAGCACGACGCCGTAAGTCTGCCACAGCGCCTCTCGACGCTCGCGCTGCCGCGCGCGGTCGAACGCGAGGTTGCGGCAGATGCCGAGCACGAAGCCGCCGACGCGGTCGCCCTGCTCCACTCGCCCGCCCCTCACCGCCTCCACCAACAAGAGCAGCACGTCCTGCGTGAACTCTTCAATCGCGTCGATACCGCGCAGACGGCGGCGCGCGAAAGCGCGCACCGCGGGAGCAAAGCGTTGACAGAGCGCTTCCTCGGCGGCGCGCTCACCGGCGCCGGCCTTGGCTACGAGCTCAGCCGGAGTGTCAGTCGCCAGCAGCGTCACGCCCGGAGAATAGCAGGTCATTCGTGTCCTCCAACAGGGCTTGCTCGGCCGGAGGCCCAAAAAATATTTCGACACCGCCCTGTAACAGAATCCTGGGGCGCTCCACTTCGGGGGGCAAGCTATGCAGAAGTCATCTTGGAAGCGGAGGATGGGTCGGGTCGGTATCGGGGCCGCCGTGGTCGTCGGGGCGCTGAGCGTCTTCACGTACGTGCGCGCGACTCGCAAGATCGAGGCCCCTTACCCGAATATTCACGCCAGTCGGGATCTAGCGGTGATCGAACGAGGGCAATACCTGGTGGAAGGCGCCGCGCACTGTGGAGAGTGTCATGGCGCGAAGGACCCGCCCGCGACCTCGCTCCGCGGCCGACCGATGACGGGCGGTAAGGAGTTTCACACCCTCATTGGCACGTTTCGCGCTCCCAACATCACGACGGACGCGGAGACGGGCATTGGCCGCCTCAAGGATGAAGAGATTGCGCGGCTCATTCGCTATGGGGTGAAGCCGAACGGTCAGGCCGCGCTGCCATTCATGCCGTACGCCAACCTTTCGGACGAGGACTTGACCGCCGTTATCTCTTATCTGCGCACCCAGAAGCCGGTGCGAAGCGAAGTGGCGGATCACGATGTGAACCCGCTCGGACGCATCGTCCAAGCGTACGTGCTGGAGCCGAAGGGCCCGACCGGTACGCCCAAGAAGAGCTTTCCGCCCGCGCCGACGGCCGAGTACGGCGAGTACATCGCCCACAACATTGGTAACTGTGTGATGTGCCACACCAAGGTGGACATGAAAACCGGCGCGTTCGCGGGGCCGACGTTCGGTGGCGGCGCCGAGCACGAGGCGGTGGGCAACCCCCGCAAGAAGTTCCTGAGTCCAAACCTCACCCCCGACCCCCGCTGGGGCTGGCTCCAAGGCTGGTCGGAAGACGCTTTCGTCCAGCGCTTCCACGCCGGGCGCGCTCACACCGACTCCCCGATGCCTTGGGAGTCTTTCCAGGGCATGACCGCCGACGATTTGCGTGCGCTTTATCGCTACTTCAAAACGCTGTCTCCCGCGCAAACTGGGCCAGATCCTCGCGAGCACCAAGTCGTGCTCACGGCGTCGAACCCATGAGCGGGTCGCAATTGCGCTGACCCAAGTCCGAGAACGTATTGGCGCCGAAGGTTACCCATTCGGCGTCGATGGCGAAGGGGGTTGTGGGATCCGTACGCCCCTTCGTCACCTCGCAGCGGCGTTGCAAGGTGTGATCCAGCGTCGCTCCCATTCCCCAACTATCACCAGGATCCACCCCGATCTCGCCGATGATGTCTTGCACGACGCCTTGGCAAACGAGAGCGAGCGCGTCGTCGCCATTGAAGCTCAGGCTGGTCGCCCGAGTGCAAGGCGCTTGCTGGGTCTTTCCGAGTTCCGTGGAGCAGAGGACGTAAACTTCACGAGTCGCGACCTGGCCACTGAGCGCCAGCTTGGTGGGCTCCGTCTTCCCGTTGAAGAACGTTTGAAGCTCGCAACCTTCGAGCGAGCCGCCTTGCAGCGCGAAGATCTCGAGCGCCTTGTCGCTGTTCTTTCCTTCGACGTATTCGCTGAACAGCAGCTCCGGCGGAGGCGCGGCGACTTCTCCGCCCTCCCCGCCAGCGCCGGCGGCGACTCCGCCTTCCCCCCCGCTGCTCGGCTTGACGGTCGCGCTCCCGCCGGCAGTAGCGCCGCCCTTCGAGGCGCTACTGCCGCCCTTGGCGACGGTGGCGGGATCCTTGACCGGGACGCTGCAGTTGCTGCCCGAAGCTCCGCTCGCTCCGGCCACCCCCGTGACGCCCTCTGCCGGCCCGGCGCCGCCGCTCGCACGCGGCTGTCCATACCCGTCCGGCAACGCCAGATCTTGCCCGCAGCCCAAGACACTTGCCGACCCCATGATCCAAACCCATCCCGATCTCGTCATGAGCCCCGTTCGGTCGCGCTTCGCCTGAGTTGCCGATTTCTTGCCGCCACTTTGACGACCGAACAGGCGCCGCGTGCCATCGCGTCGCAGCTGCCATCGTAGGGTGTCGCTTTTCGGCAATGGCGCTACTGGTACGAAGCTTGAATAGAGGCGACGGAGATGGTGCCGGTACGTTCAGGGCGATGGTACCTTCCCGCGCTGGGGCTCCTACTGCTGCTCTTGGTGGGCTTGGAGGCGGTTCGCCGCTCGCGAGCGCCGGGGCACCAAGCGCGGTCGGCACGCAAAACGTCGGCTTCAGGGCAAACGGCAATGGTAGCGGCGCCGTTAGTGCGCCCGCACACGGAGCAGCCCCGCCCATTGTCGCCCGTTCTCCCGGAGAGCGCCCCGACGACCTCGGCGTCGTCACCGCTCGCCCTGCCGCTCACGCCCAGCGTGCTGTCAGCACATGGGACCGCGCTCGCTAATCGAGCGCGCTCGGTCTGGGTGGAGCGCGCGATGTGTGGTCCCGGCTCAGTCAAGCTTTCGGACTGGGCGCGCTACCTGCAAGGCTTTCGGGAGCAAGAATCGCTGGATCTCGAGGTGCATTTCGATTTCGCGGTCGCGCCCTCGGTGGCTCTACACATCGCGCGCGTAGTGTTCGGCGCGAGCTTGGACGTGCACCGAGCGACGGGGTTGAGGGTTCCGCCGCCGGCCGTCTACGTGCACCGCGACTTGGTGACACTGCGAAGCTACTCGTGCCTGCCGAGTAATGCGGTCGCGTTCTACGATGGCGCCATCCACGTGCCCGACCCGTCCAAGGACGAAGGGCTCGAGATCGAGATCCGGCGCAGCGTCGTCCATGAGTACACTCACCACGCGCTCTTCAGCGCCGGTATTCGCGAGCCAATCTGGTTTCAAGAAGGGTTGGCCATGCACGTCGCGCTCGAGCCTTGGCGCAACTTCGACATCACCCCCCCGGGGCTGGACATGAGGGACATGGTGACGGGCTTTCCGCACACCGCGCCCCCGAAGCTTTCGGAGCGCTTCTACGGTCAGGCCTACCAAATGCTGGAGCTTCTGCAGAGCTTGTGCGGTCCTCAGCCCGACTGCGACAACCGCCAGTTGGTCAAGGCGCTGGTCGAAGGCGCACCGGCCGCGACCTTCTTCGAAGACATGATAGCCGCGCGGGCACCTCGCTCCCAGGTGAGCCCGCTCGAGCTGTGGCGCATGTACTTCGGTGGTTTACGACCGGCTCAGTGAAAATCGCGAGACACTTTGGAGATGTCGCGCCCCGGCACGTCCAACCGTAGCAAGGATTCGACCATGACGTGGATCACGGGGGCGACGTCGGCGGCTTCGTCCACTAGCGGGTCGTGTGGCGTCGTCACGTGAACGCCGGGGGGGCGGCCCTGCCGCTCGATGGTGCCGCGCGCCAGCATGATGGCGGCGTGACGCGCCGGCAGACGGTACTGTTCGTACACGCGGCTCCACAAAACGAGGTTCAAAAATCCTGTTTCATCCTCGAGGGTGATGAAGACGACGCCGCTCGCGGTCGCGGGCTGCTGCCGGCAAGTGACGATGCCCGCCACCTCCACGCGCTGGCCCTGACGGCAATCGAACAGCTCGGCGGCGGTTACCACCCGGCGCGCTCGCAACCCATCGCGGAAATGGCGCATGGGGTGATCGCCAACAGAGAGGCCTTTATGCCGGTAGTCCATGAGTAGCCGTTCCCCGGCGCGTAGCTCCGGCAAGCGCTCGACCGGCTCCGGGACGGCACGCTGCCCGAACAGCCCCGGAGCACGCGGTGCCCTCGCCTGCCACAGCGCCGCGCGTCGCGAAGGAGCCAGACTCTCGAAGGCGCCGGCCTCGGCCAGCGCCTCCACGTCGTCCTTGCGTAAGTCGCAGCGGCGGACCACGTCGTCCACATTCGCGAAGCGCCACTCGCCGCGAACGGCTTCAATACGCCTCGCTACACTCTCGCCGATGCCTTTGACCAGCCGCAAGCCGAGACGCAAAGCCGAAGAGCCGTCCTCGAGCTTTTCCAGCGTGCTGTCCCAATTGCTCCACGCGACGTCCACGTCTCGAACCGTCACGCCATGACGCACGGCGTCTTGAATGAGGGTTGAGGGCGTGTAAAAGCCCATCGGTTGAGAATTCAGGAGCGCGCAGCAAAAGTGCGCCGGAAAGTGCAGCTTCTCCCAGGAAGATGCGTAAACCAAGAGCGCGAACGAGGCAGCGTGGGACTCCGGAAAGCCGTATTCGCCGAAGCCCTTGATCTGCTCGAACAAGGCTTCCCCGAACTCGCGGCGGATGCCGTTCTTTTCGAACCCACTCAGCAAACGATCGCGGTGGCGCACCAAACGGCCGTTCTTCTTCCACGCCGCCATGTCACGCCGCAGCTGGTCCGCCTCGCCCCCCGAGTAACCCGCGCCCACGATGGCAATCTCCATCACCTGCTCTTGAAAGAGCGGCACTCCCAGCGTCCGATCTAGAATCGGCTCCAAGAGCGGGTGCGGCGAAGTGGGCTTCTCCTCGCCATTTCGGCGCTTCAAATACGGGTGAACCATGCCGCCCTGGATTGGCCCCGGCCGTACGATCGCGACCTCGATCACCAAATCGTAAAATTTCTTGGGACGAAGTCGCGGCAACATGGCCATCTGTGCGCGGCTCTCGATTTGAAAGACGCCGACCGTATCCGCCTTGCTGATCATGGCGTAAACGGCGCGCTCTTCTCGAGGGATGCGCGTCATCGCCAAAATCGGATCGAATTCCTTCATCGGCGTCGCACCTTCCGGCACGGGCAGCGCGCCGTCGGCGTGAATCAAAGCCAGCGCCTTGCGGATGGCCGTCAACATTCCGAGCCCCAAGACGTCCACCTTGAAAAAGCCGAGGTCGTCGATGTCGTCTTTGTCCCACGGCACCACCGTGCGGTTCGCCATCCGCCCTGGCTCCACCGGAGCCACGTTGGAGAGCGACTCCGCCGACAAGACGAAGCCGCCCACATGGATCGATAAGTGCCGCGGAAAACCACCGAGCTGCCGCGACAGCTCGATCACCTGACTCAGCCGTTTACCCTCTACGTCCAGGCCCAAGCTTCGCGCGTGCTTCTCGCTCTGCTCCGCGTCGTCCCAGTGGCCAATCGACGAGCTCAACCGTTCCACCGTATCCAGCGGCAGACTGAAGGCTTTGCCTACCTCGCGCAGCGCGGATTTTCCCCGGTAGCAAATCACCTCCGAGACCATGGCCGCGCGGTCGCGACCCCACTTCTCGTAGATTGCCTGGATCACCTCCTCACGCCGCTCGTGCTCGAAGTCCACGTCGATGTCCGGCGGCTCGGCACGCTCCACGCTCAAGAACCGTTCGAACAGCAGGTTGGACTCCGAAGGGTTCACGGCGGTGATCCCGAGCGCGTAGCAAACCGCGCTGTTGGCCGCGCTTCCGCGCCCCTGGCACAAGATCTTGCGAGTGCGCGCCATCTCCACCACCTCGCGCGTGCTCAAGAAATACGGCGCGACCGACATGCGCCGGATCACGTCCAACTCCTTTTCGACCTGATCGCGCACCGTCGCCGGCACCCCCGTCGTGAAGCGCTCGCGCAGGCCGTCCTCGGTCAGCCGCCGCAGCTTCTCGTCCGCGCCCTCTCCCGGCTCGAGCGTGCACGGGAACTGGTACTTCAGCTCCGTGAGTGAAAACGTGAGCCCTTCCCCCACCTCGCCCGCGCGCTCCACCCACTCGGGGTGGTCGGCAAAACGTCGGCGCATGGACGCCTCCGAAGCCAGCGTCGCCTCCGCATTGGGTGGCAGCGCCGTCCCCGCTCGCTCCAACGTCGTCCCCAGCCGGATGCAGTGCAGCACGTCCGCGAGCGGCTTGCGTGACCGATCGTGGTACAGCGGCCGCGAGCTCGCCACGACGTCGAGCCCGTGCTCGGCCGACCAGCGCTCGACCGCCTCGATGCGCTCCCGATCGAATCCATCTCGATGCCGGTGCGCGGCCAAGAAGCCGCGTCCCCCGAACACTTCACGAACCGTTTGCAGAAGCGCGCGCGAAGGCGTGCTCGAGTCTCCAGGTCGACGCGGCGCCGGAACGATTGCTACCAGCCCCTCGTGGTGTCGTTCCAGCCAATCGAGCCGGAGCGCGCTCGTTCCCTTTTCGCGCCCCTCGTGCGACAGCGTCAGCAAGCGACACAAGTTTTGGTAGCCGCGATGGGTCTTTACGAGCAATGCCAGCACCGGCGGCTCCACCTCCTTCGGGTGTTCACCGACCGTCAGCTCCGCTCCCACGATCACGCGCTGCCCCAGCTCGCGCGCTGCTCGAAGCGCACGCACCGAACCGTACAGCCCATCTCGATCGCACAGCGCGACCGCAGAGAGCTTCAGCTCGAGCGCGCGGCACACTACCTCTTCAGGGTGAGAGGCTCCGCGCAGGAACGAAAACGAAGAGCGGGCGAGCAGCTCGGTGAACACTCACTGAACACGCTATCAGTAGCAACAGGGAGGCAAGACCCATTCTTATTTCAGATTAAATTCGCGCAGTTGTGGCTACTCTCAAAGGTAGCTTCTAGACGTGCGTTCGCGACATAGGGCACCGACGCGGCACGGCTCCTGCCCCGCGTCACGCTCCGCCTCAGCGACGCACCACGCAGTCGAGGTCCCACTCGGCTGCGACGAACGGCGCGGAGCTGGCCGCGACCTCGGGGTAGCCGCCCACGGCTCGCTCCGAATCGATGATCGAGGACGAGCCGTCGAGCGCTTGCTGCACGATGCGCGCGTCGACGCGGTCGCGCTCCCAAGGCCTTGCTCCCACTTGCGGAGCGAGCCGTTGCACGAGACCGCTGGCCGTCCCCGCCACGAAGCCCGGCGGCCAAACCGGAGCCGCGCTGACCTGGCGAAGATTCTCGAGCGCACCGCCGACCAGCGGTACGGGCGCGCCCGCACGATCGAGCGCCACGTTGTCGGATAAGAATACCTCGCAGCTCCCGATCCCTGACGAGAACAGCAGCGGCATCCCCGCCGGCGTGTCCTTGCCGTAGCGAAGCACGTTGCCCACCACGACCATTTGCCCGAGCTCTGGGGCGTGCCCCGTCCATTCGTCGGCGACGAGCGTGTACTTCATCGCGTACTTACCAGGATTCACGATCCAGTTGTTCGCGACGACGCCTCGCGCGCCCCCCTTGAAGAACGGGTTTCGTTCCGTGTTGCTGGCGTACAAATTGCCGTAAACGAGGACCCCCGTCACGTTGTCATGGATGAGGCTGCCCTTGGAGTGCTCGCCCTTTTCATGCGTCGCGTGCGAAAGCCCTTCCGCGACGATGTTGTGGCTGAACGTGACTCGGTGCGAGGTGTTCTCGCGCCACTCGTCCGCGGTCGCGCCCTTGAACCGGCTGCCGGACGCGCTCAAATTTTCGTCCACCGCCCAGCTCAGCGAGCAATGGTCGACCACGAAGTCATGGGTCCCAGACGAGCTGGAGATACCGTCCGGCTCCCAGCCAATGGGTTGCCCGGCGCTCCCGGGGCGCACCCGCAGGTGCTGCAACACGACGTCATGGGTGCCCACCGAGATGCCTCCTCGAATCAACGTGATCCCCGGCGAAGGCGCCGTTTGCCCCGCCACGGTGACGAATGGCTCTTTCACCCGCAACGTGGCGCCTCCTAAGTCGACCACGCCGCCCACCTCGAACACGATGACGCGCGGCCCGGCGGTTTCGAGCGCCTCCGTGAGAGAGCCGGGGCCGGCGGGGCTCAGCGTGCTGACTCGCAGCACCTTTCCTCCGTGGCCGCCGCGCGTTTCGTTCGCCCAGCCGCGCGCCCACTCGCAACGCATGGGAGCTATCGCCGATGCCACCGCGGATGGAGTCGCAGACGGCAGTTTCGCGGAGGTCGCGACGGGCTCGGGCGTTCGACAGCCGCACACACCGAGGACGAGCCAGAGCATCCGCACACCCCGTTATGCCGCTCGAGCTCGGATCGATCTCACTTGCCGTAAGCGTCGGCTTGGTACTCGTCCCACAGCTGCTCGACGTTTTTGCCGAATGTCATTTGAAGCAAGCCGGCCACGGCGTCGAAGGAGGCGTCGCCGCTCTTGCCGGCGAGCACCTTGTTGATCTTGTACGGCAAGTCGAAGTCGTGCTGAGCGTAGGCCTCGGTGTGAAACGTGCACGGACCCGTGAGCCACGAGTAGAAGTTGCCGGAAGCGGTGTACGCGGCCTTCCAGTCCCCTTCGCTGCGCCAGCGGCTCTTGGGGTAGAAGCCGGTGCGCGCGCGTACCAAGTCCGCCAAGCCTTCACCGGTGCCGGCCGTGCCGTAATTTTGGTAGAGGTGCACGGTCTCGTGCTGCAGCACGCCAAGCATCTCTTGCTTGATGGACTCGGGGCTGTCGTTCCTCTTACTGTCGATGTAGTTCAGATCGAACTGGATCTGGCCGCCGCCGGCTTGGGCAACGCCGCCGTGGGTGTCCAGCACGAGCTTGATGGTGCTGGGGTGCTTCTCGTCCGGAATCTCGCTCGGGTCGCGATACAGAATCGAGCAGGCGGTGCACGCGATGTCCTTCATCGTCGTTTCAACGTCTGGCACCGCATTGGTGAAAATCTTACCCTTGCCGTTCGGATCCTGATTTTCGAAAACGATCGTCGGCTTGCACGCGGTCTCGAAGGCGGGCTGACAGGAGACCACGCCGTAAGGCATGTTGGTTCCTGCGCCGCCGTTGGTTCCTGCGCCGCCGTTGGTTCCTGCGCCGCCGTTGGTTCCTGCGCCGCCGTTGGTTCCTGCGCCGGCCACAGCCGTAGTTCCCCCTGCCGCGGTGCTACCGCCGGGCGCACTGCCACTCACGCCGGGAGCCCCAGCGCCGCCGGTTCCGCCTCCCGCGCCGCCAGTCGAGGCGCTGCCGCCAGCGCCGAGCGTGCCCGGAACGGCATCTTCTCCACCGCAAGCGATGAGCGTTCCCGCGCTGCATCCCACGAGCATGACCAACCAGAGCGAAAGTTCGCGATGCTGCTTCATCGAGGTTCTCCGAACCGAGCGGGGGGTTACGTGCCTGGAATGCGAGCGCTGACGCATTCGGCTCAGAGCGAATCGTTTTTCTGGTTTGGTGATGGCTGGCAGTGCCCGTTCTTGCCGAAAAGTCAGCGAACACTGCGAAATCCGTGCGGCTGACGCTCATCCAACGCTGGCGAAATAATGCCGCTTTACGCGCACGGCCGGGACGGACCAACATGCGTCATGGCGGAGCGGCTCGCGACAGGTGGCAGAGCGACGAGGGTCACGAGCAGCGTGGGCGAGCGTCGCCGCTTCCGTCAGCAGGCTGGGTTAGCTCGGTCGTGACGTCGTCTTCCTCCATGCCGCCAGCCACGCTGCGCGGGCGTATCATCGAGTCCGACGTGCAGCCGGGAGTGCGCTACCAGCTCGAGCGCCACGTCGGCGAAGGGGGCATGGGCATGGCCTACCTGGCGTGGCGCGAGGCGCCGGACGGCGTTCAGCCCGTGGTCGTGAAGGTAGTCACGCACGGGGTTTACGGTGACCAGGTCTCTCCCGAGCTCGTGGCCCAGAAAGAAGCGGTCGCGCTGGGGCGGTTGAACGAGCGCGTGCCCGCTTGCCCGTTCGTCGTGCGCTTCGTGGATACGGGCAGCACCCTGCTCTTCGGCCACAAGCCCACCCCGTGGATCGCAATCGAGTACGTGCACGGAGGCGTGGAGGGCACGACGCTCGACGACCGCCTCATGTACTCAGTGCACAAGACCGGCTTCGCCTTCGACTCCGGCCGCGCTGCGCACGCCCTCCGCTGCCTCGCGGCCGGGCTTACCGCCATTCATGACGTGGGCGTGATTCACCGCGATCTCACGCCGGGCAATGTGCTTTGTTGCGGCTTCGGCGAGGCGGAAATCTTCAAGATCTCGGACTTTGGTCTGGCGCGCCCGAAGGGCTTGGGTCGCACGTTCGCCGGGCTCGGGCTAGGAACGCCAGGATTCGCGTCGCCGGAGCAAGTCGTTCAAGGCGAAGCCGGGCTCGGCCCCCAAACGGACGTATTTGCTCTGGCGAGCATCGTCTTCACGATGCTCACCAACGAACCGCTGTTTGCCGGAGAGTCGCCGCTCATCGTTTACGAGCAGACGCGCGGGCGCGAGCGGCGCAGCATCACGTCCAGCGCGAGCTTGAGCCCGGAGCTGCGCGAGCGCGCGGACGCCTGCCGCGCCATCGATGCGGCCATCGCCCGTTCCACCGCGCTCGAGCCGGAAGCGCGGCCCGCCACCGCGGAAGAATTGGCGGCCATGGTGCTGCCTTGGCTCGGGGACCAGAACAACGCGCCACGCTCCAGCCGCCGCCTCATCAAATCGATGCTCAGCCTGTCGGCGCCCGCGGATCTGGCCGGGTTCGACTGGAAAATCCGGCATCGACCCCGCGACGACATGATCGTGCAGAGCGCGGCTTGGGACACGGACGGACACTGCTTCGCCTTCACGCCGCGCGGTCCATTTTTTTGGAGTGGCGAAGCATGGCTGGGCGCGAAGAGCGCCTTGCGCGATCTTCCGCGCGGCATGACCTTCACGCGGCGCTACGAAGCGGGCGGCTGGCTCGTGGGCGGCTCCGGCGGCACGCTTGCCGTTTGCTCGACAGCGGGGGTGCGGGATCTGGTTCTCTACCCGGACTCCGCCTTCGAATTCTTGGACGCCAATGGTCGCTTCGACGACCTCATTACCGCGGTCGCGCGCAAGCCCGGATACCCACCCCTGCTACTCGCGATGTCGGCTCGCCGCTGGATGAAGCCGCTCGTGATGGAAGGCGTGCAGAACGTGTCGGCTCTACTGCGCCTCGACGACTCGCGCTGGGTCGTCTGCGGGCGACTCACCGACGGCACCGGTTTTGCCGCCGTTTATTCGCCCATGCAGTGGGAGCTCACGCCGCTAGAGGTGCCGCGCACGCGCGCCTTCGTTGGCGGCGCTAGCAGCGTGGAACGAGAGCTCGCGCTAGTTATTGGCAGCAACGGGGTAGCGCTGCGCATCGAGAGGGACTGCTGCGCGGTCTCGGTCGTGCAAGGCGCTCCCGACCTTTCCGCCGGCGCGGTGGACGTGCTGGATCGCGAATGGACCGCGAGCCTTGGCGCGCTGTGGACGCGCGACTCGCGCTCCGGCCAAGCATTCGTCCCCGCTTGGAGAGATACGGCTTTCCAGGCTCCATTCATCAGTCTCATTGCCGATGCGGGCTTGATCTTGGCGATGAGCGCCGATGGGGGCATCGTCGAAGGCCGACGGACCCCCGAGCGCAAGAAATAGCGGCGCCCTAGTCCCCGACCGCCTGCAGGAAGCGACGGCCGCTGGGGCGTTCTACGTAGACGAGCGCTTCCATACCGCCGGTTTCGCTTTGTAACCAGAGCCGCAGATAGTCCCGCGCGACGGGGCGGCTCCACCACTCGATGGCGTCCAGCCGTTGCTCGAAACGTAGCCGTTCTATGGTGTAAACCGTGTGCCCGAGGATGAGCGTGCTGCCGGCGCTGATCACGGAAGTGAGCTCTACCGGCTGCGACAACAGCCGCGTCGGAGGGCTCGGCAGCCGAGACCAGATGGGAGGCTCCGACTTGCGGAGCGAGGACTTGCGGAGCGAGGACGAAGGCGTGACGGAACGAGGACTGAGGAGCGATGGCTCCTTGCCCTTGGAGGTTCTACGCTTGCGGTTCGCCGCTTGCACGGGGAGCGCGGGCGCGAGCGCGCTCTGCGATTCCGGCCGATGTGCGTCCACCAGGCTCAGAACGCCGACTCGTGATTCGCCGATGTCCGCAGTGAGCTCTGCCAGGACGAGCGGCAGATCTTCCTCCCCGCGAGACGTGTCCCCGACCAAGAGCTCCGAGAGCGAGAGCTGGCGCTGGACGATGGGCGCTAGCCGCGGCACCGTGAGCTTCATGCCCACACTGGGCGCCGAGAGCTTCAGCCGCTCCAAACGCGAAGCTACGATACGCCTGAGATCTGCCTCCCGATGCAGCGGCTGGGAGAGCTTGAAATGGAGCACGAGCTGCGGGTCCACGCCGCGGAAGCGCGCGATCGTGGAGTCGTAACGGAGCGTGACGTCCAATAGCTCCGCCGCTTCACCCCGGGCGCAGAGCCGCGCCGAGAGCCGCGCCGAGAGACCACGCAGGACGAAGCCTAATGGCTCCGTTCCACTCACTCCGTCTTCCCAGGTGGTTTCTTCCTCCACTACGCGGGGCGGCACGTAAGGGATGAGCGGCGTGTCGTCCAAACCTTCACACAGGGCGAGGATGCGGGCGGCGTCTTTACCGAGGCGGGGGCCGAGCGCCGAGCGAGGTTGACGCGCCAGGTCCCCCAAGGTGAGTAGCCCCAAACGAGTGAAGTAGCCCAAATCATCCGCCGCTAGGGCGAGAGCCTGAATGGGGAGCTCTTCTGCCGCGCTTTGCGCGCGAGATGGCGCGATGAGCGTGACGGCAGCGGTAGCCCCTTTGCTCGAAGGGGCTGACCACCGCGCGAAGGCGCGGGCCAACTCCGGCCCGGCCGAGACGGCGATTTTGACGCGATGCCCCAGCTCCCGCACGCGCTCGGCCAAGTCTTGCGCGAGCGCCTCTTCGCCACCGAACAGGTGCGCGGAGCCGGTGATGTCCACCCATACCGTGTCTGGCGAGGCGAGCGCCACGGTGGCGCCGTAACCGAGCGCCACTTCGGCCAAGCCTCCGAGCGCTCGCTCCACCTCCGCTCGCTTGACCTTGACGACGACGAGCTGTGAGACGAGCGCCGAAGCCTCGGCGATGGTTTGCTTGGCGCGCACGCCGAATCGCTCTGCCTCTCGGTTGACGGCAACGAGCGGCTCCGAAGCGGGCAGCTCCGGCTCTTCCGTGAGCGGCTGGCCTGCCACGGTGAGCGAGAGCTGTTGCGGCGCGGGCTTGTCCGCCTCCTCTACCACCACCACGCCCAGCGGGCGGTGAGCCTCCGCCAGTAGCTCCGGGGCCTGAGCCAGCCGTTGACGCAGCGCTAGCTCGACCAATAAGTCTGGCAGTATTAGCGCAAGAACGCGTCGATTTTGGGGATTAGGCGAGGCGCCTGACATGGCCCACCTCGGCATTTTCATTCTGGGGGGCGACGGCTCCCCAGGCGGCGCTGCGCGCCCACGCCACCGGGCGAGGCGACGAAACGCGGCCGCGTTGATCCTTGGCGACGCGTACCATGAGCTTGTCCGCCGACGGACGAGAGACCTCCAACCGTTGCGCGACGGGGAGTGGCAACGGACGACGATCTGCAGCGCGAGTGAGCAGGAGCACGCTGTGCCCCGTGCCTTCGATAGCAAGGGCGAGGCGGCGCACGACCCGAGGCCAGGTGCCGAGCGACACAGGCAAGCGCCACGCGCGACAGCGCGGTGAGCGACGGCCGTACGACGAGCAGCCGCTCCAGCTCTACTCCGGCGGCGGCGACACCGGGACCATACAAGGTGCCGGATGGATCCACGAACGCGCACCAGGGAGTGTGAGCGCCGCGAGCGCGAGCTTCTGCCTGAGCTTGGGCGCAAGCCGCGAGGCAGAGGGAGGTGCCCAATGCGCCCTCCCCGGCCGCGCTCAGCTCCACCACACTGCCGCGCAGGAGACCTCCGTCCGGCAAGAGGGCGTCCAGCTCGGGGATGCCGAAGGATAGCCCCTGGGCAGGCCCTTCGGCCGGCTTTGCAAGTCGGACGCCTCCGTGCGTGAAAGCTGGGGAGAGCCGCTCGAGCACATGCGCCGGTAGAGCCATGTACTGAACATAGTAGCAGCCACCAAAAAGGGAAGCCACCTTCAGCCTCGGAAGCCTTCTGCTCGGACGAACAATGTCCGCCTCGGGGCTCCCTCCCACGGCTCGGTAACTTGCCAAACCCACGACTGTCGACGAAAACCTTGGCCCGCTTCCCTCTTCGGGACACGGACCTGCCTCGATGGGTGCCCGGTCGATTCATTGCGCGCTCGCGCTCGTCTCAACGCTCGTGGGCGCGCCCCTAGCGCGCGCTGCGACCAAGATGGACTCCATCCCTGCGGCCTGCGGCTCGCGCGCTGCGTTCGACGCCGAGCTTCGCGCGCGTCTCGGCAAAGACGCGCCGCTCGCCGACGTCTTCGTCGCGATCACTCCCCGCCCGCGAGGTTTCCACTTACGTGTGCACGCCGGCGCCGAGCAACGCGAGCTGGAAGATCCCAGCTGTACCGAGCTGTTTCGTGCCGCCATCGTGATCGCCGTATCGATGCTCGTCGAAAGCGAAAAGCGCACGACCTCGGCGGAGCCTCCACCGCTCACGCAGCCTCCGGCGCGGCCTCCCCGTTCGCCGCCGTCACTCGCGCTCGGTTTGGGCGCCGGCTTGGCTGTGGGCACGCTCCCCAAGCCGGTGCTAGCGCTTGAGCTCGAAGGCAAGCTGCTGTGGCGGCACGTTGGCGTCGGCGCGAACGTCCGCTACCTCGTCCGCGCGGACCGAAGAGACTCGACCACCCAGCAAGGCGCCGAGCTCAGCGCCCTGGGCGCCAGCGTAACGGGCATCTTTCGTCCTGCGCCAGCTTGGGAAGCGCGGCTGGGGTTTGCGGCCCAAGGGCTCTTCGGCACAGGCCTGGGCGTCGGAAGCGGGTCTTCTGCCACCGTGTGGGCGGCCGGCCCAACGCTCGGCTTAGGCTGGGCCCCGCTCCGGTACGGACCCATTTCGGCGGGCATCGGAGCGGAGGGGCAGCTCAACTTGGCGCGCGGACGGTTCGAAATCCTGAACTATTCCGGCGAGCTCACCGGTGAGCGCCACGTCGTCTACCAAGTGCCGTGGCTGGCCGCCGGCGCTTTCGTACGCTTAGGAGTGGTCTGGTAGACGGATTTCCGGACCAAGACGGATAAACGTCAATGGTAGCCGGTGCGCTGGGACGTCGCGTGGTCCCGCAGGATGGTCCTGCGGACGGCGGCGCGGCTGCGCCGGACCTCGCGGCCGTCTACGAAGCGCACTTCCGTTACGTTTGGCGTTGCCTGCGCAGCCTCGGCACGCCCGACGCCCAGCTGGACGACGCGATGCAGGACGTTTTCGTCGTCGTGCAACGACGGTTGCCGGAGTTCGACGGCGGGGTGCAGCTCCGCACCTGGCTTTATGCGATCGCGCTTCGCGTCGCGCGCAAGTACCGCGACCGTGCCCGGCGTGAGCCTGCTTCGCTCGAGACGACGCGGGAGAGCCAACCCGAGCTGGTGCTCGAGCACAGCGGCGAAGGCGCCGCTCTCCAGAACGAACGGCTCGCCCTCGCGCACGCCGCGCTGGGCACGTTGAGCGACGAGCAGCGCGAGGTCTTCGTGCTGGCGCGTGTGGAGCAAATGTCCGCGCCCGAGATCGCCGAGGTCGCCTGCATCCCACTCAACACCGTTTACTCGCGCTTGCGCGCCGCCCGCCTCGCTTTCGAGGCCGAGGTCGCGCGCCGACGAGCCTTCGTCAGGAACACGCCATGAGCATCGAACCCGAGGACTTGCTGGAGGAGGCGCTGCGCGGCGATCTCCCATCGAAGGACGCCGAGACGCGAGTGCGAAGGCGCCTGCTCGCCGCGGGGCTAGCCGTTGGAAACGGCGTCGCCGCGACGACGGCGGCCGCGTCCGGCGCGGCGGCGACGGGGGCGACAGCGAGCGCGGGAGCCATCGCCAAGCTTGCGACTCTGTCCTGGGGCTTGAAGGTGGGGCTCGCGGCGGCGGTCACCATCCCTAGCGCCGGCTTGCTGTGGGAGCATCACCAGCGCGGCAGTGCGGCCGAGGTAGCCGCGACGACGGCGGCAACGGGCGGCGCTGACGCGACGACCGAGCCCGCGACCGCACCGCCCCTGCCGAAAATAGATCCCCCCGCGAGCGCGCCTCCGGCGACGCCTGCGCCGGCAACGGAGGCTTCGCGCACGCGCGCCGCGGTCCGCCGCGAGGAGCCGAGCCCGCCGGTGGCGACGCCGCCCGCCGCGCTCGCGCCGTCGCGTCACGAGTTCGCCGCCAGCGAGCCCCCGCGGGATCGCGATCCGCCTGCCGCTGGCACGACCTTGAGCGAAGAGACGAAGCTCTTGGACCGCGCCTTCGCCGCGCTCTCGGCCGGCAACCGCGACGCGGCTCGGAGGCTCGTCGCCGAGCACGAGTCTCGTTACCCTCAAGGGTTATTGATGAAAGAGCGCGAAAGAGCCAAAAACAAGCTTTCGGAGCTGTCTCGGGGAGAGTGAGAGGAGAAACCATGTCGCTTATGAATTCGCATCGAAACCGTGTCACGAATCGGACGCACTGGGCCTGGCTCGTGCCAATCCTGGCGCTGTCGCCGCTGGCGCTCGCCGCCAAGGGGTGTGACAACGCTGGCGTCGTCGGCAACAACTGCCCGACCCCCGACGACTGCCCGTCCGGCACCGCCGGCAAAGGTGGGTCGGAGCCGGAGCCGGACCAAGTATGCGGCGCCTTCATCGCCGAACCGTGCTTCGACGGCAAAGGCTACTGTGATTTTCCGAAGGGTGCCGAGTGCGGCATCGGCGATCAAACCGGCATCTGCAAGCCGAAGCCCGAGGAGTGCGATCTGATCTACTCGCCGGTATGCGGATGCGACGGCAAGACCTACGCGAACGAATGCGCCGCGCAGATGGCCGGCTTATCGGTCGCGAGCAGCGGCGAGTGTGGAAGCTCGAGTGGCGGCGGAGTCGGCGAGACTTGCGGTGGCGTCGCGGCGCTGGACTGCGAAAAAGGCCTCTATTGTCACTTTCCCGTCGAGACCCAGTGCGCCTCCGGCGATCAAACTGGCACCTGCACGCCCATCGGCGGCGGCGGCTGCACCAAGGAGCTGAACGAGGTCTGCGGTTGCGATAATCGAACTTACGGCAACCCGTGCATGGCCACCGCCGCCGGCGTCTCCATCGCCCATCAGGGCGCTTGCAAGCCGACCACCGTCGCCTGCGGTGAGATTGGCGACTGCGCCGAGGACGAGTTCTGCAACTTCCCGCCCGAAGCCAATTGCGGCTTGGCGGACGGCCCGGGCGTCTGCACGAAGGTGCCGTCCAAAGACACCGCGTGCGACGCCAACTACGCTCCGGTGTGCGGCTGCGACGGCAAGACCTATGGCAACGAATGCACCGCGCTCGTGGCCGGCGTTTCCGTCGCCTCCGAAGGCGAATGCGGCACCCTTCCCGTCGGCGACTGTGGCGGCCTCACCGGTCTTGCGTGCAAGACGGGCTTCTTCTGCGACTACCCCGCGAACATGGCGTGCGGCGCGGCGGACGGCCTCGGCACCTGTACCGTCGTACCCAACGCTTGCCCGCAGAATATCGACCCGGTTTGCGGCTGCGACGGCGAGGACCACGCCAACCCCTGCGAAGCGAACGGTAAGGGTACGGACGTGGCGTACAAGGGCGCCTGTAAAAAGTAACGCTTCGACTCGGCGAACGAAAAGGTGACTCGGAGCTTCCGGGTCACCTTTTCTCGTCCCGACCTTTTCTCGTCCCGTCACCACCACATGTTCGCGGAGATGCTCACCATGTCTGCGTCGGGGTTCAGCCGCGCGTCGTCCACCAGCGGGTACCCGCCTTTCACGAGAGGTTTGTCGCCGTAAAAAAAGTGCGAGTACTGAATCACGACCTGGTCCCGGCTCTGCCAATCGCTGCGAAAGATGAGCCGAGGTGACACGATGCTGAAGTCGCGCTCCGCGAACTCACTGTGCGGCTTGACGTGGTCGACGCGCCCACCGAACGCGAACCAAGACGTGACCGTGTAGCCCGCTTCCGCGCCGAATTTCAGCATGTTGATGCCGTCGTAGAGCCAGTTGCCGTCCACGTCCCGGGTGCGGTCTTTACTCGAGGTGCGCGTGTACATGCCGAACAGCGACAGCACCAAGTCGTGAGACTTGCCGTCGAACGTGCGCGGGTGCAGCAGCAAGTGCGCGAGGCTGAGGTCGTACTGGCCACCGATGGTCATCAGCGAGCCGGTGCCGTACCGGTTCGCCGCTCTGGATGACGTCGTATTCTGCCCGATGTAATTCTGAATCAGCCCACGGCCGCCGACGGCATTCTGAATCTCCACGACTCGGCCGAGGGACGAGACCTGCTCCGCGTTGGTGTAGGCGGCGCCCAAGTACAGGTGACCGAGGTGACTTGCGGACATGCGCACGTCCGCGCCGTAGAGCGTCAAGCGACCGTCCGGCGTGGACGCCTGCGACGAACGGTCGTCCGCGCTCAACGCCTGCATGTAATGCAAACCGAGCGTGAGCTGCCGGCGGTAGCCGAGCGCCAAATGCTCGTGATGCACCAAGCTGGTGCCGGCGTTGGCGTCCGCGAAGCCGTTCCATCCCTCGGGCGCCAACCCGACCGGCGCCTTGTCGAACTGGGTTTGGATGCCCTGCTCGATGCCGAGCGTGAAGTCGCCGAACGCGAAGCGCCCGACGATGTTCTCCCCGACGCCGTTGGTGCGGCCCATGAGCGGCGTACCGTAGCGCCCGAGGTCGTACTCGCCCATCGCGCCGTACGCGTTCGAGAAGGCACCGACGTTTGCTTCGATTACGGCATTCTTGGTCAAGTTCGGCATGTGAAACGTGACGAACGCGTCCGTAAGGCCGGATTGCAACGGCGGCTGAAAGAAGCTCGTCGCAGTGCTGGCCGTGCGCGCGACGATGACGGCCGTTCCCGTGACGATGTTGTTGCCGTACGAGAAGGCGAGCTGCGCGTACGGGTTGGGCACGACCGTCGTGTAATTGAACGACTCCTGATAGTCCGGCACGACGGGCGGCGCGTGGATCACGTTACTGCTCTGATCCGGACCGACCTCACCCGCGCGTTTGTTGAGGCCCACGCGCAGCGGCATGATCAAGACGCCGTGGTAGTCGAAGCGGTAGTCGGACTCGTCCGTCGAGCGCTGCCCGTAAGACGGCTGAACGCCGCCTGGCAACGAGCCCACCTGCGGCGAGCCGGGAGCCAAGCCGAGGCCGACGCTCTCGCCTTCCTCCTTTTTGTCCTTGTTTTGGGCTCGCGCGGGAGGGGCGCACAACAGCGCGACGGCGGTAAGCGCTCCCAAAAGCGCCCAGCGAGAGCCGTGTGAAAAACCAACTGGTTGCTTCATGTTCTTCACCACCACATCCCGAAATTGAGAGCGAACATCTGATCGTCGAGGGCGCGCGCCGCGCCCGTGGGCTGCCCGTTCACCGGCTGCCGGTAGTCGTTGGGCGCTTCGCCGTGGGTGCTTTCGCCCAAGAGCCAACGCGTGTAGCTCAGCACCACTTGCTCGTGGCTGTTCCAGTTGCTCCTGAAGATGAGCTTGGGGCTGATCACGTCGAAGGTCTCCTTCGAGTCCTTCGAGTTCGGCGACACGTGATCGTAGCGGCAAGAAACCGCGAACCACGGCAGCATTCGGTACGTCGCCTCCGTACCGAACTTGTAGATGTCGCGACCGTCGAAGTTGGGATCGTCGCTGTTTACGTGCACGACGTTCGCAAACACGCTGTTGATGAGATCCGGGCCGTCGCCCCAGAACGCTTCGGGGTGCCAAAGGAACTTGGCCCAGCTGAAGTTGTACTCGGCGCCGATCGTGAGGATCTTGCCGGTGCCGCCGCCGATCGGGCCGAGCAGGCGCTTGGTGAGGAGCTCGCCGCTGTCCGCGCCGAAGTAGTTCATGCCGCCGAGCAACTGCGCGTACTTCGCGTCCGCGTAAGAGACGGCGATCGCCCCGTTCCCCAAGTGGTTGTTGATCATGCGCAAGTCCGCGCCCATCACCGACATTCGCGGATCGGGGCGGTTGCTTTCGTCGATGAAGAACGTCTTCGGATCGTCGTATTGATCGCGCTCGTCTTGAGCCCAGTTGTAGAGGTAGTGGAGCCCGCCTGAAATCGGCACCTCCCCTGCGAGCGAGAAGCCGGCGTGCGCGTGCTGGACGAACGTGGACGGCTCGGAGGTGCTCGGCTCGTGATCCCAAGTATTGGGGCCGCTACCCGGCGCGAATTTGCCCGTCTTGCCCATGATGCCGTGCTCCAAAATCAGCGAAAAATTGTCGGTGACGGAGCGCTGCAGAGTGAGTGTTTCGCCGATACCGAACGGCGCGCCGATGATGGGTGCGTTGTATTGCCCCACGCCGTACTGACCGAGCCCACCGTAGGTGTTGCGGAAGGCGCCAACGGTCCACGTCAGGTTCGTCTTCCCCGTGGAGGGCATGGTGAACACCAGGAAGGCTTCGTTCACCCAATTCTGGCTGCTGGTCTCGATCCAACTCTGGCCGCGCGAAGGCTTCCACGTGCTCAGCTTGACGACGCTCTTCACGATCGAGTTGCCGTAGTCGAAGCGCAGCTCCACCCAGCTGCCGGGGGGCGCGTTCGTGCCTTGTACCGCGCCATACGTGTCCACCGTTTGGGGCAAACCGTGAAGGACGCTGTTCCACTGAAGTGGTGTCGCGTTGTCGCGCGTGTTGGAGGAAAGCCGGGCCGCGGCGCTCATGTAGCCGCCGAAATTGAATTGGAAGCCGCCGTCCTCCTGCTCCGGCGCGCTCCAGGGAATCACGGTGCCGGGCACGGGCGCGCTGCGCGGCGCGAAAGGCGAAAGCCCGAGCCCCACGACGCGGCGCGAGCCCGGAATGTAGCCCTTGGGCGGCACCGTTACCTTGACGTCCTCGTCTTTAGGCGGGGCGGCGGAGGCTGCCACCTGCGCGTCTTGCGCGAGCGCTTCGCTCTCGAGCGCGGCCAGCGCGGCGGGCAGCGCCCACACGACGACGGCGAGCTTGTAGCAGCTTCTCATGGTTGTTCCTTGCCGTGCTGCTTTCCGACCTTGGCGCGAGTCTTCATCACTTGTTGCGATAAAAGCTCACGTTGTCGACGTACACGTCCGTGTATCCGACCGTGAACTGGAACGCGATGCTGTACAGCGACTTCAAGTCGAAGCTCGGCGCGACTCTTCCGAAACCTACCTGCTTGAACGCGTCGAACGGCAACTTGTAGAGTTGCCAGTCGGTGCTGAGCGTCACGGGCGCCACGAAGCCGTCCCCGCAGCGCTCGGCGTACGCCGGAACGGGTCGTTCTTCGCTGGAGCACCAGTAGCCCGCGTCGTTAGCGGTGAACTCCGTAGCGTTGCAGGTCGTGCCTTCGTAGGCTTTGTCCGGGTAAAATACCGGCGGCTTGCAGGTGCTCTGCCCGCAGCGAGGGAACAAGAACTCACGCAGGGCCGGATTCGTGACGCTCCCCACGTTGAAGTTGGGCGGCATACAGCGCTCGAGTAGGTACTCTTCGTCGGCCGCGTCACCCTCCGCCGGTGGCTGCAGGGACTCGTTGATCCTGCATTCGTAGCCGTTGATGCAACGGGGCGCGCACACCTTGAGACGCTTGCAAAATCGCTCGTTGTCGCGCGCCAAGTCGTCACTCGTGTACTTGTTCTGCAAGCCGACCAGCATGCTGGTCGAGCCGTCTGGCCCGCGGCGCGCCCAGAACGTGACGCCGTCGTACTCACTAACGTCCCAGAATTCGTGCGGTTGCCCCGTCGGGAACGTGGCGGGTGGCACGCCGAAGATGTCGTAGCTCGGTTGTCCGTCGGGCCCTGCCTCAGGGCACAAGTCGGAACCCTCGGGGCACCCGTGCGCAAGCTGTGCTCCCGTCGCGCGGTCCGTGTGCTCGGCGGCGAGCGGGTGCGACATGCCGCCGCCGTAGTAGTTGAAGCGGCCGCCGCGGTAGTGCAGCACCCAGTCGTTGGGCGCGCCGTCACAAGCCGGGCGGGCGCCGGGCAGTGCGTCGTGGCGCTCCGCGGGCATGCCGTACGGGCCGAGATCCGTGCGCAGGGCCAGACCCGGGTACCAGTCGATATCACCCGGTACGCGGAACGACGCGTCGCTTCCGTCGTCGTAGCTGGACCAGCCCGGCGCCATACCCATGTTGGCGGCACTCAATGGCTCGAACGTGTCCACGTAGTACGGAGACAGCTCGATACCGTCGAGGCTGCTGCAGTCCACTTCGCGCGAACCCATGTCCGTCGTCTGCGCACTGATTGGCGGGTACACCGGCAGCGCGGAGACTTTGACGGCCCCATCCTCCGCGATTTGCGGCGTCGCGCGGTTGGCCCAGGGGACTTGCTCCCAGAGCTTCAACTCGGCCGTCTGCGCTTCACTCGTGCAATCCACGCTGCGGCCCTGCCCGTCCACGCAGAACGTGAAGTTGCGCTCCGGTTGCCCGGTGTTGCCTTTGCCGGAGCATGCTCCGAACACCAGGAGCAACGGTGAGAGCCACAGCGCGCGCTTCACTTCAGCTCTCCGCTCTGCGCCTTGCGGGTGACGCGCATGAAGTAGTCCGGGCGCTGCCACTGCCCACGAAAGTAGTAGTCGTAGGCGCGGTTGAAGCCGGTGCCCTCCCCCAAGTCGTTCCACGTCGCGATCACGAGCACTTCCGCATCCTCGGATTCCATGAGGACTTTGCGCAGGAATCGGTCGTCTTTGACGATGAGGTCCGAAGGCTTGGTCGGCTCCCCCGCGTGATCGCGCCCCGTGGCGTCCCACTTGACCATCGCATGGTCGACGATGTGCCCCTTCATGGTGGAGCGGCTGCGCTTCTCCGGCGCGTTGAACGTGAACCACATGTACTTCGCGTCCGCGATTTCGTTCATCGAGGGGTCGTCGAAGTACGCGCCGTCGGCGTCGACGAACGGCTCCTCACCGAAATCCGCCTTGAACTTCTCTTTGAGGAGCTTGATGACCGGGCCCGTCTTGCTACGGGGGTTGAGCGAGCCCGCATTGTAAAAGTAGATGAAGGGCTTACCCTTGAAGCGATACCAGTGCTTCTTGTCGATTTGAGAGAAGAAGGCCTTCCACTTGTGCTCGTAGATGAGCGCGGCCGCTTTTTCCGGATCGTTCAGGTCCGGCTTGGTCTTCCAAAACTCCGAAAAGTACGGCTGCCCCCAGGTCCACGTGTCGTCGAAAAAGCCGATTTTTACCGGGTCCTCGAGGCTATCTAGCGCATCCTGCAAGGGCCCCAGCTTGCCGTCTTCGATGTCCGGACCGTAGGTATTGGGCAGCAAGAAATCCAAGCCGGCATACTTGGCGTCCATCAGCTCTCGCCTCCAAAAGCCGGCGCGGAGCGGCGAATAGTAGTCTTCCTTCACGTCGCCGAACGCGAGGAGAGGGCTCTTGTCGTCCATCCCGGGCGCATGCGTGTTCGCCCAGTCCATCTGGCAATTGGTGTCGCGAGGGCAGCTGAAAAAGAACATGAATACCGCGCCCAGGTCGCGCTTCACCTTCTTCACCGGTGGCGGGCCCAACACGTCCGGGCTCACGAGCCATGGATCCGAGTACGTGAGCTGACACTTCCGATCGGCCTGCTTGCAGAAGGCGATCACGGCGTCCAAGCGGCGCACCCGGTCCTTCGTTTTGAGTCGGCCTGCCCACTGACTGACCACGTCCTTACTCGGCTCCGTGCCCACCGCCTGGCAATGCGCAGCCCGCACGAAGACCTCGGGCGCGTTGCCCAGGTTCACGTCCACTTTGTCCGAGCGGCGACACGGGCCGTTCCACTCCGGCTTGAGCTGGAACGGCCCGTGCGAAGCCTCCTCCGCCTCCGCGCTCTCGTCCGATTCTACGGGAGCCAGGCGCCGGTCGAAGCAACCGGGCAAGAGCAGCAGAACCATCGGGAAGAGCGCGGCGGCGAAGGATTTCATGGGGGGGACGAAATTCTCAGACTACCTCACATCGCCGCGCCGCCAGCACCCTCCTCAGGGCTGACAGGACCGGTCGGCGCCGCGTCCGTGAAGAAGGTGACCTCGTCGATGTTCACGTCGTAGGCGGGGCCGTCCGTGATCATGTTGAAGCCGAGCACCTTGCCGGTGTACGCGGCGGCGGGCGCGAGATCGCTG
>JAQSWN010000047.1 GCA_029266615.1 Polyangiaceae bacterium
AGCCTGACCCCACGCTCGTTCAAGGCAAAGGGAAGTCACAGTATATCGAGAACGATGCAGGTTGGCTGACCGCCTACGTACTCCCGCCGACGGCATCCGCGCTAACCGAGCTGTTCAAGAGCTGCGCGGGAACGACCTGGTCGGACAACAACGAAGGCGACGTCACGCTCCCGATCAACTGCGTGCCTTTCAACGTGGCCTATGCGTTCTGCATTTGGGATGGTGGCAGGTTACCCACCGATGCGGAATGGAACTACGCAGCGGTAGGAGGAGCAGAGCAGCGAACCTATCCCTGGGCGCCAATTACGGCTGGCGACCCCATCACACCCGCCCACGCGACGTACGACAGCAGCGGCCCCAGCGCTGTCGGCACTAAAGCGTTAGGCAACGGGCGCTGGGGACACGCTGACCTTGCTGGCAACCTGTCGGAATGGACTCTCGACTATCATCAGGAGTACCTGTTGCCTTGCAACGATTGCCTGAACGCAGCGCCAACCACTGATCGAGTCGAGAGGGGCGGAGCGTATTCGAGCTCCTCGCTGTTCCTGTCCTCGCCGCTCCGTGGATACGGAGACGCTTCAGAGACGATCCCGGAACGCGGTTTCCGTTGTGCTCGGGAGATTAGCAATTAGCCAAAGGAGAACATGCCAAGACTATACGCGCACGCGCGCCGATTTGGATTTGCTGCACTATTGCTCGTAAGCACCACGAGTATACTACTCTCAAGCTGTGCCACTAACGGCGTGGTAGGTCTCGAGCCCTGCAATGGTAGGGGCTGTACCGGAGTCAGCCAATGCCAGACCAACATACCCGTTTGTGCCGAGCCACTCACCGCGACCTGCCTTCCGGACGCGCCCCGTGAATGTGCTTGGAAGCAGAAGATAAGCTCGGCTTGTCCGTGCATGCAGCACGCGGTTCGCCTTTGCATGGTGAATGGGAGTACCCCGGGTGTTCAAATTTGCACCGCGAACGGGGCTGGGAACGCAACGTATTGGGCTACTTGCGTCGCGTGTCCTGGTTGCGCTTAGCTCGTAGATTAGAGTGGTGCCTAGAGTGGCGAGCTGACATGTAGCCGTCGCGAGCTTGTCGTTGGCACTTCGCGTCTGTCTCTTAGACGGGCAACGAAAGGGGGGCTGGCAACGCAAGCGGTGGCGCAGCGCACGGCAGTGCTGAATCCGTCGTTCGATTCCTTCTGAGCTGCCCGGTGTCGGCGTTTGGCGCTTGGGGACTTTGCCTCACGGGGCTCTCTTCGTTTCGGATCGCGGATCATTGGAGCCCCAGTCGCGGCGCGGCATCATAGGATTGCTGCGCAAGAGAGAGGATCCACACCAAGCCGCCGCCAGCCGGCTGTATGGCGCTCACCCGGGCAGTGGATTGCGATACACGTCTTCGACCGACAGCCGGCAGCCAATGGCGCGAAGCTCGAGGGCGCCCGTGCGCGCTTCACGAAGGGTCCAGGTCCCGTCTGCGTTGCGGCTGAAAAGCTCGAGGCGTCGCTCCTCTTGAGAAATGAGCACGTAGCTCTGAATGCTGGGAATGCGCCGGTAGTGCGCGGACTTCTCTTCGCGATCGTAGCGCTGCGTGCTGGGTGACAGCACCAGGGCGATCATGATCGGGTTCGTCGCGGTGCTGGCGTCTTCAGGGTCGCGCTCCAAGTTGCCGCAGATCACGGAGACATCGGGGTGCGTAGCGAGGCCCGTCTCCAGCACGCGGACGCGCAGGTCCGAGGTGAAGACGCGGCAGGGTTTGCCCGCCAGCTGGGCGCCAAGAAGCTGGATGACGTTCGCGGCCAGCCCGCTGTGTTCCGGCGACCCGCCGGACATCGCGAACACCGCGCCATCATAGAACTCGTAGCGCACGTCCGAGACGGCCTCGAGCTCCAAGTACTCTTGGAACGTGTAGCGACGTCCAGGTGCGGTGGAGACCATGACGACGCGAACCTTAGCATGCGGCCCGTGCCGCCCTCCTCAACGGCGCCGCTGAATAAGCCGCTCGATCGCTTCGGAGCGGCCCGGCGGCGGCGACTTCTCGGCTTCTTCCGCGGCGGAGGGAGTCACGGTCGCGCTGAGCGCGGGGGCCTGGACGACCACCGCTGCCACCGGTACGACGCGCTTCTTCGGCGGAGGTGGAGGCGGAGGCGCGATCGACGTAACCGGCGCGGGCGACACTAGAGGCTCACGCAGCGGCTCGACGACGTTCGCCACCTCGACTACCGGCGCCGCCTGCCCAGCCACGGGCACCGCAACGACGGGCGGAGTCGAACGCGACATGACGACACCGGCGAGGGCGAGCACGGCGACGGCGCCGATCGCGATCCAGCCCTTGGCGGATTTCGACGACGTTCCTTTGATGTCGCTCGTCGCGCGCTGATCGGCGGTTTGCGTCGCATCGTGCTGCCGGTTGGCGGCGCCGGAGCTCACGTCGAGCGTTGGATCGCAAACGGCGGGATCGACGGCTACCGCGCGGGTGAGCGCCGGGAACGAGCTGGAGCTGGCGAACATGCCGCTGACGCGCGTGAGGGACATGCGCGCGTCGGCGCTGCCGTAGCGGGCGAGCGCGGTCGCGAGCTCTTGCGCGTTGCTGAACCGTAGGCTCCGTTCCTTCTCCAAGCACTTGAGGACGACTTTTTCGAGCCCGTCCGGCAGCCCTTCCACGGAGGCGTGCTGACTCAAGGCCAGGGGCGGACGATTGAGCACGTGGGTCGCGAGCTCGAGGTAGCCAGGGCCTTGGAAAGGTGGACGGCCACAGAGGAGCTCGTAGAGGGTGGCGCCGAGGGACCAGATGTCGGAGCGAAGGTCCACGTCTCGCGGGTTTTGTAGCTGCTCGGGCGGCATGTACGCGGGCGAGCCGAGGCGCACGTCGTCCGAGCTGGTGAGGGAAGCAGACTCGGCGGCGTCGCTCTCGGCGGTCTTGGCGATCCCGAAGTCTAGGACTTTGATGAGGGGTGTACCGTCAGCCCGGCGGGTCAGAAATAGGTTACCGGGCTTGATGTCACGGTGGACGATGCCGCGCACGTGGCCCTCGGCGACGGCTTGCAGGGCTTGCAGCACGTAGTCGACGGCCTGGCTCGCGGGGAGGGCGCCTCGCTCGCGGAGCAGCGTGCGGAGGTCGCAGCCGTCCAGGTATTCCATGACGAAGAAGGGCGTGCCGGATGGTAGTTTTTCGATCTCCAGCAGGCGCACGACGTGCTCGCTCGTGATGCGCGTGGCCGCGCGGGCCTCGCGTACGAAGCGTTGCACCGCGGTGTCCGAGCCGGCGAGCTTCGGCAGGAGGAATTTGATCGCGACCTGACGATCCAGCACTTGGTCGCGCGCCTGCACGACGACGCCCATGCCGCCGACCCCGAGCGTGCGCTCCACGAGGTACTTCTCGGCCACCACGTCGCCAGCGCGTATTGGGCCCACGCTCTGGTCCCCCGCCCCGAGGTCATCGGCGGTGCTGGTGTTCATTGGCTCGAATGCCGAGCAACGCGCTCGGGTAATCGGCTTCAATGTACCAGCCGGCCCTGGGGCTGGAAAGCGTCACGAGGGGCAAAAAGACGAGGCGCTACCGAAGGCTTGGTACCTAATTCGAGACTACTCGCGTGAGTGGAGCGCCTCCGCGGCAGCCTCTCCTCACTTCGACACGCGCTCGAAATCCGCGCGTGGCAGGCTCGTCACTTCCGGAACGTTCTTCGGCGTCTCATTTGACGATAACGGGCGGAACGCTGATCGGCTTGAGATCCAAGCCGCCGGGATAGCAGTAGCTGGTGGCGCTGCCGAACCCCATGACCTGCAGGCCGACCTTCTCGCTAGCTTCCAAGCGGTGCGCGCCGTTCATGCCGGGGCCGAGAGGCTCTCGTACGAGCGCCCACCTGCTCCCGGCGATGACCTCAGGGGTTCCGGTGAGCGGCTGACCGTCCAGCGTCACGGTCGCACCCTGCGGGATGAGAATGTCCGCGAAGTTTTGAAGGTACGTGACCGGTGCCAGAAAGGTGTACTGCTTACGGAACTGCTCGGGCGTGATCTCGGTCGTGAGCGAGGGATCCCCGCGCTTCAGCCCCATATCGGGATCTTGCTTGGTGCCGCCGAGCATGAGGGACACCACCGAGAACGACTTGTCGCCGCCGTCGACCACGAACGGCTCGCTGACGGGGCCGATCTCGACGACCTCGCCCGCATTGAGCGTCGTCGGCGCGCCCGCGGGCATGCCCGCCGGGTACGTGAGCGTGGTGTCCGCGAAGTTGCCGAAGAAGCGCACCATGTGGCCCGGCACCCGACCGTCTGGACCCGTCGGCTTCTCGCGCTCTCTCAACAATGCTTCCGCTTCTGTGAGGCGATGACTTGTACGGGCGCGGAGGCGTTGATCAAGCTGCCGCTCAGGTCACCGTGCGGCTCCGGCTCGTAAGGCGCCCACTCGCCGACGAGCTGCAGCACGTCCCCCGCTTGGAGCGAGAACGAGAGTGTCTCGCCTGGCTTGCCCGACGTGACGCCGGGGCCGGAGGCGAGCACCGCCGCGCCGATCTTCGCGCCCGTGCCGACCTCTTGCTTGCGATCGGGGCTGAGCTGAATGTCGAGCGTGGTGCCGTCTTTCGTCGCCGTGATGGCGAAGCCGCCCTGCGAGCTGGTGTAGTCGATGCCGCCCCCTTCGAGCCGCGCGGAGCGGCCACCCAAGCGATAGTTGCCGGTCATGGCCGTGCTGGGCAGCAGCAAAGACGCGTCGTTGCTGACGGAGAGGCACGTGGTCGTGCCCGCGGGCAGACCCGCGCAGTTTTCGGCGGGCTGCTGGTAGTCGAGGGGGCTGAATTGCCAGGCCGTCACCGGCAGCGTCGACGTCAGGTGGTAGGCTCCGCCCGCCACCATCACGGACACCTTCTTGCGCGCGCCCGTGGTCGCGTCCGTACGCGTGAACTCTTCGCCCTTGAGGGCCTCGACCCAAGGTAGCGGCACCGTGGCAAGGCCGCGCGCGGGAACGATGGCGGTTGCTACCATCGCGCCGCCGCGCTCCACCGTGACGCTCGCGTCCGTGTCGCCGCCGTTGGCGAGGACGACCGCGAACGCGAACTCGTGATACACGGGGTTGTAAGTCACGGTCGGCCAGAAGTCGCAGCCGATGTACGTCTGGCTCTTCGCAGCTTGATCGCACGACGTGGGGTTGTTGTCGTCACCGCCCCCGCTCGTCGCCCCGGTGCCGCTACTTCCACCCAATTCTAGTTCCCCAGGCCCCTTCGCCCCAGTCGCTCCGCTGCTGCCCGCTCCGGTGGAAACTCCGCCCGTGGTTTGGGGTTTTCCCCCACCCTCGCTGCTCGCCGAGCAGGCGAACGAAAGGATGGAGACGAGCAGAACAACGCCGAACTTCGTGCAGCTCACCCCCTGAGGGTCCCCCCCGCGGGACGCCGCAACAAGTACGGTTCGGCTCGTTGATTCGTACATTTTCTTATGGACCGATGCAGACCGCGAACACTTCCGCGATCGTCCACCACGCAGCTGTCTCCGTATTCATGCCCGTTTGACGCACCGTAACGTAGCGGGCGGTCAGCATCGGAAAGGTCATCACGGTGTTGCCGGGCATGCCCTCCCCGCTTGCGCGCACCACCGCCGCAAAGTCTTCCGACGTGTTGGAAACGCGCAGCTCGTAAGCGCGCGGGTAGTCGCCCGCGTCGCTGTTGACGTTCAGCGTCAAGCCGGTGAGGTTCACGAGGGCGCCGAAGTCGATCTGGATCCATTCGTCACCGACTTGCGTCTTTCCGCTCGACCAGCGCTCCGTGTAGCTGCCGTCGGTCATGTGTACGGCCGGGTTGTACAGGCCGTCGGCTTCCGTTCCGCTGCCGAGGCTCTCGCTCGACGCGGTCGCCTTCCACGTGGGCTTCTCCGTGAGTGCATGGTCGCTACACTTAGCGAGTGGCGCAGTGCCGCCCGAGCCGCCATTGCCCGCACTGCCCGAGGTGCCTGCGTTCGCGCCGGCGCCGCCCCCTTGGCTGGCGGAGCCACCGTTGCCCGCTGCGCCGCCAATACCTGCGTGCCCGCCGGACCCCTCGCCCCCTTCCGTCGGTGCGCCTCCTTCGGGCTCGAGCTTGGTGCCGCCGCTGCCGCTCGAACCGGCCTCAGCCGTTGAGCCCTTGCCGCCGTCAGTGCCGCTGGTGCCGCTCAAGCCGCTACCCGCTTCGCTCTTCGAGCCGCCGGTGGTCTTGGAGCCGCCGCCGGTCAGCCCACCGTTCGAAATAACCAGCTCACTATCGTAGACGGTGCACCCGATAAGAATTGCACCCAGAGCGCAGAGCAGCGCGCTCGAGGCGCGGACAGATCGGCGCTGCACCGGACGGATCCTGGCTAATTTTCGCGACATTTCATACACTTGAGCGAGCGTCGTTCGGTCTGACGCGGCCGTTCAGCATCCCGGACACTGGGGGATGTCCGGGCAGCGCGCGTCTTTTGCGCAAAAGGGCGCTGGGCCATGTCGATCTTCTGCGCTCGACCTCCAGTCCCTCTCCAGAGCCGGATGCGCGTGCCGGCTCGATCAGGGGTCGACGAGGAGGGTACCGAAGCCTTCCGGCACGTGAAATTGAGGCTTCGCCGTGCGCGGAGGACGCCACGCCAAATACCGGCGCGGCGCTTTGCCCTCCATGCGGTAGAGCGCGAGCGGCAACCGTGCCCCCGCCACGAGCGCGCCCGTTAGGTCCGGTGAGGCGAAGCGGGCCTCGACGACCGCGGTGCGCGCAGCCTCGTTACGGGTTGCCGCGACCGTCGGCTCGCTGGACCACTGCGGTTTCGAGACCTTTCCGTAGCTGCCAATCTCTAAGTCGAAGAAGTGCCCGAACGGTCCGAGCTCGATCTCGAAGTACCGCCCCCGCTGCGCCGCGTTCGGCGCCAAGAACAGCTCGACGCAGTCTTCTTGGTAGAGCTTGTCACGCTCGACCGCGACCGGGCGCGACTGGTCGGTGTTCAAACCGGCGCCCTCCAGCTCGAAGAGCGCGAACAGCGCGCCTTCGGTCCAGAGGAAGCGCGCCGTTGTCCGAAGGCCGACATCGGCGCCGGAAAAATCGGTTTGCCAGCTGACAGAGGGCGCCGCGAGCCACGCGGGCTCGACCTTTCCGTCGACGAGCGGAGCGGCGCTGACGTGACGCGCGTGTGCAGTCGGCACCTCCGCCGCGACGGGGGCATGGGGGATGCTGAAGGGCGCGATCGCCTTGAAAAACGCGGGACGCAGCGCGTTTAGCGACTCGACGCCGTCCCCGGCCAGGTCCGGCCTGGTGAGCGGCACGCCGTGGCGCCGCGCTGCAACCTCGATGAGCGGAGACGTGCGGTGGCCCCCGAGCTGCTTGGCGAGCTCGGCGTTGTTCCAGAGCCCCAAATACTCCGCGCCCACGCGATCCACGAGGACCGGGTTCGTCCCGCCGATCGCGATGTTGCCGGGCACCCGACGCAGGTTCTGAAAGCCGTCCCCGGCCATGGCCGGCGCGCCTTCCGCCAGCACCGCGTCCGGCAAAGAGACCTCGAGCACGTCAACCATGCGCTCCGCGAAGGCCTCCAGCGAAGCAACGTACTGGGCGCGATCCTCCGGCTCTCCTTGCTTACGACGAGCGAGGTACTCCTTGAGCTCCTCGTGCATGCGCCACTTCTGATTGTAAGCGGGTCTCGCTTCGGAGCGCATGACGGTGCCTTGCATGCCCTTGATGCCGAGCGACACCACCGAGTAGCGGTGCGCCTTGATCTTGGGCACGCTGATGAAGAGACCGTGCTCGAGCACGTCCGCGAGGAGCTTGGGCATCAAGAGCGTGGGGACGTGCGTCTTCTCGATGCCCGTGATGCGCAGCGGCTTGCCCGGATAGTCGCCGGTTTTGTCGAAGACACCGTCGTCGTCGAGCGCGACGAGGGGAACCTGCTCTTCGGCGGCCATGCGCGAGTGACCGGACAGCTCCACCGCCCGCAACCAGTGCGCGTGCGAGTTTCCGCAGCCGTCCGCGACCACGATGCGCTCGTGACCACGCGCCTTGAGGCAACGGACGACGCCGCGCGTGAACTCCGCGTCGGTCACGCGCCCCGTGACGCCATCGTCTCCGCCCGGTTGCTTGACGGTCTTGAAGCCATCGAAGCCGCACAGGTTCGGCTTCACCAACACGGGCACGTGTCGCTGACGACGCGGCACGACGGCTTCGCACAAGCGCTGCCCGAGCTCGAGCGCGCTTCCTCCGGTCAGGACCGTGACCGGAGAGCGATCCGACTTCAGCCGGGCGATGTGCTGCTCGCGCAGCTTCGCGCCGTCCACCTCTTCGGAGCTCGACGGCATGACGGGCGGGCCGCCGTCGTAGGTCGGGCTTGCTTGCGACACCGTGTCCGGCTCGACGCGGGCGGACGGCGCGACGACCGCCGAGACTACCGCTGAAGCGGACGGCACGACGCCTGGCTGCGGGCGAGATTTCGCGCAGCCGGGCAGGCCGAGCGCGGCGCTCAGCAGAAGCGGAAACGAGAGCCGAAGCATCACGCGAAATTCACAGCGCCTCTGTTAGGCTTCGGGCTCCGTCGCCGCAAGGCAATTGAGGCGTCGCGAGTGACGGCTCACAGGGTCAGGCCGTGACCGAACGGAAAGAGCATGGCGGCGCCGTCGTAGCCCGCTTGCCCGAAGTTGGAGCTGGTTTGGGCCGCGGTCTTGGGCCAGCTGTGGCTCAGCTTGCCGGTGGGCTTCCGATCCCCGAACAGCACATCGGCCACGCCGTCGCCCTCAGTGCCCGGTAGCCACGCCGCGATCCACGCGTCCCCCTGCGCGAGGCGGTCCGCAATCAGCACCGGCCGACCGGAGACGACGATGGCGATCACAGGCTTGCCGGAGGCTCGCGCTTGCTGCAGCAAGTTGAAGTCTTCCGCTGGCAGCGTGTCGAGGGTCGCGCTGTCGCCCAGAAACTCAGCGTAGGGCCTCTCGCTCAGCACGACGATCGCGGCGTCCGCCTCCCCGGCGCTCGCGACCACGGTACTGACCTTGGCAATAGCGGCCTTGATCGTCGTGCCCGTGGTGAGGTTGCCCCCGTTCTGCCAAGACACGGACCAGCCACCGCACTGGCGCTCCAAGCTGTCCGCGCCGCTGCCCACGACCCAGAATTTGCCGTTTTTCTTGAGCGGCAGCACATTTTTTTCGTTCTGGAGCAGAACGAGCGACTCGCCCACCGCGCGTCGACCGAGCGCGCGGTGCTCGGCCGAGCCAATTTTGGAGCTCAGGGTCGTGTCCCTCGTTTTGCCGAACAGGCCGGCTTGGCACTTCACCGTGAGCACGCGGCGCGCGGCGTCGTTCACGCGGTCAATGGAGATGCCGTTACCGATCTTGGCGACGATCTCGCTCGTGATGTAGCTCTTCCAGTCCGTGGGCTCCATCATCACGTCTACTCCCGCGTTGACGGTGGCGACCACGCCGCCTGCGTCGCGCGCGGCTTGCCAGTCCGTCGCCACCGCACCCTGAAAGTCGAGCTCCTCTTTCAAGATGGTCGTGACGAGCTGGGCGTTGCTCGTCATGTTCTCGTTGTTCCAGTAAGCGTCGCTGACCATGATCGTGCCCATGCCGGCCTCGATGGCGCGCTCGTAGGGTGCGATGCCGTACTTGCGCATTTCGGCTTCGTTGATACGCACGTCACCGCGATCCAAAACCCCGCCCTTGTGCGACGTGCCCGCCGTCGCCTGCCCGTCCCCGGCGAAGTGCTTGCCACACGCCACGATGCCAGGCGCCCCCGTTCCAAGACCGCCGCGCCCCTGCAAGCCGACGACGGCCGCGGCGCCGAGCATCCCCGCCAGCTCGGGGTCTTCGCTGAAGCTCTCGTACACGCGCCCCCAGCGGTCGTCGAAAGACACGCTGAGCGAAGGAGCGTAAGTCCAGCTCATGCCTTGCGCGGCCGCTTCGATGGCAGTGACGCGGCCAATGTCTTCCACGAGCTGCGGGCTACGGGTCGAGCCGAGACCCGCATTGTGCGGGAACAGCACGGTGCCGGTCGTCTTGCTCGCGCCGTGCACGGCGTCGATTCCGTAAAGGATCGGGATCTGCAGGCGCGACGCCGCGGCCGCCGCCATGTACGAGTCCACCACTCCGGCCCAATCGCTCGGCTTGCTGCCACCCGCCGGCGTGAGCGAGCCGCCGCAAAACACCGTGCCGAGTCCGGTGCTGGTCACGTCCCCGGTGCTCGGGTGCTGCCCCATCACCATCTGCGCTGCCTTCTCCGCGTTGGTCATCTTCCCCAGGAGGTCTGCGACTTTGCTGGTGCATTCTTCGCTGGGCCACGTCACGGTCGGCAACGTGTATTCGTTGGGGCCGCCCGCACCCCCGCCCGCGCCTCCGCTCCCCCCGCCGCCGCCCACGGGCGCAGTGCCGCCCGTTGCCGAGCCGCTGGAGCCCGCCGTGCCGCCCGTCCCCACGGAACCTCCCGTGACAGAACCCGACGCGCCTACCTCACCCCCTACGGAGCCACCTCTGCCCCCGACCGAGGAGCTGCCAGAGGTACCTGGAGCGAAGACATCGGGCGGTCCGGCTTGGCCGTCGGAGCAACCGGCCGTCCACAAAACCCCGGCTCCGACGATGGAAACTGCACAAGCGAGCGAGCGGAAAATCATCTCGAGACCGACATGTCACGAAGAGGCGCCCGCCTTTGCACCTTACGGCTAAGGGGCGTGTCCGAAACAGAACTTCACACTCGGCGCCGACTCGACAACCGATTCTGCGGCTCCGCGCGTTGACGGCTCCCCGCGCGGACCCCAGGTTCTGAACTGGGCCGAGTCGCGTCGGCGTGCCATGAGCGTCTTTCTCCTCATTTCGTTGGTCGGTTGGGCGGCGGTCGTCGGCCTCGCCCTGCTGCGTTCACGGGCCTACGCCATCTTTCGAGGCGTCACGCTCGGCTTGCAGGTGTTGTTCGCCGCCACCCTGGCTTATCGCTTCCAAAGCCCGCCTTGGCTGTTTTGGGCATTCTGCTACCTGCACGGAGCCGTGTTCGTTCAGGCGCTGGGTCTCATCCGCCCGCGCATGCGCTCGCTGCCGTACCGTGCGCTAGTGAGTGTACCGGGCTCCTTCTTCGCGGCGGGCACCCTGCTTGCGTTACCGTGGGTTTTAGCCAAGGCGGCCGGGTTCGAGCTGCCAGGCGTGTTCCTGCCCTACGCGGCGGCGGGCATCGGCGTACTGCAGTCGTTGTGGTCGCGCGAGGAAGCGAGAGACATCGTCGTGGCCGACGCGGAGGTCGTGCCCGCGCTGACACGGCATCGCGCCGGCTCCGCGCGCGTCAAGCGGCCGCTCCGCCTCGTGCAAATCACGGATCCGCACCTGGGGCCGTTCATGTCCGTGCAAAGGCTGGCCGCGATTTGCCAACGCGCCGTGGACAAAGATCCGGACATCATCGTGCTCACCGGCGACTTCCTCACCATGGAATCTCAGGCCGATCCGGAGCTTCTCGAGCGCGCCCTCGCGCCGCTTTCACGACTACCGGGCCAGGTATTCGCCTGCTTCGGCAATCACGATCACGAGGCGCCGCACGTCGTGCGCCGGGCGCTTTCGAGCAACGGCATCACGCTGCTCATGGACGACGCGACCACTATCCAGACCGGCGCCGGGCTCGTTCAAATCGTCGGGATGGACTTCGTTTGGCGGGAACGGAAAGCCCACTTGGCGCGCGTCTGCGCCGAGCACCCGCGAGTCGACGGCGCGCTCCGCATCGTCCTGCTTCACGATCCGGGCGCGTTCCAGCATCTGCCCGAAGGCGAGGCCGACTTGGTGCTCTCCGGCCACACTCACGGCGGGCAGGTCGGCCTCGTCAGCCTCGGCCTCCCTCACACGATGATGCGCGCTTTCGTGAAGATGCCGGATCACGGCTTGTGGGCGCGTGGTACTGACCGCCTGTACGTGCACCGGGGCACCGGCCATTACGGCTTTCCACTCCGCCTCGGCGTGCCGGCGGAAGAGAGCGTGCTCGTGGTGCACTCACCCGCCCATCACGGCGAGCCTCAGCCTTCCTGAACGACGGACCGCTAGTAGACGCGCAGCCGCCCGCTCAGCGTGAGCAGTGAGAGCAGGTGCAAAATACCGTCGTAATAACGGTTGTCACCGGTAACGCTCTCGAGCTGCCACACCGCGTCCACGAAGCTGCTTTTGTCCGCCGTGGACGCCGAGAGCGCGCTCACGCCGTTCATGCAGACGAGGGCCAGGCTGCGCGTGCAGTCCAGACAGCGCGCGCCGTCCAGCGAGTAGCTGGCGCCGTAGGTGGTCATGCCTTGTCCGGCAAAGAAGCCGAGGAGGCGATTGCTCTCCGTGCCGTACCAAGGCTCTTCTGCACCGAACACGTGGTCCAGCGCCATATTCAACTGCGCGCGGTACACTTCCGGAGTGAAGGTGTCCGAGCCCGGCTCCGGCACGCCATCGAAACCCGCGCGGCTGGGCAGAAGGCCGGACTTCGGATGCGCGGCGGCCTTCAAGAACTCGCGCCCCGCTGCGGCCGCCTTCGCCCATTTTTCGTCTCCCGTCGCCTGGGCGAAGAGCGCGTAGTAGCCCGGCTTCACGTTCTCTGGCCGGGTGACGCGCGCGCGGGACGTGGTGGGCTCGTCCACCGGGAGCCACGACTCCACGCCAAACACATTGGTCACGCCGTCCACGACGCCGCCGTTGTCTCGCTCCTTGTTCCAGAGCACATCCAAGAGCTGAAGCGCTTCTGCGCCGTAGTCGATGCCGCCGTCGCTCCCCCAGCGCCCGTGCGCAAATAACAGGGCGAGCGCGAGCTCCTGGTGGCCGTACGGATCCGAGCAGGGGCCGTCTGCGCACGTCGAACGGAAGTAGCCACGACTGGCGCCGGTCGCGTAACGGAGCGAAGAAGAAGCAAACGTCCACAGACGATCGAGCTCTTCACGGCGGTCCATTTCCAGCGCAATGAGCATGCCGAGCGCCACGCCTTCACTGCGCACGTCCCCGTGTAGGATGTCTTGAATGTACGCTTGGTCATCCCCGACCGTGAAGTAGACGGCCTCGGTCGTCGGGTTGCCGTGGAACAGCCGCTCGAACGTCGCGTCGAGCTTCTGGTCGATCTCTTGCTCGGTCTTGCCGAGCAGCTCCGCGAATGCGTTGGGGTAAGATGCCGGTCGCGAAAGCGAGTAGAGCGTGCCCTTCGCGGGTGGGCTCGGCCCCGGGTTCCCCGCGCTCTGCGGATCCCCGCCCAATGGGTCGACGGTCGCGCCGCAGCCGCCGAGCCCCAGCGCGGAAACGACGACGAGGGCACCTACGAGCCCCCGCATGGTCTTAATCTCCGGCGAGCCGCCGTACTCGCGCCGCTAGCACGCTCGTTGGGTGACGTGTGAGGAAGGCGCGCGCACGCGCTCGCGCTTGCTCCATGCGCCCGCTCCGAGATAGCGCGTCGATACGCAGAACCTCCGCCTCCAGGCGGAGTGAGCCACGGGGGGTGCCGCGGTCGTACGCGTCGAGCAGAGAAAGCGCTTGCTCGGCTCGCCCGGTGGCGAGGCGCGCCCGCACGACGTCCAGCTGCGCGAGCTCTTGCTGGAGAGCCTCGGAGACGCTCGGACGCTTGGGGGCGGACGGCGCAGGAACGCTAGGGGCGACTTTGGCTGGCTCCGGCGTGAGGAGAGGCTCCGGTGCCGTGCCCAGTACGGGAGCCGCCGGCTCAGGCAGTGCCTTCGCCGCGACGACAGCGGGTGCGGCGGTTCTGAGCACGGTGGTGACGGCCGGAGCTTCGCCCGTCGTCGGCGCGCGGAGGGCGACGAGACTGATGGGCACCACCACCGCGACACTCGCCGCCGCGACCAGCTTGGGACCGCCGGTGCGCGCCACCCAAGCTCCGAACGACGCCGCCCGAGCGCGCACGGCCGCGAAGAATGCGGCCAGGCCGAGCGCCGCCGACACGCCGCGCTCCACGCGCCAACGCTCCCGCAGCTGCTCGCGAGCCCGGCGGAGCCGAGACGCCACCGTGCCGGGCGGAATCGCCAAACAAGCGGCGATTTCGTCTCGCGAAAGCTCTTCCACCTCCGAGAGAACGAGGACGCTTCGCAGCTCTGGCGGAAGCTCCGAGAGCACCCGTTCGAGCAGCGCGCGATCGTGCTTCAAGCTCGTGAGCTGCTCCGGCGTGGCTGCGTCCACCAATTCCGGCAGCTCGCTCGCCGGCGCTTCACGACGGCGAGCGGCGCTTCGTCGCGCATGGGCGGCGACGTTGAGCGCCGTCTGCAACAAGAAGCTGCGCTCCGCTCCCGCGCGCACGTCGGCCTGGCGGCGCGCGGCGATGATGAAGGTACGCTGCACGGCGTCGTCCACCTCCGCCGCGGGCGTGCCGGCCCCGCGCAGTACCCGCGCGACGAAGCCTACGTAGTCCGTGACCCAGCGCTTCAACGTGCGCTCGCGTTCCAGCGCTTCACAATGCATGACTGAGCCCCGCGGTGACGAATGGCGCGACCTCCGGCGTCGACCCGAGCGACCTGCCGCTCGGCTCAACGACGAAGTGACGTTCGACCAGTGGCACGAGCGCGCCGCCCTCGACCTCGAGCGACAGCCCCGACCAGGGAGAAACGGAAACTCGCGCCAGGGCGCCCGCCCCCCACCAGGCGCGCGACACGGTGGCCGCGGCTGGCAACTCACGGCCGGAAGCTTTGAGCTCGGCCGCGCTTGCCGCCGCACAAGCCTCCACTCGGACCGCCGCGTGGAGCCGCAGCGAAAAGGGGCAGATGGCTAGCGAGACGCCGGTGAGCGCCATGCCGACGTGGCGGCTGCTCTCGAACAGCTCATTTCGAGTGTGGCTCAGCGACAAGGTGAGCGAAGGGCTGAACGCGCTCGGCCGCTCCCAACGCGCGCGGCCCAGCAGGCCACCGCCCGCTTGCAAGTGCGGAGCCACCATTCGGCCGAGTGATGCCTGCGCGCCCACCTCCCACTGCCAGCGAGACGCCCGCGAAGGCGAGGAGGGCGCGTCCGTCGCAGGGACTAGGGGCGCGGCACGAGAGACGGGAGGCGCTGGCACCGGAGACGCCGCCGGGGCGGGCGGAAGAGAAAACTCGTACGAACCGAGCGAAAGCGCGGCCGTGAGCGCCAATGCGTCCACCACCGCCTCGCAACTGGGGCCGGTGACGCTGCGAGCGCTGCTCTCCCCCTGCTTGGTTTGGACCGTCAGCTCACCGCTGGCCGCGCCCTGGGCGTCCACGTGGAGGGTGACGTGCAGCGCGACCGCCGGTTCGCGATCGCTCGCCAGACGCACGCGGCCGTTGCGCCGCTGAATGGATGCAAGAAGCTCCCGCAGGGACGAGCAACCGCTGGGCGCCGTGAGCTCCAGGCGGACCGGCATGGAGTCATCCATGGCGTCCGCGCCGTGTTCTGGCGCGAACGCGGCGACCGCCAACAGCCACGCTCCAGGCTGGAGTGCCACGCGCTCAACCTGACATACACACCCCTACCCGTGCCAGCTCTTCTCGCAAATTTCCCTAGAAAACTCGAAACCTGGAACCGATTTCACAATCCGACCATCACTTTGCGACATGCGTGAAAAGTACAACCTGCGCTCCGGTTACAGCCGCTGACGCGATATTCCAGGCGAGCTCCGCGGGCTCCAACGTACCGAATGCGCGTTTCTTACAACCTAACACGTAGTCGCCCCGCGAGGACGAGAAGCCTTTCGCCGGCCACGCGTTGCTGCATCCAACCCCGACCGCGTCATCACGGCCGTATCGCCGAAGTGCGGGGCCTGCGCGCCCCAGCGCCGCGACCGTTACCTCGGTCTCGGTCCGCTCGGACGCTTGCACACCGAGTGCGGCTGTCGCCGTTGCGTCGTGTTGCCCTCGTCGCACTCCTCGCCGTACGCCCTTGCAGCCTACCGTCGCCCCGGCGCGGCCCGAGCTTACAGCCCGGCGCATGCGCCAGAGCTGCCCGCGTCGGCTCCATCGCCCGCACCCATTCGATGCCTGTCCGCAGCTCGAGGTCGCCACACCGACCGGGCCCCGCACGAGCTCGCCGAAGACGTCGCGTACCGCGAGCTGGTCAACGCCGTTGTCTCACTGGTCCACGGCACGCTTCGCACCGCCGTTGCCGCACACCGGCTCGCACAGTGAGCCGCTTCGGCGTGAGCGCGAAGCTCGAGGTGCTGGTGAGGCGCTCAGCGTCGAACGAGCTCAGCGTGTAGAGGTCGTCTTTTACATGTCGTAGCAGCCGTCCGCGACGCCGAAAAGCTCTCCCGCTCCTCCGCCAAGTGGGATACGCGCCGCGCCGCCGCCGCCGCCGCCCCGGTTCAACCCTCGAGTATTACTAGCGGTGCGTCTCGGGCGGGCTCCCTCGACGGCGGCCTTCAGTGACACTGGAGCGGCGGGGGCTCGGGCCGACAATTGAGGCTGAAATCGATGGATTTTCGCGTGTGTAGCCGTGTGGGGCCTGCGGTTGCATGATAAGCGTCCGCAAGCATTCTCGCGCGTCATGTCCGTCAATCACTCCCTCACGCAAGCCACGCTTGCGTACCAGCCGGGCGACGTCATCGCCGGCAAGTACGCGCTCGAGGCCCTGCTCGGCTCGGGAGGGATGGGCGCCGTATTCCGCGCCCGGAACACGCTGATCGACATGCCCGTCGCGATCAAGCTCATCCGCGCGGATCTGGATCGTGAGCAGTTCAGCGGTCGGCTCCTGCAAGAGGCGCGCGCCGCCGCCAAGCTCGCGCACCCCGCTATCGTGCGCGTCTTCGACGTGGGTCAGACCGCGCTTGGAGATCCGTTCATCGTCATGGAGCTCCTGGAGGGGGAGACCCTGACGGAGCTGGTGGAGCGTGAAGGCCCGCTCACCAGCGAGCGAGCCCTCCAGCTACTTTTGCCGATCGCGGATGGGCTGGCGATCGCACACTCCAAAGGCTTCGTGCACCGAGACGTGAAGCCGGACAACGTCTTCATCAGTCGGAGCGCCGAAGGTCACGTTCAGCCGAAGCTGGTAGACTTCGGTATCGTCAAACAAGACGACCTGAGCGGGGAGCCGCAAACTCAGGCCGGTCATGTCGTTGGCAGCCCTGACTACATGTCGCCCGAACAAGCCCGCGGTCAGGCGAACGTCGACTCGCGGAGTGACGTCTGGTCGTTCTGCGTCGTCGTCTACGAGGCGGTAACCGGCCATCCGCCATTCGAAGCGGAGAACTACAACGCGCTGATGCGTCTCATCGTCGAGACCGAGCCGCCGACGTTGCAAGACCTCGGCGCGACGGACGGCGCGCTGTCGGCCATCATCGCCAAAGGCCTCACCAAGGACGTGTCGGAGCGTTGGTCGTCGCTCGGGCTGCTGGGCAAGGCGCTCGCGACGTGGCTCTACGAGCAAGGCATCGGCGAAGACGCTTGCGGCGCTTCGCTCGAGGCGCGCTGGCTTGCGCGCCCGACGGACCCGATCCCCGGCCGGTTTTCGTCCTCGGTCCCACCGTTCAATCGGCTCGAGCCGCGCACCGGTTCGCGCGACCGCATCGCCTCCGCTCCGACCATCGTCAGCCGGAGCGCGGGCACGCCGCACTCGCTCTCTCAAACGCAGGAGCGCGGCTCCAGCAGGTCGCGGCGCGCGTTGACCGTGCTCGGTATCGTAGCGGCGGGCGTCACTGCCTACGCGGCGCTGCGGCCCACTCCTTCTGGGCCGCCTCAATCCGGCGTGGCTCCCGAAACGGTTCGGCTCGGGGTCGCGCCCTCGTCGCCAGGGCTGGCGAGCCCCGAGCCCGCGCCGTCCGCCACGGCCAGCGTGTCTGCCGCTCCGGCCCCCGCGATTGCGGCGAGCGCGCCGAGCTCGGAGCCCGGGCGCGCCGGCCCGCCGCACCGCAAGCTGCAGCCCGCCGCGCCGCCGCTGCCGGTTGCACCCCCGCCTGTGCCCAGTCCCGCGCCCCCGGCGCCGACCGGCGCCTCGGATCTGCTGTCGCCCTACTAAGCACGCCTCAGAAGGCGCCGCGGAGATTGATGGCACAAGCGCCCGGCAAGCACAGCGCCCCTATCTGGGCCCGCTGCGCCGCCGGTGCGCGGCGTGAGGTCAAGTCCAAGGCCAACAGCACGCCGCCGGTGACGACCAACGCGCTGCCCGCGACGAGCAGCACGCGCGCGGTCGTCTGCCGGCTCTGTTCCGTGTCTACCTTGTCCTTGTAGGCAACCTGGGTTGGTTCGTCCTTCGCAGCGTCCTCGGCGCTGCGGCGTGCCAGCTCGAACCCCAGTGAAGCGCCGAGCGCAACCCCGCCCGCGCCGAGCGTGACCCACGGCCACGGCCCGAAGCGCGCCCCGCCCCGCTTCGGGGCGGAGGAGGGCTCGGCGCTGTTTCCGAGCGGCGCCGCAGCCGCGACAGGCGCCTCCGGCTTCGCTTCCAGCGCGACCTCCAACTCTTGCGCGCGCTCGGCCGTCAGGGAAAGCTCGCGCTCCGCATCAACGTAACCCTTCAGAGTGAGCACAACTCGGTGCCGCCCCGGCGCCAGCTGCCCGGTGAACGGCGTCACCCCGACCGGCTTGTCGTCCACGATGACGGTGGCGCCCGTCGGATTCGAGTCGATGGTCACCTGCTGCACGCCTTTTTCGGCCAGCACGGCCTCGAGCGCGCGAATCCGCGCGTCGACCTCGGCGGCGTTCTTCGCCATCGGATCGCGGCGCCGGAAATCTCGGTACCATTGCAACACGGCTGCGTCGTCTCCGATCTTTTCGTAGGCCCGCGCGATGTTGAACGAGAGCGCCGCGCTGGGCGCGAGCGCGTCGGCTTGGAGGAACAAATCGATCGCGTCCTTGAAGCGACCGGCCGAGTACGCCTCCACACCGCGTTCGTATCGGGCTTTGCCCGCGGCGCGATTGGAGTCGGAAACCGCCCCTCGCGGAGCGCCCTCGGCATGGGCGAAAGAGGAGACGCCGAGCAGAGCCGCGAGCAGGGCCGCTCGCCGACAAGTCTTCAGGAAGCTCATGGTGCGGCTCGAAGATATCCCACATGCGTCCAAGGTGAGACCTCAAGGCGCGAAGCCAGAGAATTCCCGCAAGGCGCGCGCGTCCGGAGTCGTCTCGCCGCTCGGCCCTCGCAGGGTCAGGGTTTGCGCCGCCAACGGGGCCGGAGCCGCGGTCAAGGTCCAAATCGCGAACAATGCGGGCTGGCCGGCTCGCGCCACCACGCCCGTACGCCCCACCATGCACAGATTCGCCGCACGGCTCGCCTGCTCGACCCGCGCTTCCGCCCGGGCGTCTCCGCACAGAACCAGCGCGGCCCCGGGACTCAGGAGCGGAGCGCCCGCTTCGATGTAGGCCTCGACGCCGCCTCGGTATTCGATGCGAGCGTAGGCGCGCTGCTCGTCCTCCGCTTCGAGCGCGGCCTGCGGCGGGAAGTACGGCGGGGTCCCCGTCACGAGATCGAACCGCCGCTCGAAGCCGGCCAATAGCTGCGAGTCGCGCAGGTCCCCATGACGCACTCGCACTCGCTCATGGAAACCCGAGCGTGCGACGTTGCGCGTCAGCAGCTCGAACGACACGGCTTGCGCTTCCACGCCGCACAGCTCCGCTTCGGGCAGCTTCCATCCAAGCAGCAAGAGCACGGAACCGAGGCCGGTACCCAGGTCCAGCACCTGGCGCGCCGCCGGCCTCGCGCGGTGCGCGACGAACGCCGTGGCCACGTCGTCCGACGAGAAGCGATGCCCTTTGGCCCGCTGAAACACGCGCACGTCGCGACTCAGCAAGTCGTCCGTGAGCGGACCCAGCACCGGATCGTGCACCGCGATCTTGGGAGCCATCAGCGCTGCGGGGCCGCGACGAGTTGCTGGCGCAACGTATCCACGTCGTACTTGCCGTCGTGGGGCGCGCCGTTGAAAAAGAACGAGGGTGTGGAGTGAACGCCGTCGGCCAAGCCGCGGTCCACGTCCGACTGCACGGCGAGCGCGGCTCCCGCGCTATGCTCGGCCAGCACCCGCGTAGAAATTCCGAGCGCGGTGAGCTCCTGTTCGGCCACCTCCAGCGACATGCGGCGCTGAGCCATCAGTCGCTCGTGCGCTTCCCAGTACTTCGAGGGCTCCGCGATCGCCTGCATCAGCTCCGCGAGCCTTTGGGCGTTCTGGTGGAGATGCCGCAGCGGAAAGTGACGAAAAACCAGCGCGAGCCCTCCCTCAGCCTCCGCGATGAGCTGCTTCAAGTTGGCGTGCGCTCGGCGCGTGTGCGGGCAATCGTAGTCGCCGTATTCGACGATGACGACCCGAGCATCGAGCCGCCCGAGGACGTGGTCGGAGTCGGTCGGCGGGACGGAAAGCGGCTGCATGGTGCTGCCACCGTAGCAGCCGAGCAGAGCCACGCCGCTCGCGCCCTCAGCGCTCCACGATGCGGCTATTTTTCAGCTCCCAGCCCTGGGCCGAGCGCGCCAACGTCACCGTGCCTCGAATCCCCTCGACGTCGTAGCGGTAGCGCACGCTGGCCTTGTCCCCCTGCACTTCCAGGTCGGTGATCACGAGCACGGGGTCTGTCTTCGACTTGGGCCCCTGGATGACGACGACCGGCTCGGTCGACTTTACGACCTGAAGGCCGCTCGGGAGCTTCTCGCCCGCGAGTTGCAAGGGGAAGCGGCCCTTTTGGCCGAGGTGCAAGTACTTGTCGAGCTCCGGGTCGTCCACCACGAGCTGGACAATTGCGGTGACGTCCGCGTCCGAATTGGTCGCGGGCGCTTCGGCCTCGGCTTTTGCCGGCGTCTCGGCCACCGCCGCCTCAGAGGGCGTTTCCGGGGTCTCCGTGGGCGGAGGCGCGCCCGCGCAAGCGACGACGGACGACACGAAGCCCATCCACGCGGCCGTTCGAGCAGGCATGCCCGGAGGCTACACCAAACCGCTAAGCGATCAACTGGGTGAGCAAGCCGGGCGAAGACGTGTCGCCGAAGTCGTCGATGAAGTTGCCGTCGGCCTTGCGCACTCCGCAGGCGGTGGCGATCGTGTTGAGCGCCAGGTTCGTGTAACCCTTTTGAATCTTGAAGTGCTGCCCCATCTTCAGGAAACCGTTCGCGTTGCCTGCGAAGACGTGCGGCACGTTGTCGCCGCTGTGGGGCGGGCCGTCCGAGACCGAGTTGACCCATAGGTTGATGCTCGAATCCAGCAGCGTGCCGCCGCCCGGCAGCGTGTAAGCGCTCAAGCGGTCCAGCAAGTACTTGAACATCCGCGCGTGGATGCGGTCAATCTGGTGGTGAAGCTCCACCGCGTTCTCGATGACCGCGCCGTCGTCACCATCGCTCTGGATGCGGTGAGAGATGTAGTGGTACGGGGGCTGCACCACGCCATTGATCGTGTAGCGGGTGTGGTCGTTACAACCTCCGACCTGCAAGCTCGCGGTGCGCACGCGGTTGCTGGCGAAAGCGAAGGCGATGAGGTCGAAGAACAGCCTCACGACCTTCTCCATGTTGGCGTTGTCGGTCGCGGCCTTGCCGTCCACGCTCATCAGCGCGGCTTCGTCCAATGCCGGACCGGTCACGTCGGTAGAGCTCATTTCCAGCTCGCGCACGCTGGTCAGATGCAAATCGAGCCGTTCACGGTCCTCTTTGCTCAGATCCGTGCGTGAAAGCAGGGCCTTCAGGTCCGCTCGGACCAAGTCGTTCACGGACAAGCGGCGCTGAGCAATCTTGTCCACCATGGCCGGATCCATGCCTTGCATGCCGACCAGGCGCTTGTAGACGTTGAACGGATTGTTGTCGCCGATGCGCAGCACCCCGCCCTTGTTGAACGAGAAAGCGTCATCGCGAAAAGTGCCCTTCTTGCCGGCATAGAGCGTGAGCGGCTCCACCCCCGGCGTCATGGCGTTCGCGATGAACACGTCCACGGACTCGGTCGTAGGCAGCTGGTCGGTGCTTTCCCCGCGAACGGGCGAGCCGCAGCTCGCGGCGATGGGACCGCCGTCGTGATTGCTGGAGTAGTGAAAGTCCATGCCGCCGACGCAGGCGAGTTTGTCGGCGTAGTCGGCGAGCTCGCTCATGGTCTGCTTTGCGTCCCGCTGCGCGAGCATGTTCTTGTCGATGGCGCCGGTCGTGGTCGGCCAGAATAGGTCGTCGTCGTCGCCGTTGCCCTGGATGGCGCCGTTCTGTTGCAGCATGAGCGCGGAGTAGACGGGGCGGGCGGCGGCCTGCGCGGCCGCGCCCTTCGGCTGCAAGATATCCAGCATCGGAAGGCCGATGGCGACCCCGCCGATACCACGCAGCACCAGACGACGATTGACGAGCTTTTGCGAGTTCATGAGGATTTCCGTTATGGCGTGCGAGTCAGGAAGGCGTCGGTGGTCAGCAGGTTCACGACCAGGTTCTGCACGGACTCCTTGTCGTGCGAGAGCCAGCCGCCCTGCTGCACGAGCTGGTTGTCCGTCTCGCGCGTGACCACGCGGCCGTAGAGGTACTCGGCGAGGTTCTGCGCGTAACAAGCGTGCCCTTGCTCGCTCCGCGCAATGGCAGTCGCGAGCTCCACTGCTCCCGCGATCGCTACGGGCTCGCCGTCGAGGTTGTAGGTCGCGGTGGAATCGACCGCTTTCCCGTTGTCCATGGTGCGGTAGCGGCCGACGCCGTCCAAATGCTCGAGCGCCACCCCGAGCGGGTTGATGATCGTGCTGTGGCAGCTGCTGCACGGCGCGTCCTTCGTCGCGAGCTCGACCCGTTGCCGATTCGTCATGCCCGGCTGGATGTCCGGCAACGGCGGCACGTTCTTCGGCGGCGGTGGCAGCGGCGCGCACAGCACCTTCCGCGCGATGTGCACGCCGCGGATGATGATGTTGGGAGTGTCCTGCTCGCCGTTGGAAGCCAAAAACCCGATTTGCGTCAGCACGCCCGCGCGCTGGGTCGGGTCCAGCTCCAGACGCGTAAAGTCCGCGAGATTCCCGCTGCTCTGCCCGGTGACCCCGTACAACGTGCGGATGCGTTGGTTAGCGAACGTGTAAGGCGCGGACATCAAGGTGGTGAAGCCGCGGTCCTGATTGAAGACCAAGTCTCGAATGAAGTGCTTGGCCTCCTGCTTCAAGTCGTCGGCCACGCCCGGCCCGAAGCCGGGAAAGCTGTCGCGCTTCGAGATATTGTCGAACTCGCGCATCATCAGTAGCTGGTCGTGAAACTCCAGCAACGAAGCGGAAGCTCCCGGCTTGGCCAACAGGCGCTTCACTTCCGCCGTCACTTGCTCGCGCGTGGACAGCGCGCTTTCGTCGGCGGCCGCGAAGAGCGCGTCGTCCGGCATGGACGCCAAGATCGCGTAGGAAAGCTTGCTCGCCACCTCGTAGGGGCTGAGCCGGACCGGACCGGTGCCGGACGCGCCGCTCAGCTCTTCGCGGTAGATGAAGTGCGGCGACTGAAACAGGTACTCGGCGACCAGCTGCGCGCCGTCCGCGAAGTCGTCGCCACTGCCGACGAGGGATTTGCCCTTGTCGAAGAGGGCCTTTACCGTCGCCTTCTCGGCGTCCATCAACGGGCGGCGGAAGGCGCGCTTGCCAAGTCGCTCGATGAACGTGGCCGCGTCCGTCCCCAGCTTGTCTCGCACCGCCGCGTCCTTCAGCACGTTCTGCGCGATTTCCTCCGCCGCGCGTTGATAGTCGCGGAACGTGTCGGAGGAGACGGACAGCACCGCGCCATTCGTGTCGAAGGTGCTGCGCAGCGGCTCCGCCACGAACGACGACGACAACCCCGTCGCAGTCGTGAGCTCGAGCGCGTCGCGCACCGAGTTCTCCCACTGCCGGTGGTTGAGTCGCGAAAAGCGGGTCGTGACGCTCGCGGTGGCGACGATGGGCCCCGCGAACGTGCCCACCGCGGGCCGCGGAAGATCCGGCTGAGGCACCGGGACGCTACTGCTGCCGCCCATGCTCGGGACCGGAGTCGCCGGCTCGCCGATGCGAGCGTCCCCGGTGAGCTGCCCTTGGCACCCGGCTGCGAACAGTAAGGCGAGGCCACCCCAGCGGGACGTGCGCCCATGATTGGAGGAAGTCACCCTGCACACATGGAGGTCGGCAGAGGGCAGCTTCACGTCGCGCTCGCTTTTCGCGCTCAATGCGGTCTGGGTGTCATCGTGCGCTGAGGTTGTTCTGCTAAGGTGGGACGGGGTCGGAGGAGAGCGCTATCGCGACGGGCGGAGCCGCAAACTTTCACCAGGGCTCCATTCGCTATTCAAAATCGTCAGAAAGCGCATTCGCTAGCGCCCATTTCACGTGACCCCGAGCACTCATCTCTAGGTGAGGACGTCCACCTTGCTCGCCGCCTGGCTCGCGCTCGGCGCACATACAGCGTGCACCGCGCGCATCGACGCACCCAGCGACCTGAGTCCACCGCCCATTACCGGCGGCAACAACGCCGCCGGGAGCGGCAGCGGCGGCAACGGCAACGGCAATGGTACGCCCGAGCCCGCGACGGATCCGGGCCGCATCACGCTGCACCGGCTGAACCGCGTCGAGTATGGCAACACGCTTCGCGACCTGCTCGGTGCGCCCACGAGCATCGCCGACGAGCTGCCCATCGACGATCGCGGCAGCGGCTTCGACAACATGGCAGACGTGCTCACCGTGTCCCCCCTGCACGTGAGCGTGTTTCACGCCGCCGCCAGGCAAGTAGCGGGCGACGCCCTCGCCGACCCCACGCGCCGCGCGACGGTAGTCACTTGCGACCTCGCTCAGGGCGACGCGTGCGTGAGCCAAGTTCTTAAGGGTTTCGCGGAGCGCGCCTGGCGTCGTCCCGTGTCGGAGGCGGAGCTTACTCGGCTGCAAACCGTGGTCGGCGCCGCGCGCACCCATGGGGATTCGACCGAGGTCGGCCTTGGTCTAGCCCTTCGGGCGGTGCTGCTCTCGCCGCATTTCATCTTCCGCGTCGAGCTGGATCCCGAGCCTACCTCCGCTGCGCCGCACCCGCTGTCACCCTTCGAGTTAGCATCGAGGCTGTCGTACTTTCTGTGGAGCAGCATGCCGGACGCAGCGCTGTTCGAAAGCGCGGCGAGCGGCGCGCTGAACGACCCCACCAACCTCGCGACCGAGGCCCGGCGGCTCCTGGCGGATCCACGCGCCCGCGCGCTCGTGGACAACTTCGCCGGCCAGTGGCTGCACCTGCGCGCCATCGACGGCCTGCAGCCGGACGCCAAGCTCTTCCCGGGCGTGGACGCGGCCCTGCTCGGCGCGATGAAGGCCGAAAGCGAGCGGCTCTTTTCGGACATCGCCTTCCAGCGCGCGCCCCTTTTGGACTTGCTCACCGCCAGTTACGGCTACGTCAACGATCGCCTCGCCGCGCACTACGGTCTCCCGGCCGTGGGCTCGAACGAGCTCGTCCGGGTGGACTTGAGCAGCAGCACTCAACGCGGCGGCTTCCTCACTCAAGGCGGCTTTCTGAGCCTCACCTCGCACGTGAACCGCACCTCCCCCGTCGTCCGCGGCAAGTGGGTGATGGACGAGCTACTTTGCGCGATCGTGCCCGCCCCACCACCGGACGTGAACTTGGCGGCCGTCTCCATGGCCAAAGAGCAGGGGCTCACGCAACGCCAGGCGCTCGAGCAGCACCGCGCGGATCCGAAGTGCTTCGGCTGCCACACGCTCATGGATCCCATCGGCTTGGGCCTCGAAAATTACGACGCGATCGGCTCTTACCGAGAGCAAGACGCGGGGCACCCCATCGACGCGAGCGGGCAGCTACCGTCCGGCGAGGCGTTCGCGGGAGCCAAGCAGCTCTCGTCGATCATCGCCGCCAAGCCGGAGTTCCTGCGCTGCGCCGCGAAGAAGCTCTACACCTATGCGCTCGGTCGTCCCCCGGTGGACGCGCCGAATCACTTGGACGTCCCAACGCTCGCCAACTTGAGCGCGGCGTTAGCAGAGAATCAGTATGCCTTCGACGAGCTGTTGGTGCGCATCGTGACGAGCTCCCCCTTCACGTCCCGGCGCGGTGAGCCCGCGGGAGGGACGCCATGAGGCGCACCTTATCGCGCCGCTTGGTGCTCGGCGGCGCCGCCAGCTTGTTCGGCTTGCCGTTCCTGGAGTCAGCGTTGCCGCGCTCCGCGCGCGCTCAAGCGGCCGCGGCACCGGTGCGGTTGGTCTATATCTACTTGCCGAACGGGTTGGACATGGCGACGTTTCGCCCCGCAGCGGTCGGGGCCGATTACGAGCTCCCGCCGATGTTCACCGGCCTCGACGCGCTCAAAGGAGACTTCTCCATCGTCACGGGGTTGGAGAACGCCAACGCAAAGCCGGACGGGCCCGGCGATCACGCGTCTGGCACTTCGTCCTTCATCACTTGCGCGCATGCCTTCAAGTCGGAGACCGAGATCAAGCTCGGAGTCTCCGCCGATCAGCTGGCGGCCAAGAAGATCGGCGCAGCCACTCGCCTGCCCTCCCTTCAACTCGGCATCGACGGTGGCGGCGGCACCGGAAACTGCGACAGTGGCTACAGCTGCGCGTACACCCGTAACATCTCCTGGGCGGACGCCGCGACGCCGCTGCCGAAAATCGTGGACCCGGCCCAGGCCTTCAACCAGCTGTTCGATGGGTTCGACCCGAACGCCTCCGCCGCGGAGACGGCGAAGCGCCGAGCGTACGAGAAGAGCGTGATCGACTTCGTGCTGGCAGACGTGGACGGACTCGCGCCCAAGCTGGGCGCCACCGACAAGACCAAGCTGGACCAGTACTTGACCAGCGTCCGCGAGCTGGAAAAGCGCGTCGTAGAGCTGGGTCCGCAAGTTACTTGCACCCCCGGGACCGCTCCCCCGAAGCGGGACCAGCTGGACTATCCCGCTCACGTGAAGGCGATGATGGATCTGATCGGGCTCGCGTTCGCGTGCGACGCGACGCGTGTGGTCACCCTCATGTTCGGCAACGCCGTCAGCGGTCGCACTCATCAGTTCCTAGGAGTGAGCGGCGGCCATCACGACATCTCCCACCACATGAACGACCCCGGTCTCATCGCGCAGCTCGCCAAGATCGGCGCCTGGGAGATGCAGCAACTCGGGTACCTGCTCGGCAAGCTCAAAGACCAGCCGGACTCAGTGGAGGGTCAAAATCTGCTCTACAACTCGGCCGTCTTCTGTTCGAGTGACATTTCGGACGGCAATCGTCACAACCACGACGACATGCCAATCGTGCTCGGCGGCCACGGCGGGGGTCGACTCAAGCCCGGGCAGCACGTTCGATACAGCGCGGAAAAGGGTGCTCCAAAGCAGAAGGTGTCAAACCTCCTCCTGACGATGCTGGACGCGGCCGGCGTCGGTGACGCGCAGCTCGGCGACAGCGCCGCGACTCTCACCGAGCTGTAGGTACCAATGCGACACGTGCGCTAAGTAGCGAAGCCCGGCCGACCGAATCCTCGCGGCGTTGACCTCCCGCGCGCATCGAAGCTTCTGTTAACCTGCGACCATGGCCTCCCGCATGACGAAGTTGGGCGCTCGCGGCTCTTGTCTGCTCGCGCTCGTCGCGCTGCCGCTCGCTTGCTCGATCGATGATGCGCCGGGCGGCAACGCCGGCGGGTCGACCAGTGGGGGCTCCGGGAATATCTCCGGTTCCACCTCGGCCGCCGCTGGAGCCGACAGCGCAGGAAGCTCGACCACCGGCGGCACCAGCAGCGCCGGCGCCAGCAACGGCGGCACCACCAGCACGGGCGGTTCGACCAGCGCGGGCTCGGCCAACGGCGGCTCGGCCAACGCGGGCTCGGCCAACGGCGGCTCGGCCAATGGCGGGGTCGGCACCAGCGGCACCAGCGGCAACGGCGGCGCCTCCTCGCCCACCGCGAGCGCGGGCTGCGAGATGCCCGCGGGGCAGGCCCTCAACGACTGGGTCCCCCAACCCAAACTCAATGTCTCCGGAACGGATCGTGAATGGTGGGTGTGGCTGCCGACCAACTACGACCCGAAAAAGCCATATCCCCTCGTCTTCAACTTCCACGGCTGCAGCAGCTCGGGCAACATCGTGCCGATGCAGAACGTGACGGGCGACAAGGCCATCCTCGTCCGCGCTACCGGCATCTCGGACAACGTCTGCTGGGACGCGGGTGCCGGCGGCAACGACGTCAAGTTCTTCGATCAAATGTTGGCCGACGTGCTCGCCAAGCGCTGCGTGGACACGTCGCGCGTCTTCGCGACTGGCTACAGCAGCGGCTCGTGGCTCGTAAACACCCTGGAGTGTGAGCGCGGCGACAAGCTGCGCGCCACCGGCACCGTCTCGGGCGGCACCTTCGGCAACAAGGCGAATTGCAAGGGCAAGTACGCCCGCATGTTCATTCACGACGCGAACGACAATGACAACAAGATCACCGACGGCAACGACGACGAGCGCGACCGCCTCGTGACCGCCAACCATTGCACGAACGACCGAGTGATGGAGGCGCCTGCCCCCTGCGCGCGGTACCAAGGCTGCGATCCGGGCTATCCCGTCATTTGGTGCGAGACGACGGGCAAAGGCCACGCTCGCCAAGACTCGCTCGCCCCCGGCGCATTTTGGGGCCTGTTCTCATCTCTGTAGGATACTGGAGGAAGCGACTGTGGCGTCGTCAGGTCACCGGGGCCGCGAAGGCGTCGAGTGCCACTACGGCGCCGGCGGTACGGGACTCACGCAAGCCGCTTCGCAGAGCCCGCCGCAGTCCACGCCTTCTTCGCCCGGACCTTCGACGCCGTCCGCGCAGTTGGCGCGGACGAGGCTCAGGCTGCGCAAACCGTTCTGCTCGTAAAGAAAGCTACGCCGGGCGCCGTGAAGGGTCAGCGTGTCGTTCTGCGAGCAAAATTCCATCGTGGAGATCGGGCTCGGGATAGAGGTCGCGTAGTGGTCGACGAGGTTGCCGCGCACCTGGTACGTGCCCTGTTGCGAGCCGACGGTCACGGCTTCGAACAGGCACTCGCAGCCGCCCGGGTCGAGCGGGTCCGGATGGCAGCGCACGTCTTTGTATCCACCGTCGTTCATCGCAGACAGGTTCAACGGTTCCGCCAGCTGCTCGCACGTGACCTGGCTGCCGTAGGAGCGCATGCACGTCGCCGAGAAGACCCAGCCGTAAGTGCCGGTGCGGGTGAAGCCAGCTTCATACGTGCCGTCCGCCTCGTAGCGGATCCGCGCCTCGCCGTAGGTGGCCGAGCCGGTCCAAAACAGGGGGTTGTTGCTGAGCGGTCGGTCCGGGTCCGCGGTGAACACCAGATTTTGGCACCAGCTGCTGTACTGCGGCTCGGTTTGCTGCTGTCGCCCCACCGCAATCGGTCGGTCGAAGAGCCACACTTCCTGGGGCGGCTCGTACATGTGCTCTTGGCAGGCGGGCGCGGCGAGGCCCCAGCTCCCTTCGATGTTACCGCCACAACTGCCCGGGCTCGGGCACAGGTCTTCCTGAGCGCAGCCGGAGAGGAGCGAGAGGCCGCCGATGAAAGCCAGCGCTTGCAGCTTCATGGCAGCGGCTCGGGCTCCACTTGGCCTTCGCACAAGGTCGGGCACATCAGCCCGCAGTCGACGCCATCTTCGCCATCTCCCTGCGCGCCGTCCGCGCAGTTGACGCGCTTCATGTCCAGCGTGCGAAGGCCGGGGCTGTCGAATAGAGAGGTGGTTCGCGCGCCGCTCAGCTGCAGGCGGTCCCCTTGCGCGCAGTAGGTCGCGTCGCTTGGGAAAAGCACCCTGGGTCGCAGCGGCCGGTGGGTGACGGTGTTGCCGTTGACGCTGTAGGAGCCAATCACGCGGCCCGAGGCAGCCAACGAAAAGCTACAGCTGCAGCTGCCAGCCTCGGCGCCATCGGTACACGAGACGTTCGTGAGGTTGGGGTTTGCGGCCTTGGCGACGATGAGCTGCTGGATGTCGCCGCACGCCAGCGGGGAGCCGTAGTTGCGCATGCAGGCGGTGGAGAAGTCCAAGCCGTACGTGCCGTTTCGAGAGAAGCGCGATTCGTAGGTACCGTCTTCTTTGTACCAAACACGGCCGTTGATGTACGGCTCGCCGCCGACCCAGAACACGGGCGGCTTGGCGACGGCCATTTCCGGCGCGGTGGACGACAGCACGAAGCCGGCACACCACTCGCTGGCGAAGGACTCGGGAGGGGGCGTGCGCGCGACCGTAGCCGGGCGATTGAACAGCCAAACCTCGGTGGGCGGTTCGTCCAACAACGACTGGCACGGCGGCGAAGCGTAGGTCCAAGCGCCCCGTAAGTCGCCCCCGCAGGAGCCGAGCTCCTTGCAGGTGTCGCCCTCGGCGCAGCCCGTCGAAACGAACGTTCCCACGAGCGCGAGCGCGCTCAGCAGCTGGGTGAAAGGCTTGGTCATGGCTCTCGATTGCATACGGGTTTGCACCTTCGAGCTCCGGCTTAGAAGAAGTACAGAGCGGCGAGCTGGCCGCGTTGGTTCTTGGCCTTCACGCCGTCCCCGTACGTCTGCTGTGTTTGCTGCAGGGAGAGGGCGAAGTGGAAGTTCTTGAGCGGCGCGACGAACACGTTCGCGTCGAAGTACGTCTGCTTCGAGAAGACGCTGCCTCGGTTCGGAGCCGGCGTCAGCTCGAGGATGTTCTTGGACTTGGCTTGCGAGAAATTGCCCGTCACCCACACTTTGCCGCCGAAGACGGGCAAGTAGTATTGCAGGCCGACGACGAACGCTTGCCAGTCCAGCGTCTTGGGCGCGAAGTTCTTGTCGAACGTGGCTAGCCCGTTGTCCACGTTTTGGGGCCAGAGCGGGGCCGTGGTGAGCGCGCCCGGATTCGGCAGCGCGGGGAAGCGCGCGCCGCCGGTGAGGCCCGTGTACATGTCCGCGACGCCCGAGCCGACGGAAAACTCGCCGTTGACGCTCAAGCCGTTGCCGCGATCGTCTACGTCCTTGACCGGAATGACGGGGAGGACCGCGTTGATAGCGATGCCCCAGGCCGTCTTTCCGTAAGGCTCACCGGGGACGGGACGAAACTCCGGGATCTCCAAGCGGCGACCGATAGCGGACACACCCAAGCCGAGTGGCACCAGCGACGGCTGGCCAGAGCCCTGCGCGACCGCGCCCGTCCACTTATTCAGTGAGAGCCGGAGACCCGCCTGCCCGTCCGGGATGCCGGCGTCGCGCTGAGCGGGGCGCACGGCCGCGACCGCGACCTCCAGCGTTACCGCGTCCGAACCGAACTTCTTCGCGACGCGGAGCTGCGGGTTGCGGTGGTAAATCTGCCCGGGCAGACCGAGGAATGCGACGCTCGCCGGGTAAAAGCCGCTGCCGCCCCAGCCGAACAGGTCGTGGTACTGGCCGATGAGCACGTCCACGATCGGCGTCTCCAGCTTTGCCCAAGCGTGGCGCATACGAACAGACGGGAAAACGTTGTATTCGTTCTGCAGCGCGTCCGTCGGGATCTGCCCGAAGAAGTCCAATTCGACATTGGCGGTGGCGCGCGACTCGCCGAACTTCGGCGCGCCGAAATTGAACCCCACGCGGCTGTTCTTGGCCGTCATCTGGAAACGGCCGTGGTTACCGGGGTAGGTACCGCGCCGCGCGATCAAGTTGTTGTGCGCGCTCTCTGGGTAGCTCTGAGTCGAGTCCCGCATCGCATCCAACTCGACGAAGCCGTAGATGCCAGCGCTCCAACCCTCTTCCTTCCTGGCTTCTTTTTCTGCGGGAGTCGCGGTGGTTTGGGCAGGTGGCTCCACCGCGGCTTCCGTCTTTTGCGCGGATTCCTCCGGCTTGGTGGTAACGGCAGCGCTGGCTTCGGCCTTGGGGGCTTCCGCCGCTTTGGCAGCGCCGTCGGCCTCGTCCGTCACGGCTTCTTCTTGGGCCGCCGCCACCCGCGCCACGCATAGCGAGCTCGCCACCACTACTGCTTTCAGATACCGCATTGTCTTCGTTTTCCTGGCCGAACTGGGGGAACACGCGGTCGCGTGATGCGCCCGAGTGACTGACACTCCACGCTGCTGATCGCTAGAAACGAGAACATCTCGGAGAGGGGGACCGATTTGGATCGCCTCTCCGAGATGCTTGTCCGCGGAGCTCACTCAAGAGCGCGCAATCGTCACAGCGATTGCAAGAACTGCACGTACGCGAGGGGCGCCAGGTCCGGCTGATCGCCGTGGCCTTGGCCGGTGCTCGAGCACATCACGAGCGGGTACCCCGCCGGGCAGCCCTTGGCCTTCTTGCAGATCTGGCGGGCCGCGCCGGTGATTGGATAGTTCTCCCAGTACATCTCGTTGTTGACCTCGAACTTCGTGGGCTGACCGCCGACCACGCACTTATTGACGCCGATGGCGCGCTCCACCGCGCGCTGACTGCCCGCGTACGGGTTGCTGGCGATGTCGTTCAAGTCGTGAATCCAGATGCCCGCGAAGGGCGTGTTCGTGCACATCGGCACCTCCTGCCCCGTCGGCAAGCCGCCGGTCGTGGTGGCGGTGGCGCGAATGACCGGCTCACCCTGCTCACCGATGAGCGGAGAGCCGCTCACGCAAGCCAGCTCGTTGGAGAGCCAGGAGCCGCTGCTCGTGCCGGTGGCGAACACGCGGCGCTCGTCCACGCACACGTTGGCCTTCACGATGGCGTGAACGGCCTTGAAGTACGGCCACTCGATCGAGTCGTTGCCTTCCTTGTCGTCGAAACACGTCCCTTCGTGTTCGCCTGGGAAAAACGTCAAGCCGACGCGAATGCCATCGAAGCCTGCGACGGACGGAAGGTTGTAGACACCGGTGGTCCCGCCGCCGCAGCCCGGGCCCTGATAGTAGACGCGGTAGGCCTTATTCGGATCGTAGCTCTCCGGCAGCCAGATGTTGAACTTGCGTGCGCGGGCGCCCTTCGGCGTCGCCGTGTCGAGGGTGAGGTCTGCCGTGGCCCAGTTGCCCTTGCGGAGCGTGCCGCCCGTTACCGCCGCCATCTCCGGCATCTTGCCGCAGCCGGCGCTGGGCTTCGGTGCGAACACATCACCGCCGCCACCACCCGCGCCGCCGCCAGCGCCGCCAGCGCCGCCAGACATGCCACCCGCGCCCGCCGTGCCCGCGTCACCGGTGCCACCCGTACCGGTGCCGGCCGTGGTCGCGCCGCCACCAGCGCCAGTACCCGCCGTACTGCTCGAGCCACCCGTGCCCGTGCCCGCCGCTGTGCCGGTGCCCGAGCTGCTGGAGGTTCCGGCGGCCGTTTGGCCGGTGCCACCCGTAGGCTGGTAGTTCACGGCCGGTCCACCGGAATCCGAACAGCCAGCAAGCGCGGCGGCTCCGCAGAGGGCGCCAGCGGTGATTAGGGTGCCAATTTTCAGCAAACGCATCGTGTGATTCTCCTGAGCGGGGTGAGGTCCGGCGCCGCGCGACTTCAGTCGGTCAGCACGCCGCGGAGACCGACTCGGACGGCTCGTTGGCTGACGTGTCCGGAGCGGAGGCTCCGTATCCGTATTTCGACAAAACCGTTTTGAACACGGCCACCCGAACGCGGCGTCCTACGAGCTGGCTGCGAATTTTCAGTCCCGCCGAATGCCGAAGACGAGCTTCAGCCCGGCGCAAGCGGAGCTTCGCGGCCAATCAGCGAGAAATGGCAGCAGCCCGCGCCCACCTTCGCGTTCCGACCTGCCCCGGACTCTTTGGCGCGAGATAGCGCCGTCAGCGCCAACTTCTTACGCAAAGCGGCACCGACCGAGCGCGGCGTGACGCCGGCTACGGGACCGCGCCCGCCGCGCCGCCTTCGCTGGGAGCGCCACCCTCGGACGGTGCGCCACCCGCGGAGGGCGCCCCGCCCTCGCCACCAACTCCGCCCATGCCGCTGTCGTCGGCCGGGATGAAAGCAAGATCATCGATCGTGACGTCCGCCGGGTAGCTCGGATCGCCTTCGCTCCAGTCGAACGACCACTGCAGAGCGAGGATGTCGGAGCCGTCCGTCGTGCTCGTCGGGATGCCGCCGGCAAAGTCCGTCCACAGCACGCTTTGCGTGGTGGGCTCGCTCGTCACGGTGAGCCTCACACCCGGCGGGCGACAGCTGGCCCAGATGTTGGCAGGGTCGTCCGGAACGCAGGCGCCGACCAAGTTCGACTCGTCGATGTCGCGGTTGCGGTTCACGATCAGATAGAACTGCAACGACTTCGTCATGCCGGGGTCCCCCGACATGGAGAAGCGTACGCCCTTCATCTTCGAAGCGTCGATGCAGCCCGCGAACCAGACACCGATGCCCGAGTACGTGGCGACCGGATCTGCATAGCGAAGGAAGTCGCCCGGCTTGAGCACGAAGGGGTCGGGATAGATGTACACGCCCCCTTCGACGTTGCTGGGCCCCTTCCAGCGATCTTGCGTGAAGGCGTCGAAGCTCGTGATGCCGGGCGCGCTCGGTTGAATTTTGCTGCACGCAAATGGAGCCGGCGTGACGACGACGCTTCCGCCCGAGCCGCCGCTCCCCGCCGCTCCCGCGCTGCCGCCCATACCCGTTCCGCCGCTGCCCGCGGTGTTGGTGGTGCCGGCAGCGTCGTTGCCCGGCGGCAGGTAGGTCCACCCCGAAGTGCCGGTGCTACCCGCGGTGCCCGCGGCCGGGTCGGTCTTCGTGCCGCCGCACGCCGCGCCTATTCCAGCGCCGACCGCGACGAGGAAAGCGAGCTGACGGCGCACCTGGAACCGGTTCTTCGACATGGAGGTCTAGGTTACCGGGCCAATTCAGGGGAGCAAGCCAAGACGTTCGCGCAGCCGTCCGCTGCTTGGAATTGGTATGAACGTCCTCATGGGCCGCTTCCCATTCCCACAAAACCAACGCTTGCCTGGCCTCATTTATCCAACTGCGGCCGAACCAGATGACGCACGACGCGCGTTCCTGCGATTTCGTGAGGAGATTGTCACCGCCGACGGCGCGCGAGGCTTCCTGCGGACGCGTCGGCCCGACACGCCGGACGGCGTGGTCGACAGCACGGTGTCGGAAGGCATCGCCTACGGCATGATGATCGCGGTCGCGTTCGACGACCAGCCGCTCTTCGACGGTTTCTGGCAGTACGCGCTCGCCTTCCTCAACGAGGCTGGCTTCATGAGCTGGTACATCGCGCCGGACGGCTCGAAGGCCCTAGGCAGTGGCGGCGCGACGGACTCGGACGAAGACATGGCGTGGGCGCTCGTCATGGCGCACCGTCAGTGGGGCGGTCGCGGGTCGCTCAGCGAAACGTACTTGAGCCACGCGCAGCGCCAAATCGACCGGCTCTGGCGATACGAGGTCGATCACGATCGCTTCGAAGGCATGCTGCTCCCGGGTGACGAATGGCGCGGGCAAAACGTATTCAATCCGTCGTACTTCGCGCCGAGCGAGTACCGCCTATTCGGTGAGGTTTCTGGCAATCGCGAGGGCTGGCAGCTCGTCGTGGATCGCGGCTACGACATCGTGTTCCGGAGCCTCAACGAGGCGAGCGGAAACGCGCAGAACGGCCTCGTCCCGGCGTGGTGCGACGCGGCCGGGGCGCCCGTGGAGGCTTTTCCAGGCGCGATGACCAACTACCAGACGGACTCAGCGCGGCTGCCGTTCCGTCTGGGCCAAGACTTCGCTTACCACGGGGAGGAGCGCGCTCGCCGCTACCTTTCGCAGGTGAGCAGCTTCTTCGCGGGCATCGGCGCTAACCACATCGGTGACGGCTACCACCTGAACGGTGCGCCGTATCCGGATCCACGCACGCCCCAGCCCAACCCGGGATCTGCGGTGTTCGTCGGTTGCGCCGCGGTCGGCGCCCAGCACGACGCGCGCTACCAGGAGTTCGTCGACCAAGCGTACGACCGAGTGAAGACGGGTAAGCTTTTGGCGCGCAGCCGCTATTACAACCATTGCTGGACGGTGCTGTCTCTTCTCATGCTCACCGGCAATTTGCGGGACTTCCCGGACCCGTAGGCCCACGTCGCGGCGAAGGAGTATGCTCCGCGCCGTGAAGATCAATCGTCGCAAGGTCGTCACGTACTCGCTCGGGGCAGGCGCGCTGGGCGTCGCGGGCGCGCTCGGCTACCGCGAGTGGCGAGCTCGTCGTTACGCGCCGCTTCCCAACGTCGTCGAAGACCATCCGGGGCTCATTCCGGCGGCGGGCACGAAGGTTACGGCCCGGCGACGGCTCGGTCGCACCAACTTGCAAGTCTCGGTCGTCGGCATTGGTGCGGGCGGGTTGGATGGGCCGGAGCCAATCCCGCGCGCCGTCGACAAGGGCATGAACTACATCGATACCGCCATCTGCTACGGCGGCAGCGAGAAGGTCATCGCCCGCGCGCTCCAGCTGACCCCTGGGCTTCGCGAGAAGCTCGTCATCGCCACCAAATGGGACGTCGGGCACAACTGGAAGAAGCCTGAGATTTTGGACTCGCTGAACGACAGCTTGAAGCGGCTCGGCGTGTCCTCGATAGACATCATGCAGCTGCACTGGCTCGGCGGCGGTCACAAGTCCCCGGACGACGGTTTCAACCGTTTGGACAACCAAGAGCTGTACCTCGCCATGGAAGAGGCGAAAAAGTCCGGCAAAGTGCGGTTCTTCGGCGCCACCTCTCACGCCGCGGAGCGGAGCAAGATCCTGAAGCACGCCATCGACAAAGGCGCCTTCGACATGCTCCTCATCAAGATGAACGTGCTGGACTACGAGACCGCGGACCTCCCTTCCCTGCTCGCTCACGCGAAAGCGAAGGACGTGGGCGTGGTGGTGATGAAGTCCCAGCCTGCCGGGGACTTCATCCCGAAGGGTTACGAAAAGAGCAAGTACAACATCTTCCAGGCCAACCTGCGCTGGGTGCTGGAGCACGACGTCGCCAGCGTCGTCCACTCCAAGCTCGGGACGGACGCGACGTACCAAGACTTGGCCGTGGGCGCGGTGCAAGAAAGGTTCGGCGAGCGCGACCGCGCGCTCCTGTACCACTACGCAAGCGCGCTAAGCCCGGACTATTGCCGCGGCTGCGGGGACCAATGCGTCCCCGCGTGCCCGCACGGCATCGCCATCCCCCATGTGGTGCAGTTCGCGATGTACGATCGCCAGTACGGCTGGCGCGAGCGCGCCAAGGACCACTACCGGGAGCTGCCGATGGCCCAGCGCTGGGCGGAGACGTGCCTCTCCTGCTCTCGCTGCAACGACGCTTGTGAGTACGGCTTCGATGCAGCGAGTCAGGTGAATTACGCGAAAGAGCGGCTCAGCTGAGCCTTCAGCCCTGGAGCTTGCGGGCGCTCGCGAGCTGCACGCATAGCGCGACGACTTCCATGGCCGTCTCCACCTGCGCGGCGGGCGGAAGCGACGGCGCGACGCGGATGTTCCGGTTCTGGGGATCCTTGCCGAGCGGGAACGTCGCGCCCGCAGGCGTCAGCTTCACGCCGGCTTCGTCCGCGAGCCGCACGATCTCGCCGGCAAGACCGTCCAGCGTGTCCAAGCTGACGAAGTAGCCGCCACGCGGCTTCGTCCACGCGGCGAGGCCGCTGCCGCCCAGCTCACGCTCGAAGATGCGCGTCACCGCGTCGAACTTCGGCCGCAAGAGCTCGGCGTGCTTCTGCATGTGCTGCTTCACGCCCGCCGCGTCCTTGAAGAAGCGGACGTGACGGAGCTGGTTCACCTTGTCGGGACCAATGCTCTGAATCGCGAGGTGCTTCTTCGCGTCCGCCACGTTGGCGGCGCTCGTCGCCAGCACTGCGACGCCCGCGCCAGCGAAGGAGATCTTCGACGTGGAGGCGAACTCGAGCGGGCGGTTCGGGTTGCCCGCCTTGGCGCACGCGCTCAGGATTTCGACCAGCGGGTCCGTGGTGTCGAACAGGTCGTGGACGGCGTAGGCGTTGTCCCAAAAGAGGCGAAAATCCGGGGCGGCCGTCTTCATCTGGGCGAGGCGCTCGACGACCCGGGCCGAGTACGTCTCGCCGGTGGGGTTCGAGTACTTCGGCACGCACCACATGCCCTTGATGTCGGGGTCGGCGGCGACGAGCTTCTCCACCGCGTCCATGTCCGGGCCTTCGTGGTCCAGGCCGACGGTGATCATTTCGATGCCGTGGTGCTGGCAAATGGCGAAGTGGCGATCGTATCCGGGCGACGGGCACAAGAACTTGACCTTGCCCTTCGACCACGGACCGTTGCCGTCCGGCCCGCCGTGCACCAGCGCGCGCACGACCGCGTCATGCATCATCGTCAAACTAGAGGCGCCGCCGACGATGACGTTCTCCGGCTTCACCTCGAGTAGCTCGGCAAAGATCGCCTTCATCTCCGGCAAGCCGTCCAAGCCGCCGTAGTTGCGCGTGTCCGTACCGTCCGCGGCCTTGTAGTCACTAGCGCCGAGCGCGGTGAGCAGGCCATTGGCCAGGTCCAGCTGCTCGTTCGACGGCTTGCCGCGCGTCATGTCGAGCTTCAAGCCCTTCTGCTTGATCGCCGCGTAACGGGCTTCGTAATCGGACAGGTTAGCGACGACTTGTTGCGGATTCTTCGGTGTGAGTGAGGTCACGGCGTCGCTCCCTTTAACAGAAACTCAGCGAGGAGCGAGCATGCCGCGATTTCTCGGCTTTTTCTGGAAATTGCCGCAGCGCGTCCGCTCAGCGAAGGCTGACCGGGCGCCGGCGCCGCGAGAAGGCGGCACCGAATATCAGCGCCCCCAACGCGAGCCGACCGCCCGCGCCGTCTGTGTGTCCCGCCGCGCGGCAAGAGCACGATCCCTCGTCCGCGGGCACCTCCCCCGCACCTGCGACCGGCGCCGCACCAGCCGCACTGCTGCCCGGCATCCCGGCGAGGGAAGCGCCCGCGGCTCCGCTCACACTCGTGCCGGCCGCGCCAAGGCCGGCAGCTCCGCCGAGGTCACTGCCACCAATGGTACCGGAGCTTCCGCCGCCGCCCGCAGAGGGAGCGCCGCCACTCGCCCCTCCGGTCGCGCTCGCACCAGCCATGCTCATGCCGCCTGCTCCGGCCGCACCGCCCTGCGGTTGCGGGACGATCGGACCATTGCCGACCTTGAAAGACATGGTCTCCGAAATCGGTCCCACCTCGTAGATATGCAAATCCGAAGCGCTGCCGTCGTTCCACTTGGCGGTGGCAAACTTGGCGCCCGAAAACTCGCTGACCCCCTCGGCGTGGAAGAAGTCCTTCACGTCACTCCCGGGGTTGGGCCACATCGTCTGGTCCAAATCCTTCTTCCCGTCGGCTTGCACGACCGCGAGCCCGAGCTGGTTCGGCGGGTCGTTGTCACCAATGTTCTTATCGAAATGCAGCAGCAATAGGCCGTCCCCATTGATGGTGCTGAAGCGGTCCGTGCTCTGCACGTTGGACCAGAAGAAGCTCTCTTTGGAGTTCTTGGGGTTCGTGTACCGGTAGCCGGCGCCGTTCGTCTTCGCGTTGAAGAGGGCGTTCGTGTCTTCGGTCACGTCCACTACGTCGATCCAGCCCTGGTCTGCACGGTAAAAGTCGTTGATGCCGACCGGGTTCTTCTGACTGCTCCCGTTGCCCATGATGCAATAGTTGCCGAAGCCGTAAAGGTCCGGCCAGCCGAAGAGCATGTGACCGACTTCGTGGCTGAACGTGTAGAGGCCGAGGCTCGTGCCCAGGTTCGTCATCATGTAACGGGAGATGGTCACGCCGTTGCGCTTCTGGTTCGAGCCCGAAGCATGCGGCCACAAGCCCTTTCCCCACGTCTCCGCCTCACCGGCGTACACGATGCTGACCGCGTCCGTGCGGCCGTCTTTGTCGTTGTCGTACTTGGAGAAGTCGACCAAGTCGTCGAAGTAGTCGAGCATCTCCGTGAAGAGCTCGTCCGAGCCCTGATAGCCGGAGGTCCCCTCGTAGTGCGACTTCGGGTACTTCGCTCGGTAGAAGCCGAAGATCTCGTTTTGAAAGTCGACGAGCCCGTTCGACTCGTCGAGGAAGTAGTCGCGCACGGAGCCGTTGAGCCCGTCCTGCGTGTAGCCCTTCTCGTTGAGCCACGCGTTGATCTGCTCCTTGTTGAAGGCAGGCGTTGCGTCGCTGAAGTCGATGAGCAGCGTGAGGCCGTACACGGTGCCCTTCGGGTGCGGGTACAAGCCGATATTCGGAGCCGCCAGCGCTGCGTTCGGCTGGACCTCGGGCGTGGGCCAAGCATTCACGATTTTTCCGTCCACGACGATCAACGCGTCGGCCGACGGAGCCCAGGTCGTACCCGCAACCCCCAGCGCGAGCGACAAACGCAACCAGCGGCGGCTCATAGCAACCAGGGTCGCCTGAACCGCCGCTGAAGGATCA
>JAQSWN010000256.1 GCA_029266615.1 Polyangiaceae bacterium
GTACAGCGGCACCACGTATTTCTCGTCCGTGTAACCCAGCAGACGCACTCGTTCGGCGACGCCCGCGGCGGACGCTTCCCGCTCGAGCTCCGCGCGGGCTCGCTTGGAGATGGGGCCTGCGAGCACGAGCAGCACGTCTTGGGCGACGGCGCTCCGGGCGTACGCCCGCACGAGCAGGGGCAGGTTCTTTCTCACGTCGCCCGCGCCCAGATAAAGCAAGAAGGGCTCGCCGATGTTCAAGCTTTGCCGGAGCAGCGCGGCTTCGTCTTCGCTCGCGCGCGGGTGAAAGCGCTCGTGATCGACGCCGTGGTGCACGACGTCCACCCGCGAGAGCGGAACGCCCAGCTCCTCCACCAGGTCGTTTCGCGTCGCTTCGCTGATGGCGATGACGCGGGCGGCGGTTTGGTAGCGCGCTTTGTCGCGTTCGCGTTGCAAGCGCCGCGCGCCGGGCAGCGGCGAAAGGTAGTCCTTGGCGAGCACCAACGGGATCAGGTCGTGGCAGGTGACGATGCGGCGGGCGCGGCGATCGAAAGGCGTGCCAGGCGGATCCGGCAAGTGCACCAGGCGCGCCTGGGCGCGGTTGAGGAGGCTGCCCATGAACAGGCGGCGCTCCAGCTTGTGCCGTTGGTATTGAAGACCTGAGGTGCGGACCGCCGAATTTCCGTCGAAGCCGAGCGTTGGGTCGAGCGCGGTTTCCACGTCGCCGTAGTGACGCGTAAGGCCGGCAATCTCCAGGCCGCGGGGCGCGCTCGGGTGACGCTCCAGCCACTGTTCGCGTCGCGCAAGCTGCTGGCACAGGCTGCGGACGTACCGCCCGATGCCGCGCTCTCGCGACGGCGTGCTCAGCGCCGTCATGTCCACGAGCACGTCAATCATGCGGCGCTCCGGGCGCGCTCGGCCGCCGCTTCGCGGTAGACCGCGAGCGTCTCCGCGGCGGTGCGTTCCCAGCTGAACTGCGCCGCGCGAGCGAGGCCGCGTTGCCGCAAGTCCTCGCGATTTTCCGAGCGGAGCCGGGTGATGGCCGCGGCTAGCGCCGAGGCGTCCCCAACGGCGGCGTGCAGGCTGGCGCCGCCGCCGACTTCTACGAGCGCCGCGGTGTCACTGGCGATGACGGGGCAGCCGCAGGCCATGGCCTCCAGCACCGGAATGCCGAACCCTTCCACGATCGAGGGCTGCAAGAGCGCCCGCGCGGCCTGCAACAAGCTCACCAAATCCTCGCTGGTAACCGCAGGCAGCAACTGCACCCGCTCGGCGACGCCGAGCCGCGCCGCAAGCTCCAGCAGTCCGCGCCCCCCGCTTGCCCGCTGAATCAACACGAGGCGCTCGTCGTCCCGAGCGCTCTTCGCGAACGCTTCGACCGCAACCGCATGCCCCTTATAGGGCTCGTTTTTGCCCACCAACAGATAGTACGGGGCGGCGCTTCCGAGCAGCAGCTCGGCTCGCCCCGTTGCTGCAATCGCCGGTCCAAAGCGCGCGTCCACCGCGTTGTACGTGACGCGCACGCGCGGCTCGCACTCTGGCCAGGCCGCTAGCATGCGGGCTCGCGTTGCCTCCGAGACAGCGATCAGCCGCGTGGCGTGCCGGAGCGCCCACGTCACCCCTCGGTAATAGTAGGGGCGACGGATACGACGCATCAGCGGTCGGCCTTCGACCAGCTCGGGCTGCTCCAGCCACATCAAGTCGTGAATGGTGACCACGGTCGCGCACGGCAAGCCGCGCCCCAAGATGCTGAACGGAAAGTGCACGACGTCGTTCGACGAGAGCCGCCCGAGCCAGCTCGGCACGAGCAACGTGCGCAGCCCGTCGGACGGCGCCGGCACCGGATGGCAGCTCACGTTCGGGTACGTCACTGGCGCGGGGCGCGCCGGGTGAGTCCACAGCTCGAACCGGCTCTGCGGGTCCAGCGCCGGCACCCGCTCGACCAAGGCTTCGACGTAGCGACCGATGCCGCTGGGCTTCGGCTCTACGTAGCGCGCGTCAATCACGAAGCGAGGGGGGGCGGCGGTCACGGGCGCGGGCAACCTAGCCAAAACCGCGTTCCGCTGCCACTGACCGCTTTCCCGGCACTTTTTAGGGCGAGTTACTGCGCCCGTACCCGTCCGCAGCCGCTCTTCAGGCTACTTCTCGTACACCTGAGCTGCGGCCATGCCTTGCCCGGAGGTCGCCGTCATCACCAGCTTCATCGTGCAGCTAACCGGGAGCGCCCACTTGAAGCAGCTCGGAGTCTCGGTCACACGGCGGTCGGCCCCACCGACTTGTCCGCGGCCGCGACGACTGGCGGCACGCCCGGAACTGCAATCCCCCGCACGAGCGCGAGGTCCAGGTTCTGAGCGGTGGGGAGGCCCACGCCCACGACCGAGTAGCACTTGCCAGGCGAGACCGTGATCGTCGTCTCCAAGCACTGCCCGGCCTGGACGTTGGTGTTAGACGCGGGCGGCGCGCGTTGCTTCACGGCGCTGCGCCCGCCGCCTGCGACGAACCTCACGCCGAGGCGGTGTAAGGTGGCGCGATGCAGCTGCTCGCCTCGATCCTCACGGCGCTCGTCGCCGGGATTCACCTGTACATCGTCGTGCTCGAGATGCTGCTTTGGCAGAAGCCCCTCGGTCGTAGGGTGTTCCGCACGACGCCGGAGCAAGCCGCGCAGACCGCAACCCTCGCCGCCAATCAGGGCTTGTACAACGGGTTCCTCGCCGCCGGGCTCATCTGGTCCTTGTTGGCGGAGGAGGCGCTGCGGCGTCCGGTCGGTACCTTCTTTTTGGTCTGCGTCGCCGTCGCAGGGGTGTTCGGGGCCGCCACCGTCAGCCGCCGAATCCTGTTCGTCCAGACCGTTCCAGCCCTCCTCGCCCTGGTCAGCCTCTGGCTTAAGCCTTGAGATCCGGCCTCTTATGTGGGCGAAAGTACGACCTTCTTGCCCGCAGCTCTCAGGCACGGCAAAAACGGCGGCTAACCAGGTCGATGAGCCACAGCGATCCCTACGAAGACCCCACGCCCGACTCCGGGCCCGTGTTCTCTCGCGAGGCCATGACGCCGCGAGGTGGCTTCATGGCGCGTCCCGGTCTCAAGCCGCCGCCGCGTCACGCCGTCGTCGTGCGAGGAGGGGACGCGCCGATCACGGAGGCGATCCCGGTCGCGCGCTCGAGCTTCCCGCCGCCGGCCCCGAGCGAGCCTGCGCCGGCCCCGCTCAGCGTGAGCGAGAAGGCGACGCTGCGCGCCATCCCCGCGGCCCGAGTGCCGCGCATCTCGACCGTCGTGTTCGACGAGCCGGCTCCGACCCCGCGCGCTTCTGAGCCACCGCCTTCGCGCGCGGCGCTCGAGTCCGCGCCGCCTCCGAGCGACGCGCCTCTCGTTCAGAGCATTCCGCCCGTGTCTGCCGAGCCGCGCTCGCGACGGAGGAGCTCGGGGTGGACCATCGTCGCGGCCGGCGCCGCCGGTTTGATCTTGGGCTTGGCATCGGTGCTCGCGACGCGTGGGAGCGGGGTGAGCGCGCCCGAAGCTTCGCTCGCGGCAGCGGCCCCCGTTTTGGAGGCCCCGCAACCGGCCGTTCCCGAGGCCGCGCCCGTGACGGCCGCCGCTACGCCTAGCGTTTCCCCGCCGCCTTCTGCCCCCGCAGCGCGCGTGGAATCGATGCCGGCGAAGACGCCCGTCGCGACCATCAAAAAGAGTATTTTCTAGCGCGCTTTACTGCACGACCACGACGCGATCCTGGCAGGCGAACTCGACCCCGAGCGCGCCCTTCGGATCCGCTTTCACGGCCTGACAGGTCTCCTCGCAGAGCAAGATCTTGCTCGGCGTGGTCTCGTCATCGTAGCGCCACTGTGTCTTGCCGGTGCACTCCGTGCCGTACACCAACGAGACGTCAGTGCCAGCGGCGCCCTCGAAGTGAACGTTCACTTTGTTCGGGTCGAGCTTCTTGCCGGCGGGCGGGGCCGGGATCGCAAGCTCGCACGAAATAGCCTTGCCTCGAATCAGGTTGATGGCGTCGAGCAAGTCCGTGCGCGTTTGCTCCGGATCGTCGAGGGAGACGATGAACGCGTCCTCCGTGCCGCCACCTTCGGCGATTGCCTTCAAGCTGGCGAGCTCCGCACCCACGCCAATCACGTAAGTCGGTAAGTGATCGGCGACGGCGGCGGCGGCGGCGGCGGTGTTCTTGATGTTGTTCGTCTTCGAGGCGTCTTTGCTGGTGCACTCGGTGGGCTCGCCATCCGTCACCATCACGACCGCGACTTTGCGTGAGCTGTCTTCCTGGAGCAGGCTCTCTGCATACTGGATGGTTCCCACGATCGCGGGAAACGTCGGGGTGCCGTACTCGTTCGGCGGATCCAGCTTGGCGATGGCGTCTTTGAACGTCGTCGTGTCGGGGAGCGCAGTTGGCACTACCTCCGGGGTGACATAGGCGCTGGCGTCACAAGCCGGACCCATGTTGCTGTCGGCGGCGGACTGGGTCTTGTTCTGGTTGAGCGGGAAGAGGCTCAGCGAAGCCGTGATGCCAGCCGACGCGGGGTCCGCAAAAAAGGCGTTCAGCGCCGACGTGACCGGGTCCCACTTCTGCTTGCGGTCACCATACTTGCCATCGCCCATGCTGCCCGACTCGTCGAGCAAGAAGACGAGGTACACCGGGGCGAGCTCGGCTTGTTCCGTCGCGGAGGCGCACGTCTCGCCGGCAGGCTGACCGCCCTCGGGCGCAGGGTCCATACCGCCGCTGGCCATCGACCCGCCGAGGTTGAACGAGCCGCCTGCGTTGCTCGCGCCGCTTCCGTTGGCGCCGCTTCCATTGGCGCCGCTTCCGTTGGCGCCGCTTCCGTTGGCGGCCGTGCCATCCCCCACGGTGCTGCCGTCCGAACTATCCGAGCAAGCCCCCAAGAGCGCGACGCTCGCAAGAGCGACAAATGTCCCTAACCCGAATAGTGTCCGCATCGGCTCTATTCTAGGCATCCGATCACGCACGAGCACGCCAAACGTGGCCGCTCGATTGGATTAGGTCGCCTGTTTACCCGCAGGGTGTCGTCTTTGACGACTCGGCCCGCACCTGTGCGACAAGCTTACCGCGGTGGGAACGCGCTGTCTGAGACGTGGCGGCGAAACGCAAAAGCCGCGGGGGAAGCGCGTAAGAAATGAACATGATCTGTCCTCGACTCGCCATCGCGGAATCGAGCGAGGAAGCTACGCTGGGCTAGAGCGCGGCACCTTAGACACGGATTCCCCGTTGCCGGCCGCGCTCCCTCACCATGATCAAAACTTCCGCTGTTTCGTTGCTTCTGTGCGGTCTGCCCACGCTCTGCGGCTGCTCGGATTCGGGCGACCCTCGTCCGAGCGGCGGCGTTACGGCGGGGGCAGGCGCAGGTAGCGCGAGCACTGGTGTCGGTGGAGCGGGTCACGGCGCCGCGGGCGCGAGCGCGACGGGCGGCGCGAGCGCGGGCTCGAGCTCCGCCCAAGCTGGGAGTGCCGCGTTGGGCGGCGGCGCACCAGGCGGTGGCGGCGGTGCCGCCGGCGGACAAGCAGGGATGGTGACGGGAGGCGCAGGCGCCGGGTCCGGTGGTACGGGCGGCTTGCCGCCGATCGAGGAGTGTAGCGGCACGCCTTCGCTGGATCGGCTCACTCAGTGGATCGCCAGCGGGGAAGGCGTGACCGAGCCCAAGACCGGCACCATCCTCACGAAGGAGGGCGACCGTTACGTAGCCAAGGTGCACTTCTTTGGCTCCGAGTGGCACGTCATTCCGGTTTACGTCGCCAATAAATTCGGCGACACCGCGGACCTCACGGCATCCAAGGGAATCACGCTGACGTATAGCGCGACGGCGGAGCTTCACGTCCAGCTTCGGTCGGAAACCACATGGAGCGGCGGCGACCAGTATGCGACCACGATTGCTTCGACGAATGGTCAGAAAGAGACGCGCTTCTTCTCGTTCGAGAGCGCCGATTGGAAGAGCCTGTTCGGCGCGCCGGAGCTCTCTTGGGCCGACACCTTGAAGCAGGGCATGGGCTTGGTGTTCGTCGGTAACAGCGACAACGAAGTCGTCTTCTACGGCTTGCGCGTCGACGGCTGGACGCCGCCCTGCCCCTGAGTGCGCGAGGGGCGAAGGCCGACCAAGCTCTGGAAAAGCGAAACGGCGCGACCCTTGCGAGGCGCGCCGTTCAGCGTGCGGAGCCGAGGGGAATCAGCCGACGGCTTCGTCCACGACCTTGAGGGGAGCGCCCGTCAGGTTGCGACCGAACTGGGTCACGTCCTGCATGTCGAACACCTTCTGCATCATGGTGTAGTGCAGGTCGCGCAGGGGGCGCTTCACCAGGTCGACGTGCTGATCCTGGCGCAGGCCGAGGGCGCCGCCGCCGATGAGCGAGATCGGCAGCTGATTGCAGGCGTGGTTGCTGCCGTGCATCGCACCGCCGAAGAAGATGACGGTGTTATCGAGGATCGACGTGCCGTCCGCTTCTTTGATGGCGTCGAGCTTGGTGGCAAGCTCCGCGACCTTGCCGGCGTTCCAGCGCACGATGCTGGCGAAGGAGTTCTGCGAGCCGTGCTGACCACCACCGTGGTACTCCGGGCAGGTGCCACCGGCTTCCGTGGAGCCGGTCGCGGTGAACTCACGCATCTTCACGTGGTCGTAGGTAAACTCGGAGCGCTCGTCCTCCAGCATGTGGGTGATGATGCGCGTGGCGTCGCACTGCAGAGCCATGACGATGAGGTCGTTCATGACGTCCGCGTGCAGACCCTTGTTGTAAGTCGCCGTGTTCTGGCGAAACGCGTTGGGACCGACGGTGCCCATCGCCGGCTGCGCAATCGCTGCGCAGGCCACGCCGCCCATGCCCATCGATACTCCGGTGACGCGCGTCTCGATCTCGCGCACGGAGGTCAAGAACTCCTCCATTCGCATCTTGTCCCCCGTGCTCAGCTTGGCTTGGGTGCGGGTCGCGCTCTCCAGCACCGCGTCCAAGATGCTCTTGTTGCGAGCCAGGCGCCGCTGGGCTTCGGGGTCGAGCGGGGTGTTGTCGTTTCCGCCGGGCTTGATGACGCCGCTGATCTTGTTGAAGACGGCCAAGGGGTCGACCATCTTGTACATCGGCGTCGTCTTGCCGCTCCAGGAGATGCTGCGGCTGTTCGAGCAGGGCTGCCCGTCGCAGTAGCTCTCCACCGTGGACAAGCCGACTTGCAGCGACGGCAGGGCCGTCTTGCCCTTGAACGCCGCGTGGTTGGCCATGATTTGGTCGAGCGAGATCTCGTTGGCTTCGCCGACGTTCATCTCTTTGCGGATGACGCCGGGGTCCACGCAGGTCAGGAAGGCACCCGGCTGACGCCCATGGCTGGGCTCGACGCTCGAGCCGCCATCGGCGTTGAAAGCCGAGCCGTTCTCGAAATTGGTGAGCACCTGCATCTTGGCCTTGAGGGGCCCGAACACGTCCAACACCGGAGACAGCGCCCACGCCGCGCCTACACCCACCGAGCCCGGCTTCCAGTTCTCGGAAGCGCCATTGGGCAGAAAGATGGGCATGTAACGCTTCGGCGCCGTGCCCGCGGCCTGAGCCGACGCCGACTTGTTCGGCAAGAGCAGCGACTCGAGCCAGGGCAGGGTCAACGCGACGCCAGCACCACGCAGCACGATTCTACGAGAAAACAGACGATTCATTGGCGAGTTCCTCATGTGCCACCGCGGCGAGAACGGAAGGTTTCGGTGGAAACGAGAGCGTGAACGAGACGAGTGAGGTTCGGCGTTTCGCCCTCCTTGAGCCAGCCTTTGGCGACCAGATCTAGGTAGGGCTTGTCGCTGTCGGTCAGCAGGCGACCGAGTCCGTACGAGAGCATCTTCTCCGAGACGCACGTCGCAAACTTTGGGTTCTGCGTGACCGCGTCCGCGACGCCGGGCAGACCATTGCCGCCTTCGATACCGGCGAACTTGAGGCCCTCTGGATAGGCGCCGGACTTCGGGAGCTCAGTGGCCGGGTCGATGGGCGACCCGTTGCCGTAGGCGGTCCGGAACTTACCGATACCGTCGTACTGCTCGAGCGCGAGCCCGAATGGATCGAACAACGCGTGGCAAGCGGCGCAAGCCGGGTTGGCGCGGTGCTCTTCCAACACTTGGCGCACGTTGAGCTGCGAGGTGTCACCCTTCTGCTCGAGGACCGGCACGCCTGGGGGCGCCTCCGGCGGATGCGTGCACATCAAGTTGAGAAGCAGCCACTTGCCGCGCAAGGTGGGCGCCGAGCGGCGATCGGGCGAGGACATCGTCAAAAAGCCCATGAGACCGGCGAAGCCCGTGCGGCCGTCGGCCACGTTCTCCACGCGCACCAGGTTAGTGGCGGTGGCGCCGGCCGGAACCGGCATGCCGTACGCCTCTGCCAAGGCCGGGTTCACGAAGTTGACGTCCGCCTTCATGAAGTCCAGCCAGCTTCGGCCGGAGCGCAGGAACTCGTCGAAGTAGAGGTACATCTCTTGCGCTGCGGCGTCAGCCACCTGCGGATTCCAAGATGGGTAGACGTCGGGGGCAGCGGGGTGAGGAACGACGCGGCGAGCGCCGAGCCACTGGCCTGCGAAGTTCATCGTGAAGCGGTTCGACTTCGGGCTGCTCAGCATGTAGTCGACGGCTTGGCCGAGTACGTCGTCCTTGAGGAGCGAGTTGTCGGTCGCGGCCGCCAAGAGCTGGTCGTCCGGCGCGCTGCTCCACAGGAAGTAGGACAGGCGCGAGGCGAGCTCGAAGGCGGTAACGGGGTGCTTCGTCGTCGCGTCGTCCGGCTTCTCGTCGAACTCGATACGGTACAAAAACTCGGCGCTGGAGAGCAGCGCGCGGATCATCGTCTTGACCGAAGTGGCGTGGTCGTCACCTGCGGCCTTGCCGGCGTCGTACACCTTTTTGTACGTGTTGAGCTCCTCGCCCGTCAGTGGGCGACGGAAGATGCGGGTGCCGGTCGTGCTCAGGATCTGAGCGATACACGCATCGTCCGAGGTGACGCAGGGCATGGCCCGCGCCCGAAGTGCGTCGCTCGCAAACACTTCTTCGACCAACTTGTCGGCCGCGTCGAAGTAGCGCTGGTACTGGTCGCCGTTCACGCCGAGCACCGCAGCCATGTTGTCGAAGCCGCCGAGCTCGCCCCCGC
>JAQSWN010000257.1 GCA_029266615.1 Polyangiaceae bacterium
AGAACGCCTCCACCTCGGCCCGCGCTTCGCCCTCGAGCTTCACGGGGTTCTTCGGAATCCAGACGAGGCTCGCCGCCGTGACGTTCCAGCCCCGCGCGGTGAGTGCTTTGGACACCGTATCCAAATCCGTCGGTTCCGTGATGAAGCGGTGCTGACCTTCGTCCGCCGCCTCCACCTCTTGCGCGCCGGCTTCGATCGCCGCCTCTTCCGGATCCTCACCGGACGCAGGCGCCGTTGCCTCCACTGCACCGCGGCGGTTGAAATCCCAGCTCACCGAGCCACCCGCGCCGAGCTGGCCCTTCTTGAAGAGCAGCCGAATGTTCGGCGCGGTGCGGTTCTTGTTGTCCGTCAGGCACTCCACGATGACCGGCACCTGGTGGGGCGCGAAGCCTTCGTACACCACCGTCTCGAATGCCGCCTGGTCGTCCAAGAGCCCGGCGCCCTTCTTGATCGCGCGCTCCAGCGTGTCCTTGGTCATCGACGCCCGCTTGGCGGCTTCCACCGCCAGACGCAGTCGCGAGTTGGTGCTCGGGTCCGGCCCGCCCGTGCGCGAGGCCACCATGATTTCCTTGGCCAGCTTCGTGAACACTCGCCCCTTGGCGGCTGCACTCTGCTCACGACCTTTCTGTTTCCACTGAGCGCCCATGGGCCGGCATCTAGCCCAGACGGGGCCGGGATTGGCATAAAAGTCACCGTCGCGCCGTTGACAAGCCACCGCGGCGTACTCATCTCCTGGAAGCGAACGTGGAAACTCTCCCTCAAGCCCCGGAAACGGGCGAAATCAAGGTACACTTCGAGCAGGAAGGCTCGGAGCTCACGGCCGTCGAGATCGGTCGGAATAACCGGTCCCCGGTCATCGTTTCACTGCACAGAGCGCTCTTCGCGCTCGGTATCGTCGTCTCCTCGTATCAGGCGCGCCTCGGTACTCACGGCGGCTTGGTCGAGCGCATTACCCTCACGCGGAGGGACGGCGGCGCCATTCAGGGCCCACTCAGCGCGGCTACTCGCGCGGCCATCCTGCCCATCGCACTGCGTAACGCTGGCGCGTGATCCCTCGGGGTGTTGGCGCCACGCCGTAGCAGGGCGCGTCCGTGTCGATGCGCCGCCTCACTCCTCCACATGCTCGATGGAAGACCCAGCTCGCCCAACTCGCTCGCGCCACTCCGCGCTGACAGCTCGCGCCGACTCGCTACTGCAACCGCGTGCATCCGCACGCTGACGATCCACTCTCGCCAGCACGCTCCTGCAGCCCTCCGGCCCGCAGCCTTCGTGCAGATCGGCAGCATGCTGTTCATCACGCACGAGCTGCCCCTCCTGCGTCACGTCTCGGCGCGCATCGCGGTCATGTACGCAGGAGAGTTCCCACTGAAGACCCACCTCGCGTAGCTCGCTCACGCCACTTGCGCTGACAGCTCGCGCCGGCTCGCTACTGAAGGTCAACTCGCGCCAGCTCGCTCGCCAGATGCTCGTCGAAGACGCACCTCGCGCAGCTCGCAGCTCGCAGCTCGCAGCTCGCTCACGCCACTTGCGCGCTGACAGCTCGCGCCGACTCGCTCGGCATCCGCGTGCTGACGATGCACTAGCGCCGGCTCGCTCGCCAGATGCTCGCTGAAGACCAGCTCGCGCGAGCTCGCAGCGCCATCGACCGTCAGTTCCGCAAACGGAGGCACCTCTGCTCCGAAAGAAAGGTTACCCGTTGGACGAAAAATCCTGAGTCATTCTCTGGAAACTTGGGAGCGGGTCTCGATAGTCGCATTGGCGACAGTCGCTCAAGCGACTACCGAGATCGTTTCCTTTGCGACTAGCTACGATTTGGTAGGGGTGCTCGCGAGATCGATAGCGAATTTTAGTGGTGTATACCGTGTATACGACTGATTCCCGAGACGACCCAGGGTGCTGCCGCGTCGAGCGATTGTTCGCTGTGGACCACGTGGGGAGCGAAGGCGCGCCCCAAGCGTCCTCACCAAGTCGCTCGGCGGCGCGGCCGCGCTCGTTCCAACGCCGCCGGGCGCGGAGAGCGCGGCCGCTTCGACAGAGGTGCCTGTTCGGTCGTGTCTGCCGAAGGGCGCCCGCCTCGAAGGAGGCGCGCCGCGAGCGTGGCCGGCCGCGAGGGGTCTCGACTGGCGCTGGCCGGAGAGTTTGTGCGGGGGTTAGGCGCGTTTAGGACCGGGGTAGGCGAATCTCCACGCGTGTTCCGGAGGCGCGGGGAACTAGTACCAGCTCGCCGTCCAGCTCAGCGACGAGGCGGCTGGCGACGAATAGGCCCAGCGCGTCCCCGACGCCTTGCGGACGACGCGCCTCGAACGGCGCGCCGAGAGCGCCGGCGAGGTCTTCTGCGATGCCGGGGCCGTGGTCCTCCACTGCGAAGTGCACGCGGTTGCCGAGGGCAACGAGCTGAAGCGCTAGCTTGTGGTCGGCGCGAGACGCGAGGGCGCCGTTGACGATTGCGAGTCGTAACGCATGACTGAGCCGTCCCGAGTCCGCGGAGACCATGAGGTCTCTCTCGAAGGCGCGCTCAACCAAGATGGGGCGACCAAGCTGGCGTTCTGCGTCTGCCAGCGCAGCTTCGACGAGGGGGAGCAGCGGCAGCGTGTGCCGCGACAGCGTCGCGTTGCTAGCGAGAAGCGGCAAGTAGCTCGTCGCCGTGGCGATGCGGCTGGCGCTCGTTCGCGCATCCGCGAGTGCCTCCAGCACCTCGCGTGATTCCACGAGCGCGTCACTGCCGAGCTGTGCCATGAGCTCCGGTACGCGTTCCGCGAGCCACTCTAGCGAGCTGACCACGGAGGCGAGCGGGCTGTTGAGCTCGTTGGCGAGACTGGCGGAGAGCTGCCCGGCGGACGCAAGCCGTGCTGACTCCAGGAGGCGCGCCTCCATGCGCTTTCGATTGGAGATGTCTCGCTGGATGCTTACCCAATGACTGTGCCGACCGGCCTCGTCGAACATGGGGATGATCTGCAGCTCTACCCAATACGGCGTGCCGTCCTTCGCGTACTTGAGTAGATCTTCCCGCACCGTGCGCGTCTCCGACAAGCCCATCTCCAAGCGCGCGAGGGTATTGCGGTCCGTACCGTCTCCGACCGTGATGCTCGGCGTCTTGCCCAATACCTCTTGCGCGGAGTATCCGGAAGACTCAGTGAACGCGCGGTTCACGAACACGATGCGCCGCCCCACACCATCGATGGCGTGAGCTTCCGTGATGAAGACGATGTCCGTGAGGTGATCGACGGCGCCGCCGAGAAGCCGCGCGAGCTCGTAAGAACGATCCGCGCCGTCGTTCGGCTCGATGAGCGCGAACACGACGCGCGCGCTGCCGGACACCTGCGCGCGCGCGAGCACGCGACCGAGCAGCACGCGATCCTCGCGATCGACGAACCGCTGCAAGTGCGCATTCTCCGGCGGCCCTGCCGCGCTCGCACCGATTGCCGCGCGTAGCGCGGGCTCATCCTCCGCGCGGCTGAGCACGGACAGCGGCTGGTGGACGAGCTGCCCGTCCTGACTGCAGCCGAACCAACGCAGGCACGCGGGGTTCGCTTGCAGCACGCGCTCGCCGTCGTGCATCAGCACTGGCCACGGGAAGTCGTCCGCCGCGCCGGGGAGCCCCCGTGAGGTGAGCTCATCCATGACCATCCGCAAGTCTCGTAAGCCTGCGCCTTCCGCGCGAGCGAGGTCCGCGTCGCGATTGCCGTCCGAGCTGCCTGAGTTCTTACTAGGCCCCACGTCGAGCAATCTAGCAGATCGCCCGTTGACAGGTCGCACTAGACGGTTCAGGTTCTCCGGGTCGGCTCCCACCGACGACCATGCGTTTCTCCCGCTGAGCCCAGACCAAAGAACGAACGCTCACCGCGCCCTGCCTTGACGCGCAGGGTCGCGAGCTTCGTCGTCTGTCGTCGTTCACGCGAGTTTCTGCCCGGGTTCTACGCGAATTCGCGGCGTTTGCCGGCTCCGCCAGCGCGGACCTAGCCGAGGAGATACGTGCCATGTGGGATCGCTGAGACAGAGCCGCTGGCGAGCGCCAGCCGGTTGACTCATTCGAATGCTTCGCCGCCTTCACCGGGCGGGTGAGACCAAATTGATGCCAGACGCTTGTCTGCGCGTCGTGGCGAACGTGTGCGCTTCGAGCCGCCCACCGCCGCTTTCTAGGCTCGAAATCAAGGACGAAATCATGACTGCGAAGTGGCTCATCAACCTGAAACCGGTGCTCTCGACTCCCACTGAAGTCCCGAGGGATGCCGAGAAGAACGACCGAACCCTTGGGGTCGCGAAGATGGCGCGAGTAGCGCGCGGCGCGCCCCGAGGCGCCCCGATGCCGCGTGACGCGAAGCGCGTTCAGAGCTTCGTACCGCGCGGACGCGGGAGATAAACGACGAGTGGGTCGGCGGTGCGCGGCGCGTTGACGGACGCGCTCGAGCACCGCCGGCGGCTCGAGGACGTGTGGCCCTTTCCGAGTCGCACGACTTATTCGACCGAAGCCCCTCACCCATTTGGGTGAGTCGCGCCGTTACAGCGCCACTGGTTGCGCCGCGGAATCGCCAAAAACGCGCTGAAAACTGCTAGTCACTTTCGCGGGTGCTGCCACCTCGGCGCCTAGGCGCGCCGCGGGTTCGTCGCACAAAAAGCTTCGGCAGACACTTTGTTGGGACCTAGTTGATACAGAAGCGATTTATGATGGGACACGATGCAACGTACTGTTAGTCGGGGAATGGTTCTCGTGAGTGGGGTCACTTACCGGATCGAACGCACGGCGCCGCATTGCTACTCGGTGGTGCGGCTGTTGGACGACGTTTCGGTGGGAACGTTCTACACGGCACCGTCGCTGCGGATGCACCCGAAAGGCATCGACGACGCCACGATGCGTGAGGTCGTGAAGGCGGCGATGCGATCCGCGCGCACGAGCGCGGTCATGAACATCGCGCCGGAGCTGCCGCCGGAAAACAACCGCGAGTCTTCGGCGGGGCCGGTCTCCTCGGTTGCGCCGTCACCGCGCTCGCCCAGCACCGTGCCTCCGCCAGAAAGAGCCATCGCTCGGGCCTAGTTGGAAGACTCGATGCGGGCCTTGCTGCCGGCGCGCCAAGCGCCGTAGAGCCAGCCCGCCCATAGCGGCAGGAACAGGGCCGCTTGGCGCAAAGGTTCGTGAGGGGGCGAGACGGCGAAGCCAAACAGCGCCGTACTCGTAAGGAGGGAGGCAGCGAGAAGAGCGCCGAGCGCCGGCCAGCTCCGTTGCCCACGCGCGAGCCGAACGCCGTACCAAACGAGACCGAGCGCCCAGGGTGGGGACGCGAGCACGCTCGGGTTGTCGTGCGCCGCCCAGTGCTTCGAGAACGCGAAGACGAGCAATGCGCACCCGAGAAGGCCGAGCACAAAGCCGAGCAGCGCCGTGACCGCGCCTAGCACCGCGCGAGCGGCGGGGTACCGAGGTGCGGCGATGCCGAGCCCAGCGAGCGCGAGGCCGAGGGTGCTCCCCAGCGCCAGGTAGGGGAGCGTGCGCTCGGGCGGGAACGACGGCGACGGGGGGCGCGGCGCAGCCAGCAGCAAACGCTCCGCGCTCACGAGCGGCTGGCCGGAGCCCGGACGCTTGGCGTGCGAGAGCTCTTCCTGCAACTCCCGTGGCAGAAACAGCTCCTGCCAGCGCGAGATAGGCCGATCCGTCGGGCGGCCCAGCGCGCTGTCCAAGCCGAAGTAGAGGAGCGACGCCTGACCCACGAGGCGCAGCGTGTGCTGCCGGTAGGTGAAGCGCCCCGTCCCCGTGACTTGCCGCTCGAGCGCGCCGCCGAGCACTGCGTCCAGCGCGTCCCGCACGCGGGTGGAGCAGTTGTCGCGGTAGTAGTCATAGGCATAGTAGCGGTTGTCCGGTCGCGCGTTCTCGGCGAGCGCTTCGAAGAGCTGAGCTCGCTCGTCGGTCGTGAGGGCCAGCTCTTGCGCGACGAGGGAACGGCGCGCGGCGCCGTAGGCCCGCCGGGTGGCATCGAGCGTGCCGACGCTGAGCCAGTAGCGGAAACGCCCGCCCATGAAGTCTCGCGCGCCTTCCAAGCCGTTGAACTCGAAGGTGCCGTAGTTGTAGACGGCGTCTCGACCGTCTGCCCATTCTAGCAAGATCGCGTTATGTCCAAAGCGCGTGAAGGGGTGGTCGCCCGGACCCATCGTGAGAACGGAGACGCGGGTCGGGGCCTCGAGCGCTTGGGCGGCACGGGGGGAGAGCAGCAAAGCTAGCAGGACCCAGACGAGCGCTCCCCAGCTCGAGATCCGCGGCGACTGCATGCGAAGCTCAGTTTGCTACGAAAAGCGGCTGGGCGCCGCTCGCCCCAAAAATGGCCGCGCAGCCACGCAACCTGCTCTCGCTCAGAGCTGTGACGCGGACCGGCGAGCAGCAGTTGCCCATCGCCGCAGCCGTCGCACTCCACCTAGGACGCGAGGGACCGCCCGCACTCGAGCGCGACCGAGCGCGCCGCGGTGCCGTCTACCGCACCCCTCTTCCACGTCTGGCTGCAGCCGCCGAGGGCCAAACCGTCCCGCTTGCTGGCTCGCTCGTCCGAAATCGAGAGCGCGATCTCATTTCGGTGCGTGCGCTGCGCACCCGTCAATACCCAGGGTTTGAAGCGCAAAAAATTCGCGATCTGCGCGCGAGACGGGATGATGTGATGCGTTAAGTCTCATCGTCTCAGTCTGTGCCACCTCATCGGATGGGGCAGAGCCTCTAACGAGTGGGGGACGTTCTCGATTCGAGAATCCAGGGGCGGGTCCGGTCGTGCGGGTGCGGGGTGGGGGCTCGGAGCGTAGGGCTAAATTTTGAGACGAGTGTCCGTTGCGTTGGTTACTCGCAACGCTGTCACGCGGGGTCATATCGAATGTCCAGCACATCGCTTCGGATCTTTTCGGCTGTATTGCTGCTATCTGGCGGTCTTTTTGCCCCGGGCGCCGCGCGCGCGGATACCAAGAGCTGCGTGCAAGCGCACTCCTCTGCTCAGCGCGAGGTGAAGGCGGGGCGACTCAAGGAAGCCGCGCAGCTCTACACGGCGTGCGGCTCCGACGCGACCTGTCCCGAACAGTTGCGCACCGAATGCACGGAGCTGCTCGAGACGCTGCGACGCAACGTGCCGACCGTGATCTTCTCCGTGATCGACAAGGCCGGCGTAGATACGCCCACCGTCAAGGTGTACGCCAACGATCAGCTCCTGAGCGACGGCTTGGATGGGCGCGCCGTGGAGCTGGATCCCGGCAAATATCACATTCGTTTCGTGCTCGCCGACGGGGCCGAGCTTTCGAGCGACATCGTGGTGCGCGAGGCGGAGAAGAACCGTCTGGTGCAGGTCCGCGCCGAGCCGGAAGCCAAGCCCGCCGCGGTCGCGCCTGCGCCGCAGAATACGGCCCCCGCGCCTGCGCCCGCACCAGCGACGTCGGGATCACCCGTGGCCGCGTGGGTTGCGACGGGCGTCGCGGTGGCGGGCTTTGCAACTTTCGGCACCTTCGCGATCCTCGGCAACAAGGACAAGCAGAACCTGAACGACTGCAAGCCGAGCTGCCCTGACAGTGAGCGCTCCACGCGCGACGGGCTCAAGACGAAATTTCTCGTGGCCGACATCGGTCTCGGTGTCGGGGCGGCTTCAGCGGTGTTGGCCACGGTCCTGTTCATCACCGGGTCGAGCCAGGACGACGCGAAAGACAGCGTCAAGCGCGGCGTGCGCGGCTTCGACGTTGCGAGCTCGCCGCACGGTGCCTCCTTGCTGCTCAGGGGGAGCTTCTAGGTGACATTGCCCGGCTCCAAGCGCCCTGGCGCAGGCGTTCCCCCGACGAGGACCGCTTCTGGCAGCTTGCCCTCGATTCGCCGCGCTTCTTCCGGAGAAATGGCCGCGATCAGCGTTGGTCAGCCGTCTTCCGGCGAGTTTCGGAGCGCGAACCCTCAGGGCGACGCGTACCGTCCGCTGCTCGAGCTCGGTCGCGGCGGCATGGCGCGCGTGTACCTCGCGGAGAAGACCACGCGCGGCTTGCGTCGCCTGGTCGTGCTCAAGGTGCTCGAGCCGACGCTCGCCACCGATCCGGAGATGCGCAGCTTGTTCCGCCGCGAGGCGGAGGTGTGCGCGCGCCTGCACCACCCGAACGTCGTGCAAGTCTTCGAGGTGATCGACGAGGGCGCGGCCCCCTTCATGGTCATGGAGTACGTGGAGGGCGTCTCGCTCTCTCAGCTCTTGGCGCGAACCGAGCACCGCTTGCCGGCGCGCCAGCACGTCCACGCGCTGATGCAGGTGCTTTCCGGGCTGCACTACTTTCATGAGCTGAAGGACGAAGACGGTCAGCCGCTGCACGCGGTGCACCGCGACGTGTCTCCGCAAAACGTGATCGTGATGCACGAAGGCGCCGTAAAAGTGCTGGATTTCGGCATCGCCAAGGTGCGCGAGCCGTCCGGTACGGACGTGACGCGCGCCGGTATCATCAAAGGCAAGCTCAGCTACATGCCGCCCGAGCAGCTGATGGGCGACGCCAGCATCGATCGGCGCGCGGACATCTTCGCGGTCGGGGTGATGCTCTGGGAGGCATTCGCGCGACGTCGGATGTGGGAAGGCGTGGACCCGCAGACGATGATGAAGTCGCTCGTCAACGGCTCGATTCCGTCGATTCGCGAGGTCTGCCCCTGGATCTCCAAGAATACGGAAGAAGTCATCATGCGCTCGGTGGCGCCCAAGCGAGAGGCGCGCTTCCAGACCGCACTCGAGCTGCAGGTGGAGCTGGAAGGCTGCGCGGCGGAGCTCGGCGGCGCGGTACAGCAACGCGAGCTGGCGGCGTTCATGGAGACCGAATTCGGCGAGTGGCGCCGCGAGCGGCAGCGTTCGGTCGACGCCGCGATGCGCAACCCTGGTCCCGCGCTCGACACCGTGCTCGAAGTCTCGCAGATCGAGGTGCTGGACTTGGACGACGACGCGTCGATTCAACCTAGCCAAATCAGCTCGCTGAAGGTGGAGCCTCCGCCCCGTCGTAAGCGTGGGGTCGCGGTGGGCTTGCTGGTCGCGGGAGGAGCGGCCGCGGCCCTGCTCGGCGTGCGTCTGCTGCAACCGAGCCCGCCCGCGGCTCCGCTCCTAAGCATTCCGCGCGACCGAGCGGCAAACCCGCCTACGTCGCACCGCGCGCACCCGCGAGCGCACCGCCTGCGGCCGCTCCGGCTCGCAATTGTTCACCACCGTACGTCCTCGATGCCGAGGGCGTCAAAACCTACAAGCCGGAATGCCTCTGAAAGCAGCCGGCGAATTGAGGGGCTACTTGTCATCATCCAAACACCTTCGCAATCTCTTGTTGACGTCGACTATCGCTATCGCGGCCATGTGGGGCTGCGCGGATGGCGAGGAAGAAACACCTACCGACCCCAGTGGGGGCAGTGCGGGTACCGCCGGCACGAGCGGCGGTGAGGGTGGTAACGACGACGGAGGCACCGACTCCGGCGGCTCATCGACCACGGCCGGCAAAGGCGGCACCAATAGCGCCGGCACTGCGGCACAAGGCGGCAGCGCGGGCACCGGGGCCGGCGGCACCACTCAAGGTGGGCAGCCGAGCGAGAATGGTGGCGAACCGGCGGTCAACGCTGGCGCTGGCGGAGCCGACACGGGCGCCGGCGGCGAAGGCGGCGAAACGACGGGGCCGCACATCGGGCCGGTGCTCGAGTACAACTTCGACGCCGGGCTCGGGCTCACTATCCTGGACTCTTCCGGCAACCTGCTGAACGGCGCGCTCAGCGTGGCCGCGTGGGCACCGCAGGGCCGCAACGGCGCGGCGATCTCGCTGTCCGGCGGGTTGCTCCCGACGACCCACGTGACGGTCCCTGCGGGACCGTTCAAGAACGCCACCGCGACGACGATCGCCGCGTGGGTGAAGCTGAGCGCGAACGAGCCCTGGAACCGCATCTTCGACTTCGGCGGCACCGGTGTCGG
>JAQSWN010000048.1 GCA_029266615.1 Polyangiaceae bacterium
GCGAACGTGAACCTGGCCGACGCCTCCATCGAGGCCGAAAAGGCCAACATTCGCCGCCTGAGCGACCTACAACAGTTCTCCAAGGTCACGGCGCCCTTCGCCGGCACGATCACCGCGCGCTTGGTGGATCGCGGCAGCCTGGTGTCGGCCGGTACCGGTAACCCCATGTTCAGGCTGGCCGCCACGGAGACGGTGCGCGTGTTCGTGCAGCTGCCGCAAGACGTGGCCCCGAGCATCACACTCGGTCGACCCGCGAAGGTGACGGTGCGCGAGTTCCCGGGCCAAATCTTCGAAGGCAAGGTGGCGCGCACGGCCGGCGCGTTGGACTCGGCCACCCGGACGCTCAACACGGAGATTCGGGTGCCGAATCCCGACGGTAGACTGCTGTCCGGCATGTTCGCAGAGGTGAGCCTGAGCCTCTCCGCGCCACGTGAAGTGTACGAGGTGCCGGCGACCGCGCTGCTCCACGACGCGCAAGGCCTGCGCGTCGCGGTGGTCGCGCCGGACGATACCTTGCGGCTCAAACCCATCACCATCGAGCGCGATCTCGGCGCGACGCTCCAGGTGTCGAGCGGCATTCAAGCCGGCGATCGGCTCGTGCAGATCGCCGACGCCACCCTGCGAGAGGGCCAAAAAATCGAGCCCGTCGCGCCGCGCGCGGCGCCGGCGTCGTCCACGGGCGTCGCCGCGCCGGCGGCTTCCGCGCGCTGAGCCCAGCGGGGCTGCCTCAAGGACGGCGGGTGCAGATATTCACGCCGAAAATGGTCGGTGTGCAGAAGCGGAAGGGCGCACGGCAGTCGTCGTCCGCCTGACAGAGCTGCCGGTCGCGACCGCCGCCCATCGTGTCACACCGCGCCTTGCAGCTGGAGGCTGCGTCCGCGTCACCCGTGATGCTGATGCAGCACACCTGCATGCCGCAGTCTTCGTTGCTGGTGCAGGCGAGCACGGCGCCCTGACACTGGCCGCCCTTGGCCACGCATTGAAAGCCGCCGAAGCCGGCGCAGCAACTCTGCGTGTCTGCGTTGCAGACGTCTGCCCCGCAACTGATGAGTGGCCCGCTCGGCATGCCCGCCGCTCCCGCAAGCCCGCTCGTGCCCGCGGTCGCGACACCGCCCGTCCCGCTGCCGGCCACACCGGTCCCGCCGACGGCGGGCTCGCCCGCCATGCCGCTCGTGCCTCCGATCGGGGCGCTGGCTCCGACGCCGGCCGCCGCTCCTAGGCCCGCGCTGGCTCCGACGCCGACCGCGCCGCCCGTGCCCGTGCGCCCCGCCGTGGCATTACCGCCGCTACCGGAGCTGGCGCCGACCGTGATGGGCTCGTCACCGAATAGGTATTCCTCCGTATCCGAGCGGCCACCACAGGCCTGAACCACGGGGAGCACACCGCAGAGGACGAGCAGCGCTCTCAGCGCGCCGCGGGAACGAGAGCGAAAGAGCATGACAATCCCAAGGCTAGTACCGACCCTGCGTGCGAACCAGGCAAGGGCCGCGTATGCTGGCCGTGCCCGTCGGCCTCGGGGCGCCGCAGCGGCACCCCCAGGAGCCATTCGCCCCTGACGCCGCCAGGGCCTGACTCGCGAAACTCGTACAGTATGGACGCAGCTACCACCACCTCGATCGAAGTTCCCAGCACCCAGGTCCTCCTCGCCCTCTCCGGGCCGCAATCCAACTTGCTCGACGAGGTGGCGCGCCAGAGCGGAACCGACATCAGCCTACGGGGTAATACCATCTTGGTCGCGGGCGAGACGGACGACGTCAAGCTCGCCGAACGCTTCCTACGAGACGCGGCCGCGCTGGTCGGTCGCGGCTTCGACATCGGTCCCAATGACGTCGTGAGCTCGCTACGGGGCCTGCGTGCGGATCCGTCGCGATCGCTCGTCGAGCTCCTGGAAGAGACCATCATCGTTACGGCGCGCAAGAAGCCCATCTTGCCGAAGAGCCGCGCCCAGCGTCAGTACGTGGAGGCCATTCGCACCCACGACTTGATCTTCGGAATCGGGCCGGCAGGAACCGGCAAGACCTACCTGGCGATGGCGATGGCCGCGTCGTGGCTGATGCAGAAGAAGGTCAAGCGCATCATCATGGCGCGCCCAGCGGTGGAGGCGGGCGAAAAGCTCGGCTTCTTGCCGGGAGATCTGGCGGAAAAAGTGAACCCCTACCTGCGGCCACTGTACGACGCGCTCCACGACATGCTGGAGTTCGAGCGGGTGGAGCAGCTGCGGGAGCGCGGGCAGATAGAGGTCGCGCCGCTCGCGTTCATGCGCGGCCGCACCCTCAACGACTCGTTCGTCATCTTGGACGAAGCGCAGAACGCCACCAGCGAACAGATGCGCATGTTCCTCACCCGCCTCGGCTTTGGGTCCAAGTGCGTCGTCACGGGGGACATCACCCAGACGGATCTGCCGTCTGGCGCGCGCAGCGGCCTACGGGAAGCGCGCGAGCTGCTGGACGGCACCCCCGGCATCGCGTTTTGCGGCTTCACGGATCAGGACGTCGTTCGTCACCCCCTCGTGCAGAAGATCATCGTCGCGTACGAAAAGCGCGACCGCGAGAACGAGGAACGAAAAGCTGCGCGCGCGGCCGCCGCGACCGCCAACCAGAAGGACTGACGGCCCTCAATCTTCGGACAGTTGGGCGACTTTGCGGAGGCCGTCCACGTCCGCGATGAAGAGCCGCCCCGCTTCGAGCTGAAGCAAGCCGAGGCGGCTCCACTCCCCGAAATGCTGTCCGTCCTCAGGAGCCTCGTCGAAGGCAATTGCTACCTGGATATCGCGCGGGCGCGCGGCACGTCGACGCGCACCATCGCCAATCAGATCAGCATGGTCTTCCGGCGGCTTCGAGTCTCCGGCCGCAACGAGCTCGTGCAGCGCTTGTTCATCGACGGCGCGCGGGGCCACGCGTCCAAACCCTCGCCCGAGCCGCCGCCCCCTCCCCCCGGTCTCGCGATGCGCAAATCCGCGTAGCGCTCGCCGCGCCGTCGGGGCTCTCGCGCCTCTCTTGTAGGCATGATAGCTCCCCGCTCATGCCTGAGATCCTCCACGTACAAGCACGCGAAATCCTCGACTCCCGCGGCAACCCCACGGTCGAAGCCGAGGTTCATACCTCCTCCGGCTTTGGCCGCGCGGCGGTGCCGAGCGGCGCCTCCACCGGCGAGCACGAAGCGAACGAGCTGCGCGACGGCGACAAGAAGCGGTACCTCGGCAAGGGCGTGCTGCAAGCGGTCGAGAACGTCAACGACAAGCTCGGTCCGGCCATCGTGGGAATGTCGGCGCTGGATCAGCCCGCGGTGGATCAGCGCCTCCTCGAGCTGGACGGCACACCGAATAAGTCGAAGCTGGGCGCCAACGCGATCCTGGCCGTATCCATGGCTTGCGCACGAGCCGCGGCCGACACCGTAGATTTGCCTCTGTGGCGCTACCTCGGCGGCGTTCAGGCGCGCGTCTTGCCGACCCCGCTGATGAACATCATCAACGGTGGCGCGCACGCGGACAGCGGGCTCGAAGTGCAGGAGTTCATGATCGTGCCGCTCGGCTTCGACACTTTCGGCGAAGCTTTGCGCGCGGGGGCAGAGGTGTTCCACAACCTCAAGAGCATCCTCAAGAAGGCCGGCATGGTCACCGCGGTCGGCGACGAGGGCGGGTTCGCCCCCCGCCTCGCGTCGAATGAGGACGCGATCAAGAACATCATGCAGGCCATAGAGGCTGCTGGTTACGAGCCGGGCAAGCAAATCGCGCTCGCCATGGATTGCGCCGCCAGCGAGTTCTACAAGGACGGCAAGTACACGTGGGACAAGCAGCCGCGCAGCGCCGCCGAGCTGTGTGACGTGTACGAGGACCTGCTCAAGAAGTACCCGCTCGTCAGCATCGAGGACGGCTACGCGGAGGACGATTGGGACGGCTGGAAGCTGCAAACCGAGCGCCTCGGCAGCAAGCTCCAGCTGGTGGGCGACGACCTGTTCGTCACGAACGTGAAGCGCCTCACGCAGGGCATCGAGAAGAAGATCGCCAACTCGATCCTGATCAAGGTCAACCAGATCGGGTCGCTCACGGAGACGCTGGACACCATTCGTCTCGCCACTTCCGCGGGCTACACGAGCATCGCCTCTCACCGCTCGGGCGAGACGGAAGACGCCTTCATCGCGGACCTCGCGGTCGCGACGAACTGCGGCCAAATCAAGACCGGCAGCCTCTCTCGTTCGGACCGCATCGCGAAGTACAACCAGCTACTGCGCATCGCGGACGAGCTGGGCGACGAGCAGGTGTACAGCGGCAAGACGCCCTTTTCGCGCCGCTGAGCGCCGGCTCCTGCGGGCCTGGAGACGGTCGGAGCCTCGAGTATGGCTGCCGCCACGCAGCCATACTCGAGCAGCAACGGGATTCGATCGTCGAAGCTCAGGGAAAGAACACGACGCGGAGCCCCAACGTCGCCCAGCCGTGCGAAGCACGCTCTGAGTCTAAGATGTCGGACGAGCGCGTCGTGTCACCGTCGTTCACGGAAACGGTGCTGTAGCGACCGAAGGCCACGTCCACGAATGGGCCGATGCCGACCACTCGTGTCAGGCGCCAGTCGACCCCACCCATCAAGTGGGCAAACTCGACGCCGCCAACCCCCGCCGCCACCGCATTCCGGCTGCCGCTTTGGTCGACGCTGAGCGCGACGGACTCCAAACCGATACCGTAGCCGAGCCACGGGTTCACCTGGCCGTGCGGCAAAAAGTGAGCCTGCACCTGCACCCCGAACCGCAGGCTCAGGCCGAAGCAACCGGCGTTGTTCGCCTCGCACGCAGCCGCGGTGGTGCCGCCGGCTCCGCCAAAGCCGAAGCCCAAGTAGCCGCCCAAGAACAGGTGCGGAATCGGCTTACCGCCGATGTCGACGAGCAGCGGCACCTGCCCGGAGCTGAAGTCGGAAAGCTTGAAATTCTTCGTGACGTTCCCGAACGGCGCCGAATACCCGGTCCGCAGCGCCATTTGAAAGCCTGTTTTTGCGGGCGGCACCTGCGCGTGCGCCGCCCCTGACCACACCGACCCGAGCAGTAGCAGTCCACCCAATACCCCGTATTTCATGCGCGCAACATGCTCGAGGTGCGGGCCGGATACAAGCACGAGCCGACCCGTTCGCGTTAGTTGCATTGACAACCGTTTCCTCGCACGCTAGAGCTTCCAGCATGCGCGGGCAGTTCGATGGCAACCGAGTGGACCTGAAACGAGCCTTGCCTTTCTTGGTCCACGCTTGCTACCAACAGCTGCGCTCGCTCACTTACAAAGAGTTCCTGCAGCACGGTTTGGAGCTCACACCCGAGCAGTGGGTCGTGCTCGTGCAGCTGTGGCAGAAGGACGGGCAGAGTCAGTCCGCGCTCGGTGAGCTCACGCTGCGGGACAAACCGACCGTATCGCGAATTTTGGACACGATGGAGAGGAGCGGCCTCATCAATCGCCAGCCGGACGAGGCCGATGCGCGCACCAAGCTCGTGAAGCTGACGCGCGCCGGCAAGTCGCTCGAGCCGAAGCTCGTCCCAGTGGCGAAGCAGCTCGTGGCGCGGCTAGAGCGCGGCATCTCCGAGTCTGACTTGGAGACGACGCACCGCACGCTCTCGCGCATGCTGGAGAATCTACGGTAACCGCGCCGCTGACCCGGCGGCCACGAACGACGAGCAATTAGTTGCAATGACAACCACGTCAGAGAACGAGATGAGCTTCCGAAATTTCCCTAGCTTCGACGAGACCGACGCGCCGGAAAGCGCGCGCCCCGCTCTGTCCGCCACCAGGCAGCGATTCGGCTCCCTTCCCGAGCCGCTCGCTCGTTACGCGCGCTCACCGCCGCTCTTGCTCACGGTCCTTTCCGGCCTGGACACGTTCGACAAAACGACGCTCGCGCCGCTGGAGCGCGAGGTGCTGGCGATGACGCTCGGCCGCAGGAATGGCTGTCAGTTCTGCGTGAAGCTCCACACCCGCTTGCTGTCCGGGCTAGGCGCCGACCCGGCGCTGGTGACGGCGCTGCAAACCGGGCAGCCGCTCGCCGACCGGCGTCTGGAGGCACTTCGCTGCTTCGTGCTCGCGCTCGTCGACTACTCCGGCGACGTGCCGCGACCCGAATGGCTGCGACTGCGTGAGGCCGGCTACACCCATGAGCAGGCGCTCGAGCTGGTGCTCGGGGTCGGCCTATACACGATGACGACGCTCGCCAATCGTCTCACGGAGACGAGCGAGTGACGGCCGCGCGCTACTCGAAGTTGAGCGCGGTGTCGCAGCTCACGGGCGGGCGCACCGTCGCGAATTGCAACTGCGGTACGTTCCACCTGGAGCACGCCATGCCTTTGACCTGGGAGATGCACTTGTCGTAGTCGTCCCCCAGCGAGCTCGCGGCGGAACAAGGGAAGCGGGTAACGATGACGTCCACGCACGCGCTCGCGTTGGCGTCCACGTCCGACTGGCTGATGCGACCCACTTGGGCGTAGCAATTGAAGGCGCGATTACACCAAGTGGTGGCGTACGTGTAACACGCCGCCACGGGGTCGATCTCCGTCTCCTCGTCCTCGGTCTTGCCGGAGCAACCACACGCCAGACCGAGCCCCAAGCAAAGCAGCAGGGCTGCTGTAACCACACGCGCCATCCTGACCTCCGGCGCTACCGTAACTGACAGTGCCCTGCGCCTTCCAGCTTTCACGCGAGGTCGAATAGCAGAATCTCGCTGGGGTCGGCGCCGGTGATTGCAATCTCCCCGCCCTTTTCGAACGCAGCTGCGTCACCCGCGCTCAGGGTCTCTCCGCCGACCTCCACTTTTCCGCGCGCCACGTGGAGCCACGCGTAGCGGCCCTGCGGCAGAACGTGACTGACGCGCTCACCGGGGGCTAGCAGGCCGGCGAAGAGTCGCGCGTCTTGATGGATGGTGAGCGAGCCCTCTCTCCCGTCCTTCGACGCGACGAGGCGCAGGGTGCCTTGGCGATCTTGCTCCGTGAAATGCTTCTGCTCGTAACCCGGTGGGTAGCCGCGCTCGTCGGGCAAGAGCCAGATTTGTAGGAGATGCACGGGCTCGTCCGCCGACGCGTTGAGCTCCGAATGGGTGACGCCGGTGCCGGCCGACATACGCTGCACGTCCCCGGGACGAATGGTGGAGCCGGTGCCCATGCTGTCACGGTGCTGGAGCTCGCCGGACAGCACGTAGGAGATAATCTCCATGTCTCGATGGGGGTGGGTGCCGAAGCCTCTGCCCCCCTCGACGCGGTCTTCGTTGATGACACGCAGGGCTCTAAAACCCATGTGCGCGGGCGCGTAGTAATCCGCGAACGAGAAGGTGTGAAAGGAGCGCAGCCACCCGTGGTCGGCGTAACCGCGATCCCCTGCGCGACGAATCTGCATCGGAGTCTCCACTTCGGTCCGCAGAACATAGGGCTCGTCACGCCGATGTAAACACCCGTCCTACAACGCGCAGCGCGGCGCCTACGCGCACCGACACGGTAGTCAATACACACTATCGCAAAGCCGCTTGCGTGCACGAACGTCTTCAGTAACTTCAAGCTCATGCGCGCGTGGCTTGGCCTTACGGTACCCGTGTGTCTTGGCGCTCTGACGCTGTGTTTTGGTTGCTCGCCTGCCAGCAACGGCAAGACGAACGGTCAAGGCGGCGGGGGTAACGGCAACAGCGCCGGTAGCAGCAGCGCCGGGACGCTGAGCATCGAGCCTGGCATCCCCGACCTGGGGTGTGATCCGAGCGATTCCGGGTCACCCTGCAGCCCGAACGCGCCGGCCACCGCCGGCTGTGGCGACGGCGTGCTCACGGAAGACGAGGCCTGCGACGACGGCAACATGGCCGCGGGGGACGGGTGTCAAGCCAACTGCTTGGCCGTAGATCCAGGTTACTCCTGCAACCCGCCCGGCCAGCCCTGCCACGAGCTCGTGGTGTGCGGCGACAGCATCGTCGGCTCTTCGGAGCAGTGCGACGACGGCAACGAAGCCGCGGGCGACGGCTGCTCGCCGCGCTGTAACTTCGAGATCGGCTTCAAGTGCGAGGGGGAGCCGAGCAGGTGCCTGGCCACCGTCTGCGGTGACGGTAAGCAAGAAGGCGCGGAGAGCTGCGACGACGGCAACGACAAACCGTTCGACGGCTGCTCGTCGTTCTGCCAGACGGAGCCGACCTGCACCCCCGCAGGCTGCGCGTCGGACTGCGGCGACGGCCTCGTCATCGACGAGGAGTGCGACGACGGTAACGGCAAGGACGGCGACGGCTGCAGTAGCGCGTGCAAAAAGGAGCCCGGCTTCGAGTGCTCGCAAGAGGCGGACTGCGAGCAAATCAACGGCGAGTGCGTGCTGCGAGTGCCGGCCGTGTTCCGCGACTTCAACGCCAAGGACGGACCCAACGGCCACCCCGACTTTCAAGTGAGCTGCGGCGGTGAGCAAGTGACGACCGGCCTCGTGAAGCCGGAGCTGAACGCGAGCGGTAAGCCTGAGCTCGTGACGCCCGGCGCGCAGTGCATCACGAGCGACGCGAGCTTCGCGCAGTGGTACTCCGACTCGGACAAGAGCAAAGCCGTCGTCGGGGACATCGTGTTGTTCAAGAAGGCGATGGGCACTGGCTTCGTCAACCGCTGGGGCGCGATGGGCGAGCAGTGGACCGCCATCACGAACGAGCAGTGGGCCGCCAACACCTACGCGGAGTGCCAAGCGAGCGGCTGCACGCCGTGCACGTACAACGCAGCCCAAGGCTGCAGGGGAACGACCGTCGCGTACGACGGCACTCCCTTCTTCTTCCCCCTGGACACCGCGCCGGAAGCGCTGACGGACACGCGCACGGAAGCGAAGGTGGGTCCGGACTACGGCTACGGCAGCTGGCCTTGGGAGAAAGCGGTCGTGCCTGGCGCCGGCACCCACAACTTCCACTTCACGACTGAGGTGAAGTACTGGTTCCAATACCAGGCGGGCACCTCGCCCACGCTGGACTTCACGGGTGACGACGACGTGTGGGTGTTCGTCAACGGCAAGCTCGCGGTGGACATTGGCGGCGTACACCCGCCCAAGAGCGGCAGCGTGACCTTGGACGCGGCGGCCGCGAGCGGCTTCGGTCTCGCCGACGGCAAGGTGTACGCTATCTCGATCTTCCACGCAGAGCGCAAGACCGAAGGTTCGAGCTTCCGCCTCACGTTGGACGGCTTCAACACCGCGCGTAGTGACTGCACGCCCATCTGCGGCGACGGCACCGTGAGCCTAGGCGAGCAGTGCGACGACGGCGTGAACGACGGCGGCTACGGCGAGTGCGCCGAGGGCTGCGTCATTGGCGCGTACTGCGGCGACGGCATCAAGCAAGAGGGCGAGTACTGCGACGACGGTAACCGCATCGACGGCGACGGCTGCAACGGAAGCTGCCGTAAGATCGTCGTCAAGTAGCCATTTTTCAAGGCTATTTGCGCTAACGCGAGGTACCCTTGCACCGCACCTCGCGCTAGGACAGGGTCCCGCGTCCTCATGAGCGACTCTGCGCCCAAGAACCTAGTCAGCACCGCCACCGCCTCCGCCAGCATCGTGAGCCCGCTCGACGAGCGCTACGCGTCCGTCATGCGCCCGCTCGCGGTGCACATGTCGGAGTACGGCCTCCTCAAGTACCGCGTTGCGGTCGAGATCGAGTGGCTGATCTTCATGGCGCAGCGCGCCGAAATCAGCCATGTGGCGGCGCTGAGCGCCGAGCAAGTCGCGACCCTCCGGGGCTGGGTCGAAAGCTTCGACGAGACCGAGTCCGCCAAGATCAAAGCCCACGAGGTGAAGATCCAGCACGACGTCAAAGCGGTCGAATATTACCTGCGCGAGAAGCTCAACGCCGCCGGCCTCCCCGAGCACGCGATTCAAGTGCACTTCTGCTGCACGTCGGAGGACATCAACAACCTCGCTTACGCCCTCATGCTCAAGAGCGCGCTAAACCAAGCCTGGCTGCCGGCGGCCAAGAAGCTCGTAGCGGACCTGACGCAGCTCGCCGACTCTGCCAAGGGCGTCGCGATCTTGGCGCGCACGCACGGGCAGCCCGCGTCGCCCACCACGCTCGGTAAAGAGCTGGCCGTCTTCGTGTACCGCCTCAATCGTCAGCTTACGCAAATCGCCGAGGCTGAGTACCTGGGGAAGTTCAGCGGCGCGGTCGGCAACTTCAATGCCCACATCGCCGCGTACCCCACGCTCGACTGGGAAGCGCTGTCGAAGGCGTTCGTCGAATCCCTGGGCCTGACCTGGAACCCGCTCACCACGCAGATCGAGTCCCACGACTACCTCGCGGAGGTGTTCATGGCCCTCTCGCGTTTCAGCAACATCTTGCTCTCGCTGGATCGCGACGTGTGGATGTACATCTCGTTCGGCTACTTCAAGCAAGCGGCGGTCAAAGGCGAGGTCGGCTCCTCCACCATGCCGCACAAGGTAAACCCCATCAATTTCGAGAACAGTGAGGCGAACTGCGGCATCGCGATCGCGCTCCTCCAGCACCTCGCGGAGAAGCTCCCTGTTTCACGCCTCCAGCGCGACCTGTCGGATTCCTCCGCCCTCCGCAACATCGGCGTCGCGGTCGGCCATTCGCTCGTGGCGATCGAAGCCGCGCGCCGCGGTCTCGGCCGCCTGGCGCTGGATCCCGTCTCTGCCCAACGCGACTTGGAGAGCGTCTGGGAGGTGCTGGGCGAGGCCGTGCAAGTCGTCATGCGCAAGCACGGCCTGCCGGATTCGTACGAGCAGCTGAAAGACCTCACCCGCGGCCGCCCGCTCACGAAAGACATCTTGCACCAGTTCATCGGCGGCCTCGCGCTGCCCGCGGAATCGCGCGACTACTTGCTGGCTCTCACCCCTCAGAGTTACATCGGCATCGCCGCCACCACCGTTCGCCACGTGCTCTGAGGGCCGGTGTCGCCGCGGCGGAGCAGGGCGAATCTGACGAGCGCTGACGGAAGTGGGCTGAAACGTGGTCGGCCCTCAGCGATTGAGGTACTCAGGCGTCATGGCTGGTAATTCGCCCAAGTCGCTGAACGCGAGTCATCTCGTCTCGCCGCTGTCGCTGGTGGGCCTGGCGCTCACGGTTTTCGTCGGCGCGCAGTCGACAGCCTGGACCATCTTCGCCGTCATCATCCTCGGCCTCTCCGTGGTGACGGCCGTGCATCATGCCGAGGCCATCGCGGCCAAGGTGGGTCCCTCGCTCGGCGCAATCGTCCTCGCGCTCGCCGTCACCGTCATCGAGGTCGGGCTCATCGTATCCATGATGACCAACGACACCGCGGACTCGGCGGTCGTAGCGCGTGACACGGTCTTCGCCGCCGTCATCGTCGTCACCAACGGCATCCTCGGCGTGTGCATGCTGATCAGCGGCCTGCGCTACCGCGAAGTCGAATTTCATGCCGCGGGTACCAACGCCCTCTTGGCCGCGCTCGCCGTCCTCGCGGGCCTGACGTTGGTCCTCCCCAACTACACGACCTCGACCGCCGGACCCACTTACAACACCTTCCAGCTCGCGTTCGCTTCCGTCGCGTCGCTCGCGCTCTACGGCTGCCTACTGTTCGCCCAAACCAAGACCCACAAGGACTACTTCGAGCCAGCACAAGGCTCGGCCGCTGGTGGTCACGGCGCGGCGTCGCCGCAGCGACCGTGGCTGAGTCTGCTCTGTTTGCTCATGAGCCTCGGCGCCGTCATCGGCTTCGCGAAGACGCTCAGCCCGGCGATTGAGGCGGGCGTCGCCGCGCTCGGCGCTCCCCGCGCGACGGTGGGCATCGTGATCGCCCTCTTGGTGCTCGCTCCGGAGACGCTCGCGGCCGTGAGCGCGGCGCGCCACAATCAGCTGCAAACGAGCGTCAACTTGGCCCTCGGCTCCGGCGCCGCCAGCATCGCGCTCACGATTCCGGTCGTCAGCGGCTTCGTCATCTTCACGAACCGCAGTCTCGTGCTCGGGTTGGAGCCGAAGAACGTCGCGATCCTCGCGTTGACGTTCCTCACCGGCAGCTTGACGCTCGGACGCGGCACCAGCACCGCCCTTCAAGGCATGATTCACATCGTGCTCTTGTGCGCGTTTCTCGCGCTCTCCTTCGTGCCGTAGCTTCGCCGGGCGGCTCCCGGTCGGGTAGGAACGAGAGCGACGCACGGAGCGGCGAGGCCGCCCCCGGATGAAGTCAACCGGCGGTCGCGCCCGCAACGCGCACGCTCGCGGGCTGGCCGTCAAGCCGATGAGTGGGCTTCCAGGGCGGCAGCGCGTTCGAAGAGCGCCTCTTCACGCTCCAGCATCCTCGTGCGGTCGGCGTTTGCGACCGTGGCCAAGTCGCGCAGGGCGGCTCGTACTCGGCGGGTGACTTGGACGGAGCTCGCTCCGTAGAGCCGAATTTCCTCGAAGCTGAGCTGCAGGTAATCCGCGAAATCAGGCCTTGGCAGCACGAGCCGAAGTCGTCCGCCGCCGTCCACCCGGGCGGGCTGCGGAATGTCGCGTTGCACCAGCGAACGCAGTAGGTCGTGGAGGCGGTCGATGACCTGCACGGCTGTGGTCGGATCGTTGATGCCAGGCGAAAGCGCGCGCGCGGCGATATCCACGAACTGCCTGAAACCGAAGGCCACGTCTTGATGCGGGGTCCGTTCCTGCGCGAGCACCACCCATCTCTCCGCCTCCGCATCCGCCACGTCGCAAGCGCCCCACAGGTGAACCATAGGCGCTCCCAGCGGAACGAAGTCCCCCGGGTGCTGGAGCACGGCGATCACTAGGTCGCGCTCGACGGCGACTCGCATGAGGGCCTCGACGTCCACATCGATGACGACGCCCGCCTCGGCGCTGTTCCGAACTATGCGTGTTGGCGGTTCGGTCGGTAACTTCCCGCTCGCAGTCGCGCCTTCGAGGACGCCTTCGGGATACAGGCGCTGGATGGACTCGTGGGTCTCGCGCGCAACCCGGGCGACGATGGTGCTGGCGCGAATGGAGTGCGCCATGTGGTGAATGTAACGGACGAAGAAGGCGATGCTCGACAACGCTAAGATGAACGCGCCAAAAATAGCTATGCCCGGCACGAAGTCCGGGCCGCCAGGGCTCTCACTACGTACCTCGGGTAACAAGACGAGCGCGTACACGAAGCTGCCCAAAAACATCCCCATCGCCCACTGCGTCACCGTATCTTGAAGGAAGGTGCGCAGCACGCGCGGTGAGAACTGAGAGCTTGCGAGCTGCAGCACGAGGATGGTGATGGAGAAGACCAGACCGGCGATCGCCAGCATCGACGATGCAATGGTCGATAGCAGCTCCCGGGCGCCGGCGGCCCGCCCCCCGTACGAGTACCAGGCCGCAAAGTCCGAGGAGAGCTGGTGATCGAGCCGCGCGAGGCCGAGCGCAGCGCCCGCGCACGCAACCGTAACTCCGACGGGGGTTGGCCACAGGCTCGTGCGTAGCTGCTCACGCAGCGATGACCAACGCAGGGACGCACGCGTCATAGTTGCGACGGGCCCCTTGAAGACGCGGGCGCCAGGGCCGCAAAAGCGTCGACGGTCGCTCGTAGCGCATCTTGAATGGCGGCGCGTTGGAAGCTAGGCGCCGATCTTTCGTCTATGCCGACCACGGCGCGTTGGGCTTCGTCGATCCAAGGGGAACGCTGTCCACCATTCGCGAGCGTTAGTGCGTCGACGGCGGCTCGTAGCCCCGCGCGAATCCAGCCTGCTCGTCCGGGCGAAGCCTCGGTGGCTCGCTCCAAACGAGTCGCCTGGAAGCGCAGCTCGCCGACCTGCTGCGTGAGTAGCTGCTGGGTGTCGGCCGCAGCTATCATGTCCGCCAAAGATGCCAACGCGCGCGCTGAAGCGAGCCGCGACCCCATGAGCGGAATTCGCGCGACCTCGGCGATGTCGCGACGAGCTCGAGCCAACTGCTCGCTGAATGGGCCGAGGGCGACTTTTTCTCGAGTGCTCGGCGTCGCAAGTCGGAACGGCGGCTCGCCGCCGCGCGCTAGGAACGTCGCGTTGGCGGCCGCTCGAAGCGCTTCGCCCAACTGGGGCCGTTGGTCGTCCAAGAGCCGCAACTCGTCCAATTGCTCGCGGCTTTCGGCCAGTCGGCGCAGCGCCTCATGGTAGGCGCGCTCGGCGCTAGGCGTGGCTGGGACGCGCGTCAGCATCTCGAGCAGGACTTGCAGGGTCTCCTTGAGCAGACCAGCCTGTGGCAACGAACGCACCGGTGCCCCGCCGATTCTGGACGCCAAGGCTTCTAACCGCAACCGGCTCGCATGAGAAAGCGGCTCTACTGAGCGCGCTAACGCCTGCACCACGCCCGCCAACTGGCGCCCCGCGAGCGGGTCCGTGGCCGACTCAACTTCTGTAACGCTATCCTCCAAACGCTGTAGAGACTCGGCCGGATCGCGGAGCGGGCGCTCTTGTCGAGACGTCACCTGGCTGGGCGCCGCGGTTGGAGTTGGAGCGCCGCACGCCACGACGGAGGCGACCATGAACAGCCACCTGAGCCGCGTCGCCTGCGACGCTAGCAGCGTCATAGACCGCTCCCCCAGCCGCCTCGGAAGGACGCCGTCCCGCTCCTTGTGTCATCGCGACGCAGCACGCGCCCGCGGTAGCGAACAGTCTCCGAAAGCACCCATCGTTTGGTGCGAGAAGCATGCCCGCCCGCGGCGAAAGAAAGCGAAGCGGTCTCGGGTGGGAACTCCGCACGGGGCCGCCGCGAGGGGAGGAGTCGTGCTGGCGCTCGAACCGGGTGCCACCGTTCCACCACGGGTGAGGCGCCTCCGCCGATGTCTTTACGCTCACTGAAGGTCTCAGACGCCAGTTAGTTTGAGCTCAAATTACTTTCGTGAGCGACGTCGGTATTTCACTCCCGCGACTCGAGCGCGGTAGCGTGGCCTCCTCGACGGTGCTAGGCCGAACAGTCGAGCGCTGGCGTCGGGCTCTACTCGGCTGCATCGTCTCGATTCAATGCGTGCGCCGTCCGGCGGCGACCGTAGGAGGAATCATGCAGATACTAATGAGGAGCGCCGATACCGAGCTCGCCTGCGACTGGGCGAGCTACGCGTTGATCCGTGACAATGTTGAGCACTTCCTCGAAAGAGGCGGCGCTACGCAGCAGTTTTCGGCGCTCCACGCGATCGAGCACGCCATCGACGAGGGAGCGAATCTCGTTCCGGCGGCCAAGCTGAGGGGAGAGGTCCTACGCGCGTGGTGCTTTCTCTGGGGCCTCGCCCTACCCGACGCCGCCATTAGCCTGAGGACCCGCGCACTGATGACGGGCGCGCTCCCCTCCGACATCCGAGGCACCCTCATCGCTCGACACGCCGGCTGGGAGCTTCCCGTGAGCGGGGCCACCGGTCCAGTTCCTCAGGTGGCCTGGCTGTTCCTCCACACTGTTCTGACCCTGACGGATCGGTCGGTGGATGGGGACTTGCTGGAAGTGCGCCGCGTGGCCGACGTCGAGCCGTCTAGGAGGTCGTCCCACTCGACACGGAAGAAGCAGCACTGAGGGCGAGGCCGACGCGCGCGGCTTGATTGTCCCGGGTGATGCGGCGGCGCGACTAGTAATGAGCTGCGGCAGGATCTGTCTAGGAGCGAGATCCGCAAACCACTGCTTCACGCGACATCGGTCGGTGTGGAGGCGCGAGCTGTTTCCTCCGAGACCTTTTGGTCACCGCTCGACCGAGCCCGAGCCCGAGTCGACCGCATGAACATCAGTATTCCCGGAGTCGGGAGGCCTCCTGACCACCGCATTCCTTGGGTACGACTTTTGCCCCTACCCAGCAGCGCCCATGACAAGCTCCCCTATCGAGTCCTACGCGCTCATCGGAGACTGCGAGACTGCTGCGCTCGTCGGCCGGGATGGTTCCATCGACTGGCTCTGCTGGCCCCGGTTCGACTCGCAGGCCTGCCTGTCGGCGCTGCTGGGGAACGAGCAGAACGGACGCTGGCGTTTGGCGCCCACGACCGAATGCGAGGTCCGTCGTCGCTACCGGCAAGACACTTTGGTGCTCGAGACGACTTTCGAGTGCCCTCAGGGCGCGGTTTCCGTCATCGACTTCATGCCGGTGCGCGACGGCACGTCGGACCTCGTGCGCATCGTGGTCGGGCTCAGGGGTGAGGTGAATATTCGCAGCGACTTGAGCCTCCGGTTCGATTACGGCAACGTCGTGCCATGGGTCGCGCGCGCCGCGGACGACACGCTTCGGGCAGTGGCTGGACCGCACAAGGTTCTGTTTCGCAGCTCCACGCCCCATCACGGCGAATCCTTGGCGACTATCAGCGAATTCAAGATCGTCGCGGGCCAGTCGGCAAGCTTCACGCTCAGCTACTGCCCGTCTCACCTGCCCGATCCACCGGCACGAGACGCACAAATGGCACTGACGAGCACCGAGCAGTTTTGGCGACAGTGGGCGGCTCGCTCTTCCTACGACGGAGATTGGCGCGAAGCCGTGACGAGGTCGCTCATCACGCTCAAGGCCCTGACGTACGCGCCGACGGGCGGCGTTTGCGCGGCGCCGACGACCTCGTTACCAGAGCACTTGGGAGGCCAGCGAAATTGGGACTACCGCTTCTGCTGGCTACGGGACGCGACGCTGACGCTGCTGGCCCTGATGGATGCGGGCTACTACGACGAGGCCAAGGCCTGGCGCGATTGGCTCCTTCGAGCCGTGGCCGGCAGCCCCGACAAGCTCCAACTTAGGTACGGGCTCGACGGAGCGTGGCGGTGGCCTGAGCACGAGCTCCCCTGGTGGTCCGGCGACGAGGGCGCGAGGCCGGTGCGCGTGGGCAACGCCGCCGCACGCCAGCTACAGCTGGACGTATTCGGCGAAGTGATGGACGCGCTGTACCAGGCGCGGCGAGGGGGGATGCCGGAGAGCACGGCCGGCGCCGCCCTCCAGACCGCGCTGATGGATCATTTGCAGAGCGTCTGGACAGAGCCCGATGAAGGCATCTGGGAGGTACGCGGCCCGCGCCGCCATTTCACTCATTCCAAAGTCATGGCTTGGCTCGCTCTGGACCGCGCGGTTCGTTCCGCCGAGGAGTTCGGACTGGGAGGCCCCGTAGCGGGGTGGCGTGAGCTCCGCGCTCGAATCCATCGCCAGGTGTGTGAGCAAGGGTTCGACGCCGAACTGGGGTCGTTCGTGCAGTCCTTCGGCTCCAAGGCGCTCGACGCGAGCTTGCTCATGCTGCCCCTGGTCGGCTTCCTCTCTGCCGAAGACCCGCGCGTGCGAGGCACGGTCGCCGCCATCGAGCGTGAGCTCGTGGTCGACGGTCTCGTAAGACGCTACCACACCGAACCCAGCATCGACGGCTTGCCGAAGGGCGAAGGCGCCTTCCTGGCGTGTAGCTTCTGGCTCGCTGACAATTTTCTACTTCAAGGCAGACGGGCAGAGTCCGTCGAGCTCTTCCAGCGCTTGCTCGACCTACGCAACGACGTCGGGCTCCTGGCGGAAGAGTACGGCCCAGTCCAGGCGCGCCAACTCGGCAACTTCCCGCAAGCGTTCTCGCACCTGGCCCTCGTTGGTACGGCGTTGAATCTCGGTCGCGCTGCTAAGCCCGCCCAGCAGCGCGGACACGGCGGCCCCGTAACTTCGCGATAGCGCGATGGAGATGCCTCAATGAAGACGAGCCACGCGTCGGACGCCTTGGTCTTTTTCGGTGCGACCGGCGACCTAGCGTACAAAAAGATCTTCCCGGCCTTGCAGGCGATGATCCAAAAAGGAAAGCTCGATGTCCCCGTCATCGGCGTCGCCAAGGCAGGCTGGGGGCTGCAACAACTCCGCGAACGAGCGAGAGCCAGCTTGGACGAACATGGGGGCGGGGTCGACGAGACCGCCTTCGAGCGGCTCGTCGAGTTGCTCCGTTACGTGGACGGCGACTACAACGACCGCTCCACCTTCGAGCGGCTGCGGACAACGCTGGGCGAGGCGAAAAGCCCTCTCCATTACCTGGCGATCCCTCCCACCTTGTTCCCCATCGTCATCGAACACTTGGGCGCCATCGGTGTTGGGCGCGACGCCCGCATCGTGGTGGAGAAGCCGTTCGGGCGTGACCTTGCTTCCGCTAAGCAACTCAATCGCTCCGTCCGCAGCGTCTTCGACGAATCAGCCGTATTTCGAATCGACCACTACCTCGGCAAGGAGGCCGTGCAGAACCTGCTCGTGTTTCGTTTCGCCAATACGTTCCTGGAGCCGATCTGGAACCGCAACTACGTCGAGAGCGTGCAAATCACCATGGCGGAGGAGTTCGGCGTTCAGGGACGCGGAGCGTTTTACGATGAGACCGGGGCCATCCGTGACGTCATCCAAAATCACCTGCTACAGGTGGTCGGCTTCTTGGCCATGGAGCACCCTGCGACGACCTACAACGAGGCCATCCGCGACGAGCTGGTGAAGGTGTTCCGTCAGATTCGTCCCGCTCGCCCGGAGCAGCTGGTCCGCGGGCAATTCGCCGGATACAGGCAAGAGCCGGGAGTCGCTCCGCAGTCGGAGGTCGAGACCTACGCCGCGCTACGTCTCGACGTCGATTCGTGGCGCTGGGAAGGCGTCCCGTTCTTCATCCGCGCTGGGAAAAGACTGCCTGTCACGAGGACGGAGGTCTTGGTACAGCTCAAGCGTCCGCCGCTTTCAGGCCTGGTTCCGGGCAGAAGCAACTACCTTCGCTTGCAGCTCACGCCAGGGTTGACCATCGATCTCGGGGCGCTGATCAAAAAACCCGGTGAGGGAATGGTCGCAGCCCCAACCGAGCTGTCGCTGGTACGCAGCCTAGAGGACGCGATGAGCCCTTACGAGCGGCTACTCGGCGACGCCATCGCAGGGGACGCAACGCTGTTTTCGCGGCAAGACGCCGTGAAGGAAGCCTGGAAGATCGTCGAGCCCATCTTGGGCGAGGTTTCGCCGCTTCACCTCTACGAGCCAGGAACGTGGGGACCTGCGGAGGCCGACCGCCTGACCCAGGCGTTTCGAGGTTGGGACAGCTCAGGCTGAGCTTCACACCTCCAGAGAAGCGCACGCCACGGTCAGGGACGATTACCGTCGTCACGAGACGTGCGAACAAGCATGTGCCAGAAATGGCCGGCCACAATGCCACGACCTCGCGTGCGTCCATCATCGTGGATAAGTGCTATTGAGATATCATGTCTCCTACCCCTCCCCTCGGCTCGCCCCATGTGTCAACGGAGGCCTCGGGGGATGCGGCCCAGCCGTCCCCGCCGCCGGGTTTCTATCGGCGCTATGGCCGCTGGTTGGCTCTGGCGGGAGGGATGGCCCTCGTGGCGCTCGCGTACGGTGTCGGTCGTATTCAGGGAGCGGTAGCGCTCAGCGAGGCGGAGGAAGAGCACACTCGGGCCCTCCAGGCTGGCCAGGCACGCTCGGAGGCTTGCGGTGCCGATCGCGATTTGCTCGAGGCTCGGCGGAGCCTGTCGCTCGTCGCGCTGTCACTCGATCGAAGAAATTTCGGTGTCGCGGAGACTCACCGACGAGCTGCCTTGAAGAGGCTGGAGCAGCCATCTTTAACCAGCATGCAGCGGGGCTCCGAGCTTGCCACCACAATCCGCGCGCTGGATTTGGCGGTAGACCCTGATCCGGGTGCTCAGCGGGAGCGTGTCATCGCAGTCACTGAAGCGCTCGACGGCGTCCTGAGGGCGCGATTCGATCCCGCGCGCGAGCAACCGGTGCGCGCGCAGAGCGACGCCGGTGCAACGAAGTGAAGGCTGGCGTCAAACGCGGTCCGTCCAGCGCGCACTTCTTCCTCGAGGCAGGCACCGACTCGAGCGCTGTCCGCCGCCAGCTCGACTAGCGCGCTCGCAGCCCGAGCACCTTCAGAGGCGTATCCGAAAGCGCGAACTCGATTTTGTCGCCCAAACGGACGGCGATCGTGCGCTGCGGGCCGTCCACGAACAGGCTGCTGTCGTCCATTTTGCTCGTGATGGTGCAGCGCTCGCCAGGCTTCATGATCGCCCGCGCCAGGGCGTTTTTGCGGCCGCGCGGCGTGTACGGCTCGCGCACGACGAGTTGGAGCTGACGGGACGTAATGGGGAGGATGCGCCCGCCGGCTGAGCGTTGGGCGGCGGTGGAGCCTGCGGGCGGACCGATCCAGATGCCGCTGGAGCGCTGCGTCTCCGTCACTTTGCCGATGTGCAAAATGTAGCGCGAGGTGCCGGCCGGCGAGTTGTGGCAAAACAAGGTGTCGTTCAGGACCCGCTTGCTGCGTTGACGGCCGTTGAGCGTCACCGACATGCGCGACAGGGAGAGCGCGCGCAGCTTGCCTTGGAGCGCTTGCTCCAGGTGAGCGCGGAAGGTCTTGCGCGTGGTGCCGCAGAAGAAGCCCACTGAGTGCTTGGGCGCGCTGTTCACGCCCAAGATGGGCACCTCGTCCACGTTGTGAGAGGCGGCGAGGAGCGTGCCGTCACCGCCGACGGCGATGACGAGCTCCGCGTCGCTCGTGTCGAACGCGGCGTTGGCGCGATTGAGTAGCAGGGATTGAGCGCCCGCGCGGTCTAGCTCCTTCATGACGACCTCCACCGTTCGGAGGTGCTCACCGTGCGAGTCCAGCCAGCTGCGCACGGCGGGGTCCTTCTTCTTGATGAGGGCGCGAATGCGAGGGTCGCCCTCTTCTTCCACGAAGCGCTGATAGGAAGTGCGCTTCGCGACGACGATGACTCTTGGACCGGACATTCTTGGCTCGAGGCGAGCGTAGTGACGCCGCTAGGTTTCGTCCAGCTCAGTCCGAGAGCCGACCGCGCGCGAAAAGCTCCGCGAAGCGCCGCAAGCCGACCTCCGTCTTCACGTCTTCGATGGCGCCGCTGGCGCACCAGGCGAGCGCGTCCGAGAGCGGCACGTCGATGACCTCCCCGAAGCGCTCGAGCGGCGAGCCGTCGAGCTCGGGCGCGCGACGCTGGCTGGGATCCACGGCGACATGGAAGAAGAACAGCCGCTCGGAGACGATGCCAGGGGACAGAAAGACGCTGTGCCCCAGCGGCGAAAGGTCCGTGCGTGCGACGTCGAACCCCAGCTCCTCGAAGAGCTCCCGTTGCGCGGTCGCGACCACGCCTTCGGGGGTTTGCTCGCCAGGCTCGACGAGGCCGGCCGGCAGCTCCCAGAGGCCGCCGTGGTCGTGCTCGTCGCGAAGCGGGGAGCGCGCTTTGTCCCGCATGGCGACCGGCGGACGCAAGCAGCTCCGCAGGTAGACGTAAGTGACGCCGCGTGCGTCAGAGTAGTGGGCGAGCATGCAGGCGGCGTCGATGGCGCGTCGGTCCACCTCGTCGTACTCGAAAGGCTCGCTGGCGGAGCCGTCCGGGTAGTGCGCGCGGAAGCGGCGGCGACGGAGACGCAGGAATCCGCTCGCGCCCTTGGGCGAGAGATCGTCGAGCACCTCCAATCGAACGTTGGGAAGCGGGGGCAACCCCGGTGCCTTGAGTTTCATGGCCTGGCCCAGTAAGAAAGCGTACTTTCGCACGGAGCCGAGAATGCCCGTCAGAAATCCTCGCACCCTGATCATCGGCGCAGCTCTCATGCTGGTCGCGCCGCAGCTGCTTGCGGCGCCCAAAGCCGAAAAGCCCACCGCCACGAAGTCGAAGCTCGACCTGCCGAGCTTACAGAAGTCACTCGAGTCGGGGGACGAATCCCAAGCGCTCGCCGCCCTGGCCCAGATCGGCAGCAGCGGGGAGCCGGCGGGCGCGCCCCTCGTCGAGCAGGTGCTCGGTCGGGGCGCTAGCGTAGCGGTGTTGTCGCGCGCCATCGAGACCCTCGGCATCTTGGCGCAGCCTTCTTCCGGAACCGCGCTCGCGCCGTACGCGCAGCACCGGACGCCAGAGCTACGGCGAGCAGCCTTGCGGGCGCTCATCGCCACCAAGAGCCCGCTCGCCGGGGACGTGCTGCGCAAAGCCCTGCGCGGGAGCGACGCGTCACAGCGCGCGATCGCCGCGCGCGGCCTGGGAGAGCTCGGCGTGCGCGAGGCGGTACCTGACTTGTTCAGCGTGCTGCCGAAGGACGTGGCGGAAGCCGCGCAGTCTTTGGGTCAGCTCTGCGTCCACGCCGAGTGCGAGAAGCTGACGGACCTGCTCGGCAAGCTCCGCTTCGAGGTCATGGAGTCGGCGATCGTGCCGCTCCTACTCCGGCCGCAGCAAGACGTGCCCGACGCACTCAAGCTCAAGGTCGTCGAGCGACTGCGGCGCCTGGCCACGGCGCCCGCCAACCAGCTCCTTCAAACCGCGCTCGCCAAGTTTCCGCCGGACGGCAGCCCCGCCGTGAAAAAAGGGCTTGAGCGAGCGCTCAAAGGTTACTCGGCGGTGGAGGAATCCAAATGAAGCGCGGGCTCGTTTTCGCGGCGTTGTCGGTCGGCGCGTGCGGCGGCAGCTCGATGCCAAGCGGCTCCGCCCCGTTTTCGCAGACGTGGCAGTCGGATCAGGGCAAGTCCATCGCGGCGCTGGAACAGCGGCTGCGCGCCGTCAAGGCGCCCGTCGCCACGCCCGTCGCTGTCGGCGTCAACGAGAACGGACTTTACGGCGTGACTTTGCCGAGCGGCACGCGCTGGACCTATCCGACCAGCGCGGACACGCTGCCCATCGTCGCGGGGAACGTGGTCGTGGCGAGCAACGCCGGGAAGCTGTTCGCGTTGGACGCGAAGACGGGGCGCGAGCTGTGGACCATTCCGACGGACGGGCGGGAGCTGCGCGGCGCGGGCGATGACGGCACGTACACGGTCGCGGTGGTGGCGGGGGAAAGCCCGGGCAAGAGCCGCTTCGTCGCCGTCACTCGTGAGGGTAGTGTCGCCCGCCAGATCGACTCGACGGTGGATCTCGGCTTTCCCGCCGTGAAGGGAGGCGTCGCCTTCATTCCGTGGAACAACCAGTACGTCTCCGCCGTAGACGTGAAGAGCGGGGAGGAAGTCGCGCGGCTGCTGCTCCGCGAGATCGTGACGCAGGCGCGCAACTTCAACGGGGAGCTCTGGTTCGGCGAAAAGGGCCTCGTGAAGCTCGACCCGCAAATTCGCCTCGCGACGACGAACCAGGGGACGCACGTGGAGCTACCGGCGCGGCAACTGCCGGGCAAACCGGTGTGGCTCGGCAGCGGTAACCAGCTGTGGCCGGTCAAAAGCTCCGCGCGGCTCAAAATTCGTTTGGCCGCGACGCCGACGGCAGACGCGCGGCTCACGAACGGCCAGTACCTGGCCAGCTACTTCCGCGTCGTGCTCGGCCTCGCCGAGAAAGACGGCGCCGTGCGCTTCGTACAGTCCCTGAGTGGAGACGCCCTGAGCCTGAGCGCGGGGCAGCGCGGCTTCGCGGTGTGTGACGCCACCGGCAACGTCACGCTCCTCTCGGAAAAAGGAGGCGCCGCGGGCACGGTGGATCTCGGCGCGAGGCTAACCGCATGCACGGTCGACATCACGTCGTTGTCGTTCGAGCAAACGAGCGCCCCCCCGGCCCTCGCCGCGCAGATCGGGCAGGCGCTGAACGAGCTCACGCCCGACATGGCCGTCGCGCAAAAGCTCCTCGTGGACGAGCTCATCAAGCTTCCGGATCCGCAGGTCACGAAAATCCTCATCGACTTGACGAGCAGCACGAAAATCCCTCCGGACTTGCGCGGCGCCGCTCGCAAGCTCATCGCCACGCGTCGCTCCGGGAAGGAGTACATGCTGGCGGCCTTGGAGCGCCACTACGACTACGTGTCGGACGTATTGCTCCCGCCCCCGCTCGGCCCGCTCGCGGACGCGCTCGCGGCCATGAACGAGGTCTCGGCGACGCCGCTGCTGGCCCGCCATCTCAACGATCCTGCCAACGACATGGCGGACGTGGAGCGCGCCGCGATCGCGCTCGGAAAGCTTGCCACGCCGGCCGAATACGAAGAGCTGCGCACCTTTTTCGCCCTTTACCGCGCCACTGCAGACGAGCCGTCGCTGGTGAGCGCCGTGGTGGCGGTGGCGGGCGCGCTCCTGCGCATCGGGGGGGCCCCCGGTAAGGCCTTGGTGGAACGCGCAGCGCAGGACCCGCTCACCCAAAGCGACGTAAAACGCGGCATCACGGCGCTGCTCACGCCGGAAGGCGCGACGCCCGCTGCCGCCAATACACCAAACGTTGCGCAGAACGCGCAGCGCCCCTAATGTTGTCCTCCGCTGGATGAGCTTCGAGCAGCTTCGTAAACGCCTGACGGAAGGGCGCCCGCTCGTGTTGGACTCGGACACCGGTGCCTCGTTCCGCGCTCGCGGCGTGCTCCTCAGCTCTCCCGGCGCGCTCGGTCAGTTGCTGCGCGAGCGCCCCGGGGAGGTGGAAGCGCATTACCGCGCCGAGATCGAGAGCCGGGTGGACGTGCTCTCCGCGCTCACGGCCGACACGACCCCCCGCGCGCTCTCGGAAGTCGGAATGGAGCACCGCGCCGCGCAGCTCACCGGCCGCGCGGTGGAGCTCGCGCTGGACGCAACGCAGGAGCAAGCTCGCCCCGTCGCCGTGGCGGGTGTGCTGGGCTCGGACATGGTGAGCCCCATGGCCGCAGACCGTCTGCACGAAGAGCTCACGGAGCACGCGGCCCGGCTCGGCGCCGCCGGCTGTCAGCTCTTGGTCGCTCGTGGTCAAGGCTCCCGCCTCGGCCTCATGGCTGCCGTCGTCGCCGCGTCGCGCACGGAGCTGCCGACCTGGGCCGTCATCGAGTGCGGGCCCACCGGGGACAGCACCGTGGAGGGCGATCCGGCCGAGCTCGTCGCAGCCTTGGCGGACGCGGGCGCGAGCGTGCTTTTGTTCGAGGTGCCTCACATCGAGCTCGGCCTGCGCCAGCTGGAGCGTTTCCGGGGCGCACTGGAGGCGCAGGGCGTATTCCCGGGGGTCCTCCTCGCCGCGAGCGAAAACGCCGTGCGTGGCTTCGACGATCCGCTGTCTGACCCCGAGCATTGGGTCGAACGTGCGCTGGATTTGAGCCTTGGCGGAGCCCGCGTCATCGGCGGCGGCGCCGGTACCACCGAGGCGCACACGCACGCCCTCGCGCTGGCCCTGGGCTCTCTCCACCCATCGATTCCGACCCGCCGCTCGGACACGGAGCTCGATCGCGGACCAGGCAACTGGTAACCGGCCGCGTTCGGCTCTATTACCCCTCCCGACCTATGGCCGCGCACACCGAATCTACGCCGAACGACCGTCCAATCCGTGACCTGGACGAGCTTTCAGCACTCTTTTCTGCGGCCGAAAAGCCCGTCGACCAATTCCGCATCGGCGCGGAGGCGGAAAAGTTCGCCATCCATGCGGACGGCTCGCCCCTTCCCTACGAAGGTGAGGACGGCATCGTCGGCATCTTCGACTCCCTTTCGGACTTTGGCTGGGAGCCTGAACGGGAAACTCCGGACGGGCCGGTCGTCTCGCTCCGCCGCGGCAACGCGAGCGTCACGCTGGAGCCCGGCTCGCAGCTGGAGCTCTCCGGCGCCGCGCTGCCCAACATCCACGAAATCGACGCCGAGTTCCAAAACCACCTGCGTGAGCTCGCGCCCATCTCCAAGCGCCTCGGGCTGCACTGGCTCGGCGTCGGCTTCCACCCTCTCGCTCGCCAAGAAGACCTCACCTGGGTGCCCAAGCAGCGCTACGCGATCATGCGCGAGTACCTGCCGGCGCAGGGCCACGCCGCCCACGACATGATGCGCCGCACCGCCACCGTGCAGGCCAACTACGACTTTTCGAGCGAAGCGGACGCGATGAAGAAGCTCGCGCTCTCGCTCAAGCTCGCGCCCATCGTCCACGCCATGCTCGCCAACTCGCCCCTCAAAGAGGGCAAGCTCGCCGGCACGAAGAGCGTTCGCGGCGAAGTGTGGCTCCACATGGACCCGACCCGCTCGGGTCTCATTCCCCGCATCTGGCAAACCGTCAAACCGACTTACAAAGATTACGTGGATTGGGCCCTGGACAGCGGCATGTTCCTCTTCAAACGTGAAGGGAAAGTCGTCGCCAACACCGGGCAAACCTTCCGCGCGTTCATGAAGGACGGCTATGAAGGTCACCGCGCCACCGTCGCGGACTTCAAGCTCCACCTCCAAACCCTCTTCCCCGAAGCGCGCCTCAAGAACACGCTGGAAGTCCGCAGCTGTGACTCGCTGCCCTCTCACCTCTCCATGGCCGTGCCCGCGCTCTTCACGGGGCTGCTCTACGACACGCGCGCCCTCGACCAAGCGACCGAGCTCCTCGCCCCCCTCACGCTAGAAGTCGTCAATCGCGACCGCCTCGCGCTCGTCCGCCAAGGCCTCACCGCTCCCCTCGGCGACAAGCGCGGCGTCGACTACGCGCAGGCCGTCTACGACCTCGCCTCGTCCGGCCTCTCGCGCCGCGGCCGCCGCAACGCTCAGAACGAAGACGAGCGCCGCTACCTCAAACCGCTCGAGCGCCTGCTCAGCAAAGCCGAATCCCCCGCCGACGACGTCGCGCGCGACATCACCGCCGGCACCACGCTGAGCGCCACGGAAATCATCGCCCGCTGCCGCATCTAGGGTTCGCCACTTCGTAGCAGGGCGCGTTCGTCAGTCACCGCGGCGTCAAAAGCTCAGCGGTGCGCGCCCCTCGCCGTCCCCCCACCGCGCACGCGCGACGCCGTTACGGCTCACGTCACGTCGCCGCGCCGGCCGTCACGGTCACGCCTCTGCGTCGCCCAACTTGATTCGGCAGAGGTGCACCGCCGCCGCCGTCACGCGCGACTTGATTCGGCAGAGGTGCACCGCCGCGCCGTCACGCGCGACTTGATTCGGCAGAGGTGCACCGCCGCGGCCGTCACGCGCGACTTGATTCGGCAGAGGTAGACCGCCGCGCCCAACTTGATTCGGCAGAGGTGCAGGGCCAGGCACGGTCGGCGATCGAATGCGGCAGCGCCGGGCCCCCTCAATGCGCTGAAGTGTCGCGATCCGACTCAGGCGGACATGAAGCGGTCTGCGCCTTGTAAGGATCGGCGCAGTGCCGGCATATCCCATGAAGCTTTTGGAGAGTTCGATGGCATCATCCGTCACCGTTATGTTTCAGCGCGGAATGGGCTCGTTGACGTGGGTTGCGGCCTTGGCGCTGCTTTCGGCGTGCTCGGAGTCGGATCCGGCGCCGGCCGGTTCTGGCGGCGGCGGCGGAGCCGGCGGCGGGAGTGCAGGTAGCGCCGGAACATCGGGCAGCACCGCGGGCGCAGCGGGCAGCACCGGAGGCGGAGCGGGTGGCGCTGCAGGCTCTTCGGGCAGCACCGCGGGCGGCAGCTCCGGGAGCGCCGGCCAGCCTCAAGCGGGAGGAGGCGCCGGTGGCGCGAGTGGCGGCGCAGGCGGTAGCAGCGCAGGCGGCGGCGCGGGCGGCGGCGGCGCGGGTGGAGCGGCAGGCGGCAGCGGCGGAGCGGCCGCGTTCGCGCTCACCTCCCCGGCCTTTCAGCATGGCGAGCAGTGCACGCAGCAGAATAAGCAAGGCTGCATGCCGGCGAGCTACTTTCCGGAAGCGAACGTCATGACGTCCATCGGCGGCAACAACATGTCGCCGGAACTGAATTGGACGGCTGGCCCGGCAGGTACGATGAGTTACGTCATGTGCCTGCACGACTTGAGCCCCAACACTCACTGGTGCCTGTGGAACATCCCCGGCGCCACGCGGCAGTTGGCGGCGAACCTCGCTCGGCAGAAGATGCCGGCCGCGCCCGCTGGGTCGAGCCAGGACAGCTTCAGCGGGCAGGACGACGGCTACATGGGTCCCGGCGCCCTCGGGAACGTCTATGAATTCCGGCTTTACGCGCTGAAAAACGCCACGTACACGCCGCAGAACGCCGATCGCACGATGATCATGCAAGCTCTCGAGGCGGACGGAGGCGACATCGTGCTCGCCAAGGCGGTGCTCCGCGGCCGCTCTCATCCCGACGGTTACAACTGAGCGCGGTCAAGGCGCTGGCATACGCGTAGGCGCTGGCAGGCTCGCGATCAAAGCTCTGACCGCAGCGAGCCCGGCTTCGTCCACCGCGTGGGTGGCGAGCGGCGGCATCTGCATGTCGGAGCCGCGCTCTCCGTCCCGATACACGCCCGCGCCGCGTTCCGGCTCTCCCTGACGTGCAGGTAAGAAAGCGCGGCCCGCTCCACGGGTGTGCCGGGCACCTGCAAGGCCGGGGTCGAAGTCGAAATTCTCCCCGTTTCTTGCAGCTTTCGGAGCGTGAGACCTAGCGCGCCCTCTCCCGCGAGCAGCACCCCGCTAAAGCCTCCCACTCCGGAAGCGCGTCCCTCGCGCCGCTTTGCCGGTTTGCTCCCGAATTCACGGTGCGCGTCTCCGCGGGTTTGGAAGCGATAGAGCGCGCCGACACGATCGTCGTTCCAGGCCGCGACGACGCCGCAAGCCTACCGACGCGCGTTTCGCGGCGCGCCGGCGGCTTAGAGCGCGCGCGCTACTTGACCTCGTAGACTTCGACGAGGCTGTCCATGAAGCGCGGAAGCACGATGCGGCTACGCTTGCTGTCCCAACCGAAGTCCGCCGGGCCCTTCACGTTTTGCACGATGGGCTGGAAGCTCGTGCCGTCGAGCTTGCCTTTGTAGATGGCGCTTCCGGCCCAGCTGGAGACGAACAGGCTGTCGCCGACGACGAGCATTCCGTCGAGCATGCCGTTCGGGAGCTTGATGACGTCTACCTTCTCGCCCTTCGGACCCAGACCGTAGACCTCATTGGACGCCATGCCGTTGACGAGCAAACCCTTGGGGCCGAGGAACAAGCCATTCGGCCCGCCCAAATCTTTGGATTTGGCGAGCGGCTTGGCCTTGCCAGTCTTGTCGATAACGAGCACTTGGTCACCACCCAGCGGCTCGAAGCCCTTCGGTCCGGGCTTGGTCGAGGTGTCCGAGACGTACACCTTGCCGTCGGCCGCGAGCGCGATGTCGTTGGCGAAAGTCGCCTCCGGTAGCGCGATCTCGCCCTTCGGCGCGAGCGTCTTCAGGTCGAACTTGCGAACGACGCTGATGTCCGTAACCCAAAGCTCTTTGCCGACGATGATGAGGCCCTTAGGGGCGTCCAGCTTCACGCCCTTCTCGCCACCGGCAATCAGCTTGGGCGTCTTGATCGTGCCGTCCGGCAAGAGCTCCGAGATGTAGCCGTTGCCGTCCACGTCCGCGGGGCTACCGTTGATGTTGGACACCAGGTAGCGGTCTCCGGCTGCGTCGTAAAAAACGCTCTCTGGAGTCGCGAACGCGCCTTTGAAGGTCAGCACCGGCGCGGGATCGGGCGGCTTCGTCGCTTCCTCCAGCGCGGGCTTCGGAGCTGCAGATGCAGCCGGCGCCGCGGACGCGCTAGGCGCCGGGATTTTCTCCACCGTAACCGGCGTGACGGGCGGGGCTTCGCCAGGTTGAGCGACGGGAGTCGGTTGCGGATTCGAGCAACCCACGAGTAGTAATCCCCAGAGCACACCGAGCGACGTCTTAAGCATCATGTTCAGCTCCTTCTCGAAAATGGGAGGAGGAGCTTACATCAACGCGTCGCGCTCGGAACTGACGGGCACCTACAGATTGGGCGACCGGGGCGGGCGCGGCAAAAGCGGTCGCTCGGCCGCGACGCTCGTGGGCGCTTCGCTATCGCACCACGCGCCGCCTTCCGTGACTTCGCGGAGCTCCGTTACCTCGGTCAGCGCCACGAGCTCGGCGGCGTCCGAGACCGCCTGGGCAACCCTTCGCGCGGCCAACGCGGCGCGCTCCGGAGCACGCTCCGTCGGAAACTCCGAACCGAAGATCAACTCCAGGTGCTCGAGAGAAGGCTTACTCACCGTTCGTACGAACGGCGCGTTCCGGCGTCTCTTTAGCGCACGCAGATCCGCGATAAACGCGAGATTTCTCAAGATTAACGAAAGGCGCCGGTAGCGACTGGCGGTCGCGCGGTGACCACCTACATGTGAATCTTGTCGGAGGCGCCCGCTGTGAATTTAGGTAGCCTCTGGACGTGCTTCGATCCGTACCTTGGCTGTCTCGCTCCTCCTTTTGCGCGCTGCTCGCCCTTTCGGGCTGCTCCGACGACGACAGCCGGGATCTATTTCGCCCGGGTCCGCCCCTGCCGGAGTGCCCGAACGCCGACTACTCCACGTGTGACGTGCGCGATGGCGCATGTCAGCAGCGGCTGCTCGAGCTCGCGGCGTGCGTGCGGGGCGGCGAGCCGCCCTCGGATTTGCAAGTCGACGTTCTGAATGAAGCCGAGTACGCGAAGCTGCTGCGCGAGGAAGCGGGCGACACGCCCGAGCCCAAGGCTCAACACTTCAATCGTGCCTTGTCGCTGTTCGGTCTCGCACCACTCAGCGGCGTGCCGGTCGACGACCAGATTGAAGAGCAAGCGACGCACGTCGCCGGGCAGTACCTTTGGGAAGACCGGCGCATCGTCATCGTCGACCACGGGCTTCCCGCGAGCTCGTCCGACGTGAATGGCGTGCTGCTCCACGAATTCGTGCACGCGTTGCAAGACGCCGACCACGATTTGATGACGTGGCCCGGTCCAGACGTCACCTGGACCTTCGACTCTTCCCTCGCCGCGAGCACGGTGTTCGAAGGCGAAGCATCCTTTTACGAGACGCGCGTCGCCGCGCCTCTGCTCGGGCTCGACCACGAGCGGGTGGACTTCGAGGGGGCATTCCAAAACTTCATGGATCGAGCCCTGGTCCGCGCTTTCGACTCCTCCCTGCGCCTCACTCAAAGCTACCGAACCGTTCCCTACGGTATCGGCGCGCTACAGGCCTTCCACGCCTGGGAGGGCAACGGCCCGAGCGGCCTGGATCCGCTTTGGAGCAACCCACCCCTCACCATGCAACGAGTGCTGGCCGAAACGTTCGGTCGCAACACGCCGCAAGAGTCCGCGGTGGAAATCCCCGCCCCGGAAGTTCCAGAGGGGCTCACCTTGCACGGGGAGGATTCGCTGGGCGCTTGGGGGCTGTGCTTGGTGCTCACCAGCCGCGAAGGCGTTCCTTCCCGAGTGACGCAGTTCGTGGACCAAGCGCTCACGTGGCGTGGCGACCGCTTCTCCGTGTACACGGACGACGAGGCGTCGACGTACGCGCTCTGGCAGCTGGAGCTGGAGAGTACCAAGGCCGCCGAGGCGATGGACGACTTCTTCGACGTGCTCGACGTGGACCACGCCACGGCCGGCAAGCGCGTGTTCGTCTCCTATAACCCGAACGACTTGCCCGCCTCCGCCGCACTGACGGCGTGGGGCGAGAGCTGGCTCGCTTCAGGCGGCGACTAAGCGAATCTTTTCCGCCTGACCGGCGCGGTAGAAGCGTCGCAACGTGGCGTGCGTCGCGACGTGGCCGTAGCTCATCAGCCGACGCACGAAGCGCGCCGCCAGGTCGTTCGCGGTGCGGTAGCGGTCGCCCAGCTCCGTCCCTGCCTCGTGCAGGAAGCGCACTCGCTCGTAAAGCCGCGAATGGACGTCGAAGGCTTCACCGCGGTCCCAGGGCACGTGCTCGAGCACCAACAGCACGAATTTGTCGACCTCCGCCTGCAGCTCCAGCTCGAGCTGCGTCGCGGGTAGCTCCTGCCGCGCCCGGTTCGCCACGTAAACGAAGTGACTGACGCCTTCCGCCAATTGCAGCCAGCCGTCGTGGTCGTTCGCGGCCTCTACCGGCACGACGAGAGCCATCTCCAGCTCGCCCTCGCTCTCGCGCAGCAACAAGGACTCGCGAGAGCTGGGTGAATCCGCCTCGCGCACGAAGCCGCGCACGTCCGGCGTTTCTTCCAGGTGATAAAACCGCTCCAGCCGCCGTTGCAGCCGGAGCAGCGTCTCCAGCCGAGCGCTCAGTGAAGGCCTCCGGCGCCCCGCACCGGCAGCACACCTCGTCCTGCGAGCTCGTTGCCCAGCGCCTCCGAGCCTGTCTTCAGCCAACGCTCGTAAAGCTTCAGCAAGCCCGTGCTGGACGGCGCGGCTGACAGCGACAAGCGCTCCGCGACGTCGCTCAGTAGGTCTGCGAAGCGCCCGAAGTTCTCCGCCAGCTCGAAGAACAGGTCCGGAGCGCCGTCGCCGTTGCCGCCGCGCAGCAGCTTGCCCGCGCCGTCGTAAGCGCGCGCGCCGAGGGCAGTGACGTAACGCGCTTCCACTCCGCGCGTCTCCAAGTGCGGCGCGAAAAAGCCGCTCACGTAGAGCACGCCGTCGCCCAGCACGCGCAGCCGCTCGAAGCGCTCGTTGCCCGGTGCGTGCAGCGCTTCGTCCAAGAGCAACGTGAGAGGCCGCTCCAGCGCTTCGCAGCTTCGCGGGTCGGGCCGGGCGTAGTCGGTCAGGAGCGAAACGAGGTAGTATTCAGCCGCGGCCGTGGCTTCGACGTGCTTCTTCCGCATCGCGTCGTCCACCACGTCGTGAAAGAAGGTCTCGAGGTTCGCCGAAAGATCCAAGCCCTGTCGCGTTCCTTCACTCATGCCAATATCCTTCCGTCGCCAGACGTTTCGTTGCGGTACCCCCGCGATATCCGAACTGCGGCAAGCGTCGTTACCGGGGGCGCAAAGGAGCGCGTCGCCACGGATGTACCGAGTGCCGCTACGTGAGCTTCTGCATGTGAGCTGCGGAGTGGCAGCCCCAAGAGTGATGCGTCTCCCTGCAGAGTCGATTCGAGGACTCTGATTTTCGGCGAGCGTGCCCGCCGTGCATTGCGGAGCGAAACTCTATGCAGGCACTACAGGGTACGGCCGCGCGCGACGTTCGCCCAACACGGCGACTCGCGGCGCGATGGATTCTCAGCACTCTCGGCAGCGGGCTGCCAGTTTGAAACCCGGACGAAGCACACCCAGCCGACGTCTGAATGCCCTCCCGCGCGTCGGGTCCGCGCTCGGCGGCTTGGCGTCGGCCTGGTGTCCGGTAGACTGAACGAACGCGCAGCCGGCCGGTCTGACGTCCGATTCTGCAAGTAATCCCATGAGCTAGAGAATCGAATCGCCGTCCCTTGACTCTGCCCACGGCGTGCTTACCCTCGGCGTGCTCCTGGTTGTTAGCACTCTCGCCCGTTGAGTGCTAAAAGCCGGAACCCGAAAAGTTCTCGCTGGTTAGGCCCCACAGGGGCGCCGAAGAGAACCAGCCAGTAACCCAAGCAAACGTCTCGAGGGAAGCACAAATGTCTACGAAAATCCGACCGCTCCAGGACCGCGTGATCGTCAAGCGCGTCAAAGAAGAAGAGAAGACCAAGGGTGGCATCATCATCCCGGACTCCGCCAAGGAGAAGCCGGTCGAGGGTGAAGTCATCGCCGTAGGCAACGGCAAGGTTCAGGACGACGGCACGGTCCGCAAGCTGGACGTGAAAGCCGGCGACCGCATCCTGTTCGGCAAGTACTCGGGCACCGAGGTGAAGCTGGACGGTGAGGAGCACCTCATCCTGCGTGAGGACGACATCCTGGGCGTTATCGAGAAGTGATCTGAGGAGAATTTAGAACTATGTCTGCAAAAGAAATCGTTTACGAAGAGTCCGCCCGCAACCTCATCCTCAGCGGCGTCAACGCGCTCGCCAACGCCGTCAAGGTCACGCTCGGTCCCAAGGGCCGCAACGTCGTGATCGAGAAGTCCTTCGGCGCTCCGACCGTCACCAAAGACGGCGTGACGGTTGCCAAGGAAATCGAGCTCGAGAACAAGTTCGAGAACATGGGCGCGCAGATGGTGCGTGAAGTTGCCTCGAAGACCAGCGACATCGCTGGCGACGGCACCACGACCGCCACCGTGCTCGCACAAGCCATCTTCCGCGAGGGCAGCAAGCTCGTCTCCGCCGGCCACAACCCGATGGAGATCAAGCGCGGCATCGACAAGGCCGTCACCGCTATCGTCGACGAGCTGAAGAAGATGGCGAAGTCGACCAAGGATCCGAACGAGATCGCTCAGGTCGGCACGGTCAGCGCGAACGGCGATGCCACCATCGGCAAGCTGCTCAGCGAGGCCATGGAAAAGGTCGGCAAAGAGGGCGTCATCACCGTGGAAGAGGCCAAGAGCGCCGAGACCACGCTGGACGTCGTCGAAGGTATGCAGTTCGACCGCGGCTACCTGTCGCCGTACTTCGTGACCGATCCCGAGCGCATGGAAGCCTCGCTCGAGGACGCGTACGTCCTGCTCAGCGAGAAGAAGATCGCCAACATGAAGGACCTGCTCCCGGTCCTCGAGGCGATTGCCCGCTCGCAGAAGCCGCTGCTCATCATCGCCGAGGACATCGAGGGCGAAGCCCTCGCGACCCTCGTCGTGAACAAGCTGCGTGGCACGCTGAACTGCGCCGCCGTCAAGGCGCCCGGCTTCGGCGATCGCCGCAAGGAAATGCTCAAGGACATCGCCATCCTCACGGGCGGCCAGGTCATCGCGGAGGAGCTCGGCCTCAAGCTCGAGAACGTGACCATCACGGACTTGGGCCAGGTCAAGCGCGTCAAGATCGACAAGGACAACACGACCCTCGTCGACGGCGCCGGCGAGAAGGACAAGATCAAGGGCCGTCAGGCTGAGATCCGCACCCAGATCGAGAACACCTCGTCCGACTACGACCGCGAGAAGCTCCAAGAGCGCCTCGCCAAGCTCGTCGGCGGCGTGGCCGTGATCAAGGTCGGCGCTGCGACCGAGGTCGAGATGAAAGAGAAGAAGGCGCGCGTCGAAGACGCCCTTCACGCCACCCGCGCGGCGGTCGAGGAAGGCATCGTCCCCGGCGGCGGCGTCGCTCTCATCCGCGCCCAGAAGGCGCTCGACGGCCTCAAGGTCCCCGCTGAGCAAGAGTTCGGCGTCCGCATCATCCGCCGCTCGGTGGAAGAGCCCCTCCGCCAGATCGTCGCCAACGCTGGCGAAGAAGGCTCGATCATCGTCCAGAAGGTCAAGGAAGGCACCGGCACGTTCGGCTTCAACGCCGCAACGGGCGAGTACGGCGACCTCGTGGCCCAAGGCGTCATCGACCCCGTCAAGGTGGTCCGCTCGGCCCTCCAGAACGCCGCTTCCGTCGCGAGCCTCATGCTCACGACCGAAGCGCTGATCGCGGAGAAGCCGAAGGACGAAAAGGGCGGCGGCGGCGGTCACGCCGGTCACGGCCACGGCGGCGGCATGGGCGGCGGCGACTTCTGAGTCACGCCGCATCGGCCTCAGCTGATGCATGACGAACGGCGTCTTCCCGCAAGGGGAGGCGCCGTTCGGCATTTTGTAGGAGGGCGCACTCCCGGAGAGACGAAGAATGGCTACACCCTCAATGCTCAGTATCGACATTCGGGTACCAGACGGCACCTCAATTAAGTCGCTGGAGTCACTCAGGTGGGAGAGCATCCCTGGATTCGTGGTGCTTACCGGCGCCAATGGTTCCGGAAAGACGCAGCTCCTCGACTTTCTCGCCCACAAGCTAATGGGACTACCTTCATGCTCCGTTGGAAATATCGACGGTGTCCAGGTCCGCATCGATGGCAAGGACCAATTTGGCGCCGACGCCGTTGCTTACATCCCGAGCAGGTGGGAATTCAGCGGCGCTCCATCCATGGATATCGCAGGCGTCCAGAACACCAAAGCATCCCTCTGGACCCAGTTGACTCAGCACGGCTATCAGCACGATCTCAGAATGCGAAGCCTTCGTGCCCGATTAGAACGATTGCTCGAAGTGAGCAACTTAGCGACTCTTAATCAATCGGATTTCAGCAGCCGCCTGCCGGAGGATCTGTCGTTCTTATTCGATGAGAAAGACTTCACATCCGGCCTCGCGCCAATCTTCCTAGCGCATCGCCT
>JAQSWN010000258.1 GCA_029266615.1 Polyangiaceae bacterium
AGCGGCGCGGGGCGGCCGAGGTGCGCGAGCAGCAGCTCGTTGTGATCTTTCACGTCGTCGAACGGCCCCACGCCGCTCAGCATTTCGAACAGCATGAGCCCGGAGGCGTAGATGTCGGAACGCGCGTCCACGGCCGCGCCCTGCGCTTGCTCCGGCGACATGTAGCGCGGCGTGCCGACTGCGATGCCGCGCGCGGTGACCACGCCCTTGGCGTCCTTGATCTTGGCAATGCCGAAGTCCAACACCTTGACCGCGCCGGAAACGGTCACGAAAATGTTGGGCGGCTTCACGTCTCGGTGAACGACGCCGATTTGATGCGCGGCGTGCAAACCCTGCAGGATCCCTGCGGTGAGGGCGAGCGCGCGCTGCGGGTGCAGGCGCCGCGTTCGGTGCAGGAGCACCGCGAGGGTCTCCCCCTCGAGCCGCTCCATGACGTAGTAGGGCACGCCGGTTTCGGACGTGCCCGCGTCCGTAACGCCGACGATGTTGGGGTGCTCCAGCCGCGCGAGCGCGCGCCACTCGTTGCGCAGGCGCGCGACCAGGTCTTCTCTCCGGGACAGCTCGCGCAGGAGCGCCTTGAGCACGAAGCGCTTACCGAGCTCTTCGTGCTCGACTTCGTAGACGCGGCCCATTCCGCCCGTTCCTACGAGCCGAGTGACGCGATAACGCGTGCCGGGGACGAGCTCCCCATCTTGAAACTCTCGATAATCCGTCACTGCCCTGGGTGCGTGCGGGCTAGGCCCTCGGTGCCGCGCGGGCAGCCTAGCGAGAGCGACGTGGCGAGTCGAGTCAGGCGCCTCGGACGTTCGGTTCTCGGACGGTTGGCTCACGCGGTTCCATCGGTCGCGCCCACCTCTGGTTGCGATGGAAGCAGGCAAAAGATGCCTGCTGAACGCCCTCTCAGCCCCCAGTCAGCGCGTACAGCAGGTACCCGAAGCAGCCCAGCAGGTTCAGCACGCCGAGCAGGATCCCGGCGGTTGCCATCCCCGCCCCGCCGATGACACCCGGCTTCTTCCGCACCTGCCCGCGAGCGACGATGCCGGCGATGATGGCCGTCAGGCCGGTGATGGGGCCCAAGCACAGCAAGATGCCGCAAACTAAAGAGAGCACGGCCGCCGGGCTCGCCGGTGGCTTCTCACCTCGAGGCAGCCCGGTCTTCGGATCGATGGTCATGGCGTGCATGGCCATCGTTTGGGCCGAGCCCGTGATGGGCTTGTACGGACCTGGGGGCGGAGGGCCGCCGTATCCGCCCGGGGGCGACTGCATGGCGTCGAGCATAGCTGACCTGCGGCAGAAATGGGCTAGGCTCCGCGCGCCCTCATGGCCATCACTCGCGAAAACGTACTTCACGTCGCCAAGCTGGCGCGGCTCGAGCTCACGGAGACCGAAATCGATCGCATGCAGCGCGACCTCGACGGCATCCTCGAATATGTGAACCAGCTCTCGGAGCTGGACACGAAAGACGTGCCTGCCACCACGCAGGTGGCGGTCGTAGCCGCGCCGTTCCGCAGCGACGAGCCCCGCCCTAGCCTCCCTCACGACCTGGCGCTCGGCCAGGCCCCCCGGTTTTCTTCGGACGGCTTCGCCGTTCCTGCCTTCGTGGACGAATGATGAGCGACGTTCTCGACCTTCCCATCGCGGATCTGGCTGACCAGGTCAAAAGTGGCGCTTTGAGCGCGCGTTCCGTGACCGAAGCGGCCCTCGCCCGCATCGAGCGCACGCAAGACTTGAACGCCTTCCTGCACGTCTCCAGGGACGCCGCCCTGGCCGCGGCGGACGTGGTGGACGGCAAGCGCCAGCGCGGCGAAGCGCTGGGCAAGCTCGCCGGTGTCCCCATCGCCATCAAAGACGCGCTGTGCACGAGCGACGCGCCGACCACGTGCGCCTCGAAAATTCTCACCCGGGTGGGTGAAGGCAATGCGGGGGGCACGGATCCCACCCAGGGCTTCCGTCCCCCCTACGACGCGACCGTCGTCGCCCGGCTCCGCGCTGCCGACGCCATCCTGATCGGCAAGGTGAACATGGACGAGTTCGCCATGGGCTCCTCCGGCGAAAACAGCGCGTTCGGCCCTTCCCGCAACCCGTGGGACAAGTCGCGCACGGCCGGCGGTTCCAGCAGCGGCAGCGCCGTCTCCGTCGCGGCTGGGCTCGCGCTCGGCGCGCTCGGTAGCGACACGGGCGGCTCGATCCGCCAGCCCGCTGCGCTCTGCGGCGTCGTTGGGGTCAAGCCGAGCTACGGCCGCGTCTCACGCTACGGGCTCATCGCCTTTGCTTCGAGTTTGGATCAGGTGGGTCCGTTCGCGCGAGACGTGAAGAGCGCCGCGCGCCTCCTGGAGGTCATCTCCGGGCGGGACCCGTTGGACTCCACGAGCGCGGACTTTCCGGTCGGCGAGTACGAAGCCGCGTGCACCAAAGACGTGAAAGGCCTGCGCATCGGCATTCCGGAGGAGTACTTCGGCGAAGGCCTGGATCCGGCGATCGCGGACAGCGTGCGCGCGGCGATCGCGGAGCTGGAAAAAGCCGGCTGCAGCGTGAAACCGGTGAGCTTGCCGCATACCAAGTACGGCATCGCGACCTACTACATCGTGGCGACCGCGGAGGCGTCCAGCAACCTCGCCCGCTTCGACGGCGTGCGCTTCGGTCTGCGCATCGAGACCGCCAAGAGCGACCTCACCTCGATCTACGGTAAGACGCGCAACGCCGGCTTCGGCGCGGAGGTAAAGCGCCGCATCTTGCTCGGCACCTACGTGCTGAGCGCGGGGTACTACGACGCGTACTACAAGAAGGCGCAGCGCGTCCGCACGCTCATCAAGCGGGACTTCGACCAAGCGTTCGAGTCGGTGGACGCCATCGCGGTACCGACGAGCCCGACCCCCGCCTTCCGCTTCGGCGAGAAGGTCGACAACCCGCTCGCGATGTACCTCGCGGACGTCTTCACGCTGCCGGCCAGCCTGGCGGGCATCGCGGGGCTCAGCGTGCCGTGTCGCGCTACCCCCGCGACGGACAGCCAACCCTCGTTGCCAGTGGGTCTGCAGCTGCTCGGGCCCGCGTTCGCGGAAGAGCGATTGTTCTCGCTCGCGGCCGAGGTGGAGCGGCGCATGGGCGGCGTCCAATTGCCCCCCGCATGAGCGAGCCTGCGTACCGCTGCGAGCGCGCGGGCGCGCAGCACACCGAAGGGCTGCTCGCGCTATTCGAGAGCGCGGGCAGCGGCTGCTACTGCAACTACTGGCACTTCACCGGCGACAAGAACGCCTGGCTGGAGCGCTGTTACGTGAACCCCGACGACAACCGCACCGCGCTCGTCGAACGGCTGCGCGGCGCCGAACCGTGCGGCGTCGTAGCGCAGGACGCCGCTGGCGCGGTCTGCGGTTGGATGAAGCTCACGCGCGCCTCGGTGGTGGCGCGCTTGTACGATCAACGCGTGTACCGAAGCCTCCCCTGCTTCGGCGCCGAGCCGAGCGCGCGAGACGACGTGTACACGATCGCTTGCGCGTACGTGGCCGAGGCCGAGCGTGGGCGCGGCGTGGCGAAGGCTCTGCTCGGGCAGGCCGTTTCCGTCGCGAGGGAAGCCGGGGCGAGCGCCATCGAAGCGTTTCCACGAGGCATGCCGGAAGGTGCGGAGCGGCTGCGGGCGGACGAGGTGTGGATGGGTCCCGAGGCGCTGTTTCTCGCCGCTGGGTTCGTGCGGGTCTCGGATTTCCGCCCCTACCCCGTGCTGCGCCTACATCTGCGCTAACCACGTCGGCACCACGTCGGGGCCGACGTGGTTAGCGCTCCCCTCGCCTGTGATTGGACAACGTCGGGCTCCGGGGGATATCTTGGCGAGGCTGTCCTCTGCGCGCCTCGGGCGCGCTCCCCAAGCTTTCCATGGTGTCTCAGGCTCTCCGTCTCACTCGACTAGACGTGCTGCACGATCTGTCTCAGCGCCTGGCTGGTGAGTCGGTCGGTGGTTACTTCGGAGAGTGCTTGGACGCGCTCTCGAGCGGCACCTCGGCCAAAGTGGGCATCGCCTTCACCCACGACGAGCGACTCGAGCTAGTGGCCGACCGGGGCCTTTCGGCGTCGCATCGGCCCCTCTCGGCGCTGCTGCGCGGCGCGAGCACGCTTGCCGAGCGTTGCTTGGCCACGCGCAAGCCCGTCAAATCCGTCGACCTACGCGCGGATCGCGACGGCGTGGACGACGCCGGCGAGTTCCTGGCGCTGGGGACCCCGAGCGTGCTGGCCGTTCCTGTTCTGGACTTGCGCACGGCCGTGGCCGCGTTCGTCCTGCTCTTTCCGAGCCCCGCGGATCTCGACACGGAGACGATCGCGTTTGCGCGCAGCATCGCGAATTTGGCGGCGCTGCGCGGCCAACGCGAGCGGCGCGATGAGGCCAAGCCCAGCCGCGAAGAGCAAGAAGACACCGCGCACATGGTCAGCCTCGGCTTGCTCACGGCGACGGTCGCGCACGAGCTTCGTGGCCCCGCCGGCGCGCTGCTCCTCCAGCAAGAGGAGCTCAAGCGCCTCGCGGAGCAGCTGGATCTGCTCGACGGCGGTAGGGATCCGGCGTTGGGCGAAGCCGTGACCGAGCTCTCGGAGCTGTCGACCGACATCGGTACGGCGGTGGCTCGCATCCGCGACACGGTGGATCAGCTGAGCATGGTGAGCCGACGCGAGGTCGCCCCCGAGCACGTGGAGCTCGGCGAGGTGGTGGAAGAGTCCCTCAGCATCGCGCGGCCACACCTGGAGCGGCGGGGCGTGCTGCTGAGCACCGCGTTCGAGCCCGGCTGCTTCACGATCGCGCGGCGCGACAACCTCGCGCAGGTCGTCATCAACCTCACGCTCAACGCGATGGACGCGTGCATCGACGCCCCCCAGCCGGAGGTCACGGTGCGCGTTCAAGCGCAGGGCGAGCACGTGCAGCTCGTCGTCGAAGACAACGGCCCCGGCGTGCCGGCAGCGGCGATCCCTCACATCTTCAAGCCTTTTTTCACGACCAAGCGGCGCGGCGCCGGCACCGGCCTCGGTCTCAAAATCTGTGCGGATGTGGTCAGCGCCCACGGCGGTCACATCGAAGTACACGACCGCCTGGGCGGCGGCGCCTCCTTCCAGGTCCTGCTGCCCCGCGCGCGCGAAGACAGCGGCTTGCTCGCCCTGCCCGTTCCCGTCGCCACGCGCGCCATTCTCTCCCCCGTGCGACGCAAGCAAGTGCTGGTCGTCGACGACGACCCCGTCTTTTCGCGCACCATTCGCCGCTCGCTCAAGCCGCACGACGTGCGCACCTGCGCCGCCGCCTCCGAGGCGCAAGCGCTCCTGCTCGACGCCGGCTACACGCCGGACCTGATTTTATGCGACGTCTTCCTGCCCGGCGCCAACGGCAACGTGCTCCACTCGCGCGTCGCCCGGCAGCGCCCGGAAATCGCGCGCCGCTTCGTGTTCGTCACCGGGGGCGCGCTGGGCAAAGAAGAAGCCGCCTACCTCCGTGCGTCCGGCTGCACGACCCTCTTCAAACCCGTAGAGCTCAAGAGCCTGCTCGAGCTAGTCGACGATTCGAGCCCCGCTTCCGGCCCGCCCAATACCGTGAAGACGTTGCAGCAGGAGCCGCCTTCGTCTTCGAACCGGTTTGGTTAGGCGCCGCCACTAGTTCAAGAAGGCCGCGACGCGCTTTGAATGGCGAGTCGAGTCAACAACCGTCGTCGTTTGTTCGAGCCAATCGAAAACTCACTAGCCACGTGCCCGAAAGGCACGTTCGGAATTCGGGCCGACGACAGTCACGTTTACGCTGCGTGACGGGCGGTGGTGAAGGACGAACAACGTCCGCGCCCGACACTTTGTTCCTGACAGGAGCAACTCGTCTGCGTTATTAGCGGCGCATGAACTGGGGTTCCTGGGCGGCGCTGGCTATCGCGTGTGGATCACTGGTCGCGTGCGGCGACTCGGTTATTCCGTCAGAAAGCGGAGAAGATGTCGGTACGTCGCAAGCGGCCATCGCGAAAGGTAGCCCTGGCTCAACGCTGGGGGACGGCGACTACTGCGACGATCCGCTGCAGAAATGCGGCCTAGGTGAAGGCGATTGCGACACCAGCAGCCAATGCCAGTCGCCGTACGTCTGCGTCCCCGGAAACTTAGCCAAGCGCGGCGCCTCCACCGGGGATGCTTGCGCGCCTTCCCACTGCGGCAACGGCATAACGGACTTCGACGAAACGTCTATCGACTGCGGCGGCACGTGTGGCCCCGACTGCGCTGTGTCTTGCGACAAACCCAACGGCCATCCTAGCCATTGCAGCACCGATTGCCCATGCAGCGCAGGCGAAGGCGACTGCGACAGCGCTGCCGAGTGCCAAGCTGGGCTCAATTGCGGCACATCGAACGGCGCTGCGTTCGGTCTGGCCGCCAACGTGGACGTCTGCTGGGCTCCGACGTGCCAGAACGGCGCCAAGGACGGAACCGAGACCGCAGTTGACTGCGGTGGAGACTGCGCGCCCTGCCCCCCGCCAGCCGCGGGGCCAGTAGCACTAACGTCGGCTGCAAACGACGCACTGCTGACAATCGTCATCGCACCACATAGCGATCCGTCGATCCACAATAAGATCGTCGAGATCGCTAACGATCTACGTGACAAGCTCAACGACATTAAAGGACCGGTAGGGACGCCTTTCGCCGTCAGTCCGCCTACGAGCACGCCTGGCGGCATCTCCCTAGGGATCGACGGTGACTTTCAAGGCACGGGGTGGCCGTATCAAGGCTATTTCCGACCGAACGACGTGACCGTGGGCGGGGCTCTTCGGCCGGAGCGACTCGGACTCAAAGAACAATACGTCATTCGAACTCCGCAAGGCGCGAACCGCGTGATCATTGCGGGAGCAACGGTGGATGGATTGCGGCATGCGATATGGGATTTCGTAGGCCGTTTGGGTTATCGCCACTACTTTCCCTCACCGACTTGGGAGGTGCTCCCGCCAAGAGAGTCGCTACAGCTCGTGCCCGCCCTTGCCGTGGACGAGCGGCCCGCATTTCTCTCGCGAACATTAAACTTTCCGGGTGATGCGTGGGACGTGCCGTTTTCCGCGCTCACCGCCGACTATCAAAAAGACTGGCGAAAACACAACCGACTGCACACAGAAACAACCGTGCTCACGCCAGGGAGCAGGACGTTCAATTCCATCGCGACTTGGTGGCAAACGAAGTACGGCGCAACTTTTCCCGCCGAGCTTTCCGCCAATCCCGCGGCCCCTGCGAGCCAACGTCAGCCTTGCTTGTCGGGCTCCGCTAACGTCAACGGCGCGACGTGGACGGTAGAGGGCGTAGTGCGGGAATGGGCCGCCGAGCAAACCAGCAACCCCATTTCGCTAATCCCCTATGACCACGTCGATTGGACGTCATCCGAGGCCGTTGGCGGTGGACTGAACTGCGACGACATTAACCATCCCATTTTCAGCAGCGTGGCCAACCGCATGGTCGCGCTGCTCAACGCGATCGCCGAGCGCCAGCCCACGAAGGTGGTTGCATCGAGTTTTCTCCATCAATTCAGTGAGCCACCAACCCTTGCATTGCGACAAAATGTCTTTGCAAACATAGAAGCGTATCACAACGCCTCTAATCCTTTCGCGCTGGAGAACCGTTTACGCAGTTGGGGGGCCGATTCGGGTTACGAAGTCGGAGTGACGGATGCACTTGGCTCGTCCGACAACGACTTTCCGGGCCAGGTGTTGCTTTCCACTAAGTCCATCGTCAGCCGTGCTCGCAGCTTTTACGGACTGGGTGCGCGTCGATACGAAATCAATGTTCAATCCGGGTTCGGCGCGTCAGGACCCGCGTGGTGGGCACTCGCCAAGTCCTTCTGGGAACTAGATACGGGAGCCGCCGATGCGTCCGTGTACCGAAACGACTTCTTGACTCGCGCGTTCGGTCCTGCCGCCGCTCCGATGAGCGACTTCTACGGAGCAATCGAAGATCGCGCCCTATTCAGCGAAAGTATGGTGGGGGTCATGTATGGCGCCCTCAAGCAAGCATTCATACTCACGACCGAAAGTGAGTATGCATCAGTCCGGTCACGCCTCGAGGACCTGGCCGCGTACACGCGCTACTTGGAGCTCAGCCGAAAGTTCTGGAATCCCTGCGATCGGGTAAGCGGCAGCACCAGCGCTGAGCAGAGCCAGCTGAGGGACCTGTTGCGCTACACCTACTCGATTCGTGACCGTCGCATTCTCCTCTCGCGCGAAGCAATGGCCGAGGTAGCAAGGCTGGTCGCGAATTGCGCGACTGGGGAACCGGCTAGCGGGTCTCCCGCCTGCGACCTGCCCGAGTGGGCCGTAACATGCCCCGCACCGACGGGCTGCGGCTTCTGCACCGTGCCTGGCTGCAACCCGATGAAGACGGCCGCGCCGCCTTCGTCATCGGACTTAGTCGCCTTCGCGAACAACGGCGCTGTCAATACACCTATTCTCGATCCCTCGTTAGTCAAGCAATTCTCGACGGACCTCGTCCCCTACACGCTCACGCCGTCACTGCCGGCACGCCTGCAGGACATCTACACCATACGCCCCACGCACCTCTTCATCCAACGTCCGAGCTCCGCCGGTCCACTTGTAGCGCACGTCCGTAAAGCTTCAGCGAACCAGAAACTGACGGGGCGCCTTTCTTTACTGAACGGTGCTGGAGCCCCGGAGTTTCAGTTCTTCCCCAAGGCCGGCACCGTGCTCGAAACGGATTGGACCTTTGGAAGTGACGGGAGCTCTGTTTACCGCCTGGATCTAGACGACCAGGGAATGCGTATGTGGACCACTTTCTCGGAGCCAACGCGCGTGGCCGTCCCTGTCGGTCCCAATGACCCACCACTGGGACTAAACTACCGTTGGAGCGCGTATTTTCTGGTGCCATCTGGCACCGCCCACGTCGTCGGCTGGACCGAGAGTGACGGCACCTTTTTCCGTAACCGAAGAGGTGCGGATGGCGGCTGGATCACGGAGCCAGCCACGTGGCTGTCGGACTTCGTGATCGGCGACGCCTGCGTGGCGACCCGCTCCTTTGCACAAGGTGCTGCGGGCCTGAACGACCACTTCGTC
>JAQSWN010000049.1 GCA_029266615.1 Polyangiaceae bacterium
ACATCTTGTAGGAGCGGTTGATGTTGACGGCCATGGCGTAGGCCGAATTGGACCAGGTGTATTTCTTGTCGTCCGCGCCGCTCACGTCCTCTTCGAACGCAAACTCTTCGACCGGGTCGGACTTGGCTCCGTACGGCCGGCGCGACAAGAAGCGCGGCATCGTGATGCCGAGGTAGCGCGAGTCCTCCGATTCACGCAGGGAGCGCCAAGCGGCGTAGTCCGGGGTGGAGAAGATCTTCTGCAGATCGCGCGGGTTACCGAGCTCGCGCCAGCTCTCCATACCGAACAGCGAAGGCGCCGCGGCGGCCAGGACGGGCGCGTGGCAAGCCGCGCCGATCTTCGCCAGCTCACCCAAGGTTTCCACGTCTTGCGGGCCGTGGTCGAAGTAGTAGTCGCTCACCACGCAGGCGTAGGGCTCGCCGCCGAGCTGGCCGTACTCTTGCTCGTACAGCTTCTTGAAGATGGGGCTCTGGTCCCACGCCGCGCCCTTGAAGCGCTTGAGCGTCTTCTGAAGGTCTTTTTTGGAGACGTTCAGGACGCGAATCTTCAGCATCGTGTCCGTCTCGGAGTTGTTGACGAGGTAATGCAGCCCACGCCACGAGCCTTCCAAAGCCTGGAAGTCCGCGTTGTGCATGATCTCGTTGACCTGCTCGCTGAGCTTCCGGTCGAGCTCGGCGATGATGGACTGAATGCTGGAGACCACGTCCGTCGAGATCGTCGCGGCCGTGCCGAGCGCTTGCTGCGCCAGGGTCGCCACCGCGGACTCGACCTCCTCGCGGGCGCGCGTGGATTGCGGCTTGAACTCCTTGTTCAGCAGGTTCGTAAAATCGCTCGTTTCGGCGGTTGCGACGGCCCCGCCGCCGGTTTTTTCTTCTTGTGCCTCGCTCATGAGTTACTCGCTCTTGGCGGGCTCATCCGCCGGCTTGGGGCTCTTGGCCAACGCCTCGAGCAAATTCTTGTCGTGGAGCACTTTGTTGATCAGCTCCTCGGCGCCGGACTTGCCGTCCATGTACGTGATGAGATTTGCGAGCTGCTGGCGCGCTTCGAGCAGCTTGGCCAGCGCCGGAACCTGCTGCGCGACCGCGGCCGGCGAGAAGTCGGACAAAGCTTCGAACTTCACCTCGACCGCGATTTCGCCTTCGCCGGTGAGCTTGTTCGGTACGCGCATCTTCACCGCGGGGGCGATGCCCTTCAATCGGTCGTCGAAGTTGTCGACCGAGATCTCCGTGAACTTGCGCTCGGCGACGGGCGGCTGCTCTTTGCCGGCGTTGCCCGAAAGGTCGGACAAGACGCCCATCACGAACGGCAGCTGAACCTTCTTTTCCGCCCCGTACAGCTCCACGTCGTATTCGATTTGCACGCGCGGTGCCCGGTTGCGTGCGATGAACTTCTGACTGCTCATGTCCTGTGCTCCGTTCTTGTCACGATCCCATCCCAGGGCGGCAGTGCCCACCCATCATTTGCTGCCCTCGGTCTTGCCCATGACCACCTGAGCTTGCTTCACGCCGTCCGGCGCGAGCTCGTTCAGGAGCTCGAGGAAGGTCATGGTGACGAGCCGTTTACAGCGCTGCGCCATGACGGGCACGGGGCTGGCCGGCTCGTGCCGCTCGTAGTACTCGCAAATCTTGTCGAGCGCCTTCACGACATCCTCCCGAGTGAGGATATCACCGCTGAGGCCGCGCGGCGGAGCGGCGGCGGCTGGGACATTGCTCGCGCCGGACGCGGCCTCGTCCGCAGGTGCCTCAGCCGGTTTGCGCGCTTCGAGACGCTGGCGCAGCGCGAGGTGCCCCTTATTAAAGTATTCCAGCAGGCCGGCGAAATCGGGACCCCGGTTACCGGTCTGGGACTCGAACGTGGCGTCGATGGCGCGCAGCGCCTCGGCGGCACCGCTGAGCGCGGCCGTCACCGCTTCGAGCCCCGAAAGCTCCACCGAGTCGAAGACACCCGAGATGCGCGCGGTGTCGGGCGACCCCGAGGCCGGAAACAGGTCCGCGAAGCTGACGGGCCCGAGCGCGCGAGAGTCTACCAGCGCAGCCTGGCGCAGCGCGAGCAGCACCGACGGCGTGGTGAGCGCCGCCAGCGCGGTGATGCGCATGGTCGGGTCGTTGTTGTCTTCCGGGTCGAGCTGGGGGTGGACCGTGGCCCAGTGTTGCTCCACGAGCGCCCGCAGCAAGGCGATGCCCTCCGCGAACGCCACCACACCGCTCCGATAGAGCAGAGAGCGCGAAAGCAGCACCGCCACCCGCAGGTCGCGCGTGCGTTCGAGTAACCCGAGCGCGCCGTCGAAGACCGCATTCCACTCGGGCGGTTCGGCCGGGGTGACGGTACCGCCGATCACCTGCTCGGGCTTCCCGGCGGCGGCCCGCTCGACCGCCGTAAAGCCGGGGTCGTACTCCAAGTTGGGCCCAGATGGCGCTTCGGGCGCCACGGGAGCGAGCAATTTGACGATGTCCAAGATGGCCATGCGAACCCGATCTAGCCCGAACCTCGTCGGCATTTGCGAACGAGGTCGTCCGATTGTCAACTTGCTGCACCAAAGTTCAGGCGGTTCGCCGCCGTTCGGCGGTTCCGCGGTGGCGCCTGACGGGCTTCGAGAACCGCTCGGGCGGTCAGCCCAGAGGTTTGGCTTTGTGTGCTAACTATCGGCGTGGGAACGACCCGTGACCAGTGGTGAGCAAGGCTCGTTTACGGCCGGGAGGGGCCGTCAAGACTTCGTGCAAGCGCTCGCCGCATGCGTCGTGGAGTGGGAGCGTCAGGTCCAAGCGCCCGCTTTGCCGCACGGTGCCACGTTAGACGCGCTGATTTACCGATCCAGGCAGCTGGAAGCGCCTTCTCGAGCTTTGGGGTTCGGCGGCGCGGGGCACCACCTCAGCGAGCTTTCGCGACTCGCGACGAGCGGCGCACCGATCGTCGCGGTCCGAGAGCAGCTCGCGGTCGTGCGCGAGCTGCTGAGCAGCGCTCAGGCCTCGCTCACCGCGGAAGGCGCTCCCGCCGTGGGAGGCATGGCGCCACCGCCCCTGTTGTCGAGCTTCATCCGCCCTTCAGGGGCTCCGCCCGCGCCGCACCCTCCGGAGCCGCCGGGACCTGCGGTAGCGCCGCCTCGCTTTCTCACGTCCTTCGGAGAGCGCGCGCCCGCCCTGCCGGTGTCGGCGGCTCCTCCTCTGGGCGCGCCGCCGGCGGCGTCCTCGCTGCGTCAGGCACCTATCGCGGCGCCGCCCGTTGCAGCGCCCCCCGGCGTCTCCGGTTCGCCGCCCCCGCGCGCCAACCACGAGCCGGTGGCAGTCGCTCCCAGTCGGCCCGGGCAGCCCAACTTGCTCGTCCGCTCGGTGCTGGGCCTGCGCGCTTTCGGCCGGAAAGAGTCGGCGATCCCCGCAATCCCCGGTGCCCCTGACGCTGCTGCTCCGCCGCCCGCCCGCCAGCCTTCTCTGCTGGGTTTGGGGCAAGCTCGCTCTCCCTCCACGCCTCCGCCGCTGCACGGCGGCTATGGAGGGCTATCGCCGGTGGCGTCGCCGGGCACGTCATCCGTGCCGCCGCTGCCTAACCCGCTGCCGGAGCGGCGCACCTCCGACGCCGGGCACGCGCCGACGGGGCGGTGGTCCCGGCCCGCGCGCGCTGCGCGCGTGAGCACGGGCGGCGGGCGCACGCGTCATCGACCCGGCGAAGGGGAGAGCCGTTGGTGGATCGGCGCGCTCGCCGCGCTCGGCGTCTGCTTGGTGGTGCTCGGTATCGTGCTCGTCACGGTCACGCTCCTGCGGCGCACGGATCAGCGCACGGATGCGGCGACCGGTGGCGGGCCGTCGGTTGGCGCCGACGCATCGTCCGCCTCTCCCGCAACGACCGATTCGGGCTTGCCCCGCTCCAAGCTGCTCACGGACGACGAGCGCTTTCGCGCCTTGCTTGCCCAAGTGCACGGGCGCGGAGGCAAAGAGTCGGCGGAGCTGCGCGCGCTGCTCGACGAGCAAGCCGCCATCGCATCGCAGGCATTGCAGCCGAGCTGTATCGGGCCTCAGTGCGCGGCCTTGAAAGAGATCGGCAAGCTCGTGACGGACAAGACCAAAAAGCGCGTGCAGCGTCGGTCTCGCCCACCGGACGCCATGCGCTCTCGCTGGCTAGCGGGGCTGGAAATGCCCGAGATCCCGGTCGAGGACGACCCCCGCGTGCAGCGTCGCTTCGAGTTTTACACGGAGAATCCGCTCGGCCGCGAGACGTTCCAGCAAATGCTGTTCCGTTGCGGGGCCTACAAAGATGCGATTCAGTCCGCGCTCATTCGCCGCGGCTTGCCCAAGGATCTCATCGCGGTCGCGTACGCCGAAAGCAGCTGCTACCCGCTCGCTAAGTCTCCGGTCGGCGCCGAAGGGCTCTGGCAATTCATTCCCGACGCCGCGCGCGCCTACCACCTGCGCATCATCGAGGGCGTCGTGGACGAGCGTCACAGCCCGCAGAAGTCGACGGACGCTGCCATTCAGTACTTCAGCGACCTTTACGCCAAGTTCGGCTCCTGGGATCTGGTGTTCTGCGGCTACAACATGGGGCCGTTCGGCTTGGCCGCTCGCCTCGCCCGCGTCGAAGGCGACAACGTCGGCTTCTGGGAGCTGGTGGACGCGGAGATGCTGCCCGGCGAAACCGCGGACTACGCGCCTGCCATTCAGGCCATCGCGCTCATCTTGAACAACCTGCAGAAGCTCAAGTTCGGCGGCATTCAGCAGCGCGCTCCGCAGATGACGATGGATTTACCGGTACCCCCGATGACGCGACTCACGTTGGTTGCGCGCGCGGCGGCGATGAGCCTGGACGAGCTCCGGCGCTTGAACCTCGACATCAAGGGCAACGCGACCCCCAACGTGCCGGGCTTCGCCGTGCAGGTACCGAAAGACAGCGTTTGGCAAGCGCGCGAAACGCTGGCCGAGCTCATCAAGTCCAAAGACGAAAGCGACTTGTGCGCCCCTCAGAACTTCGACTGGGGCCGGCAGCGCTTCACACCTGCGATGCAAGAGGCGTGTACGCGCTCCCTCGGCGCGCGCACATCGCCCAGCGCCGCTGCACCTGCCGCTTCCCCCCCTCCGTAGACGTGGGTCTCAGTGACCGCTGAAGTGAGACCCGCTCATCGGTGATGCGGCACGGGCAGCGGCTGCCCGCGAGCGTCCGGCCTCAGCCGTCGAATGCGTTGTTGCTCTGCAGGTCCCAACCGCCGCTGACCTTGGCGCCGCCGAGGCCCTTCTCGTCTTGCGGCGTGTAGTGAATCGCCGCGCGGGAGAAGTTGATGCGCAGCACCTCTTCGATCTGGTCGTTCGTCGGCTCGCCACCGAGCTTGAACGAGGTGATCAGCAAGTCCTCCAGGTGAATGATGAGGTACTCGAGGGCGTCGCCGCCGGCCTTGCGCACGGTCAGGTCCGCGCTCTTGATGTGATCGCCCCGGCAGCACGCTTTGTAGAGCGTCGGCGACGAGCGATCCACGAACTTGCGAATTTCGATGTCCTGGTGCTCGACTTTACCTGCGCCTGCGCCGGTGCCCTTGCCGGACGTGCCGGTCTGAGCGGCTTCCCACGACCAACCCTTCACCTGAATCTCTTCGGTGTGCTTGGTGTCTTTCGACTCACCCTTGATGCCTTCGATGCGCAAAAACATATCAACGGCCATGACAATTCTCCTTCAACGGCGCACGAGAGTGCTGCTCGGCGACGACCGCGTCATTACCCCGTGCCCAGAGCCCACTCATGTCTCCTCGTTGGAAGTACACGCAGTTGCGGGGAGCGGTCAAGCTCGCCCGGCTTCCGCGCGCCGCCGGCCAGTCTTGGGGCCGAAGGACGCGCGTGAGTCGGGTAGAAGCTCCATGGGGTCGTGTATAAGAGCCTTGCATGTCGCGCCCGAACCTACTCCTGGCAGTCATAGTCCTTGGGGTGACGGCTTGCGGTGGCGCACCCCCCCCAGCCGCGCCTGCCACCGCAGCCAAGCCGTGCCAGGCGCAGCCGCTCACCCTCGCTCTGACGGCCACGCAGCGCAGCAACGCCCTGTCGGGCGGTGAAGGCCGTCCCGTCCAACTGCGCGTTTATCAGCTGAAGAGCGACGCTCGCATGCGAACCGCTTCCTTCGAAGACATCTGGCAAAACGACGCCAAGACCCTCGAGGGTGAAGTAGTCGCTTCCGAGCAGCACACGGTGTTTCCGGGTGAAAAGAAGACCATCACCCTGCAGCCGAAGCCGGACGCCGCGTTCCTAGGCGTGGTGGCGTTGTTCCGCGAGCCACAAGGTAAAGACTGGTTCCTTGCCTACGAGATCGCACCGCCCAAGTCGCAGCCACCCTGTGACGCGAAGACGGACGCAATTCCCATCTGGCTCGATCGCATGCAGATTCAAGACGGTGCCGGGCGGGACGCCGAGGGCGAGACGGAGAGCGCCGTGGACGGCGGGCAGCCCGCGTCCACCGAAGGGAGAGAAGGGGCCGCGAGATGAGCCGCAAACCGATTTGGACGGAGGGGCTGCTCGTTAGTCAGCATCATTTTCAGCAGCAAGATCGCTACCTGGAGAGCTTGGTGCACGAGCGCGTTCGCGCCGTCAGCCATTACGACTGGGGCGTGAGCGAGCTGAAGATCGACGAACGAGGCTTCGCAGCGGGACAATTTCGACTGAGCCGGTTCAGCGCCATCTGGCCGGACGGGGTCAGCGTCAGTTGCGGTGAGGGTACGGGCGCGTCGGCGCCCGAGCCACGCGACCTACCGACGGACGGGCAGCGCGTGGAGGTGTTCATCGGCCTCTTGGCAGATCCCGAGGCAGGGCAGGTCTCGTTAGACGGTACCGGCGTGCGTCGCTTCACGCGGGAGCTGGTGACGGCCGTGGACTCGAACACGGGCGGCTCCCCCCAAGAAGTGGAGTGGGCGCGGCCTAACCTCCGCATCTTGTTCGGCAACGAGCGGCGTGACGGCTTTGCGACGCTGCGCGTGGCCGAGCTCGTACGCCAGGAAACCGGAAAGTTTCTGGTGCTGGATACGCGCGTCCCGCCCACGCTGACGCTCGCGGCCGCGCCCTTCCTGGAGACGGGTGTGCGCCGGGTGCTGGCCAACATGGTCGCCCGGCAGCACCAGCTGTTTTCGGAGCGGCAAGGCCGACAGAGCGCGGGCGCGGACGTCCACGCCAGTGAAGTGCGCCGTCTGATGCTGCTGCAGGCGCTGAGCGGCGCCATTCCCGAGCTCAATCATTTGTTGGACACGCCCCGCAGCCACCCCGAAGAGGCGTACCTAGTCTTGGCGCGTCTCGTTGGCACGCTGTCGTGCTTCTCGTCGGATGCGACGGCCGCGTCGCTCCCGAAGTTCAACTACCTGGAGCTGGGCGAGACCTTCGAGACGCTGTTCGCGACCGTGCTGCGCCTCGTGTCGGGGCACACGGAGCGCGCGTACACGGAGATCCCGCTGGAGCATCGGCCGGATGGGATGTTCATCGGGCGTATCCTCGAGCCTCGCCTGCTGTCGCAAGAATTCTTCGTCTCCGTGAAGGCGAACATGGCAGAGGCGCTGCTGCGCGAGCGCGCGCCCGGCGTGCTCAAGCTCGCGGGTTGGAACCACATTTACGACGTCGTCAAGCACGCGCGCACCGGAGTGAAGGTGGCCGTGGAGTGGTCACCTTCAGGGGCGCTCCCGCTGCGGTCCGGCGTCTGCTTCTTTCGCGTGGCGCGCGAGGGGCAGTACTGGGAAGACATTGCCAAGTCGGGGTCGGTGGCCCTCTACTTGCCGTCGGACGGTGATTGGGCGGGCGCGGAGGTCGCGCTGTACGCGGCGGACGCAGCCGCGTTGAGGTGACGGATGAGTCAGCGAGTGTACGCGGCGTGCGCCGAGATCTTGATTCTTGCGGTCAGCTTTCCTCAGGCGCCGAGCCTCGGGTCGGCGGCTGAGCTCAGACAACGTTTGCAAACGGCGCTGGACGCCATGGTCGGCAAGGGCCGGGCGAGCGGCATCGCCGAGCCTGACTTGGCGGACATGCGGTACGCGGTCGTCGCGTTTCTGGACGAGCAGGTGCTGAAGTCGAACTGGCCGGGGCGCAACGAATGGATGAGTCAGCCGCTGCAGCTCGTTCTCTTCAATCAGTACACGGCCGGCGAGCACTTCTTCAACCGCCTGCGCGCGTTGCTCGGCGAGGGACGCACCGAGGCCATCGCCGCGTACCAGCTGTGCATGGCGCTCGGATTTCGAGGGCAGTATGGCGCCAGCGCGGACACCACGGCTTTGACTGGGTTCAATCAAGCCGCGCTGCAGCAGGTGGCGCGCGCGCTGCCCCGGGCCGACAAAATCGGACCCCACGCCGTGCCCGCGGAGCGCGCCGGCAAAGTGAGGAGCAGCAGCGCGCCGCTCTTGGCGTTCGCGATCGGCGGGCTCGGCCTCGCGCTGGCCGTCTCGGTCGCGCTTGAGCGGCTCGTGCATCGCGACGTGAAGCAGGCGCTCGAAACCTTGCCGCCGATCGCCGCCGCCCAGCCGGCGCCCACGGGGTCCGCGAGGTGATGTCATGCTGATGTTTTGGGTCGCGCTAGGCCTGTCATTGCTGGCGCTGGGCGCGTGGGGCATCGTGCTGGTGACGCACGCACCGATCTGGATCGGCATCGTCGTCAGCATCGTGGCCGTGACCGCCTTCTTGGTCACCCTGGTAGCTCGCCACGTCCGCGCCAAGCTGCGTGCCTCGGCGCTGGAGACCGAGCTGCTGCGCCAAGCCTCGCAGCAAGCAGAGAACGCGCGACCCGATCGCCGCGTGGAGGTCGAGCGGCTGCGGGCGCAAATGAAGGCGGCCATCGACTCGCTGAAGCGCACGCGCTTGGGCGCCAAAGGGGGGCAGGCGGCTCTGTACGCATTGCCGTGGTACGTCATCATTGGTCCCCCTGCCGCCGGCAAGACGACCGCGCTCACTCAATCGGGCTTGGGCTTCATCGCGCCTCCCGGGAGCGCTTCGGCCAGAGTTCGGGGAACGGCCGGAACGCGCAACTGCGACTGGTGGTTCTCGCCCCACGCAATCCTGCTCGACACCGCCGGGCGCCTGGCGACGGGCGAGGACGACCGCGACGAATGGCTGGCGTTCCTCGACACGCTCCGAAAGTTCCGCCCCGCAAGGCCGCTGGAAGGCGTGGTCGTCGCGCTCAGCGTGGAAGACCTGCTGACGAGCAGCGAAGACCAACTCGAAGAGATCGCGAAGACCCTGCGCGCCCGGGCCGACGAGGTGATGAGCCGACTCGAGATGGTCTTGCCGCTGTACGTCGTACTGACCAAGGTCGACCTCGTCGGCGGCTTCTTGGATTTTTGGGGAGACTTACAGAAGTCCACGCGCGGTCAGGCTTGGGGCGCGAGCTTCGGCTTCGAGGAAGAGCTGGTCGACGTGGAGCCGGCGGTGCTCGCCGAGCTCGACGTGCTCGAGCGCGTGCTCCACGCACGGATGCTCACACGGCTGGGCTCGGAGCCGCTCGCGGACGCGCGCGCGCGTATCCTCCAGTTCCCGCTGGAGTTCGCGGCGCTCAGGCGCCCGCTTTCCACGTTCCTGGGCCAGCTGTGCCAGTCCAATCCGTACCAAGAGACGCCGCTGCTGCGCGGCTTCTACTTTTCGAGCGGCACCCAAACCGGCCGACAGCTGGATCACGTGCTGTCGAACATGTCGCGCGGCTTCAACTTGCCGCTCGGCGCCGGCGCAGCTCCCGGGCGCCAAGCGAGCGCCGCGCAGAGCTTCTTCGTTACGGACCTGTTCCAGAAGGTGGTGTTCCCCGACCGTGACTTGGGGCTCGGCTCGACCAGCCGCGCGCAGCGCCGCACGCGTCGGCAAGTGATTCAAGGCGGGCTGGTGACGGTGGCGGTGCTCGCCATCATCATCCCTGCCTTGCTCGCCTACGTGAGCAACTCCGATCTCGCGTCGGCGACGGCTCGTGATGCCGCACAATCGCTCGCTGTCGAGCGCACCCCCGGCGTCAGCGCAACCGCCACCGCCGGCGCGCTGGATCAGTTGGTGACCCGCCTGCAGCTGCTCGAGCGTGAGGCCGACTCCTTCCACATCTACGGCTACACGGGTAGCTACGCGGCGCCCGAGCTGCTGAGCGGATTTCGCGGCCTTTACCTGGACCGCTTGCGAGCGATGGTGAAGGGCCCCGTCCAGGCCCAGCTGCTGGGTGACGTGCGCGCTACCGCCGACCTGGTGCGGATGGACTCCCAAAACTTTCAGGTCGCTTACGACGACTTGAAGCTCTACTTGATGCTCAGTAGGCCCGAGCACCTGAACGCCAGTTGGGCCGCGCCTCAGCTGGCGAAGGCGTGGGCGCGAGCATTGGGCTCATCCGCCTCTACGGACGAGGAGAAGCTCGCCGCGCACGCCAAATACTACGTAGACGCTCTGGCCCAGGACGCGAGCTTCGTGTGGGCTCCGGACGCCGCGGCCATCTCCGGTGCGCAGGGGCGGCTCAGCTCCGTGCCGCTGGAAGAGCTGCGCTACGGGTGGCTGGTCGAAGCCGCGAAGGGCGTGCCCGCGATTCGTCCGGACAAGGTCTTCTTCGGCCCCGCCGCCCAGTACTTCAACTCGCGGAGCAACGTCGAGGTGCCGGGCATGTACACGCTGCTGGGTTGGCAGAAGATCCGCGCGCTGCTCGACTCACCCGACGCCCGGCTTTCACTCGAGCCTTGGGTGCTCGGCATCAAGGCGCTCACCGTCACGGACACCCAGCAATCCGGGGCAGAGCAGCTACGCGAGCTGTACTTCCGACGCTACATCAAGGCGTGGACCGACTTCATCGCCGGCTTGCAAGTCGTCGCGCCCACCGACGTGAAGGTCGCGCTGGACGAGCTTCGCGTCATCTCCGCCTCGGACGGCCCGTACGTGCGCTTGTTCAAGGTCATTTCCGAGAACGCCCGCCTGGACGTTTCCGAGCCTAAAACGCTGGCGGAGCAGGCGCTCGAAAAGGGCAAGCAGGTCGCGGCTGAAAAACTTCCGGACGCGGGCGATGCCGGCGCGCCCGCGGCTCCCCCGAGGCTGATCTCGTCGGTCGAGCGCGCGTTCGAGCCTCTGCTCGTGTTCGGCTTCGGCGAGGCGAGCGCGGGCAAGGCTGACGTGGCGCCGTCGAAGCTCAGCCTGTATTTAGCGCAGCTGACGACGCTCGAGGCGAATCTGAGTCAGTTGGCCGAGACCCAGGCCGACCCGGCGCAGCAATTCGACGCCGCGCTGGCCACCACCGCCACGTCGGTGCAGACGCTGCTGGGCGGGCTGGACCCTCGCGCCCGCATGACTCTCGAGCCGCTGCTCATGAACCCCATTCGCGGCAGCCGCAAAACGGTCCTGAACGCGGACTTCGCCTCGCTCAGCGAGAGCTGGAAGAAAGAAATCTGGGAGGTTTACAGCACCAAGCTCGCGCCCAGGTACCCCTTCGCGGACGCTCCGGCCGAGGTTTCGTTGGCCGAGTTCAGCGACTTCTTCCGACCCGACACCGGGCTACTGTGGAAGTTCTTCGCCACCAACTTGGCGTCTCGCCTCGAGCGCTCCGGCAACTCGTTCGTGCCGAAAGCGACCGGCGACGCCATGCCGTACCGCACGGATTTCTTGCAGTGCCTCAATGTGGCGGCGGAAATCACGGACGCCACCTTTGGCGGCGCACCAGCGGCGAGCGTCCCCTTCAGCATCAAGGTGCACCCCGCCAGTAGCAAAGTCGCCGAAATCTCCTTGACCGTAGATGGCGCGAGCGTCGTCTACCGCAACGAGCCGGAGCGCTGGGCCCCGCTCACTTGGCCCGGCGCGGGCGCGCCACGCGGGGCGGTGCTTTCGGTGCGCGGGGCCGGGTTCACGGACGAGATCCCTAGACTCGGTGACTTCGGCTTGTTCCGCTTGCTGGAGGCGGGAGGAACGAAGCCCGGCGCGGTGATTGAGGGGGCCGCAATTTTGACCGGCTCGTGGACGTTGTCGCGCTCGGGTGAAGCGCCCGTGACCATCGACTTGCGTCCATCCAAGTCGGTGCATCCCTTCGCCAAAGGCTTGTTCCGACGGCTACGCTGCCCCGCCGCGGTAAGCCAAGTGGGGGCGCCATGATGGCCTTCGCGGCGGGAGCGGCGGGCGCCGTGGGCAAGGTGCCGACGCGCGCCGAATATCTGCCCGTACCCACCCACGCGCCAAGCTTTGCGGCGTTCGACGCCTGGCTCAGCCAAGCCACCGACACCGCGCTCGCGCGGACGGGCGCGACCTGGCCGCCAGCCTTCGCGTGCGGCGCGATGCACGGCTTCTTCTATCACTGGGCCGCGGACGAGCCGGACGCTGCTCTGTGCGGAGCCATCGCCCCGAGCCGCGACAGCGCGGGGCGACAGTTTCCGTTGGCCTTGGCCTTGCCGCTGCGCGTCTCCGCAGTGCTAGCCGCCCGACCCGAGCTGTTGCCGCTCAACCTGGAGGAGGTTTGGGCGAGCGCGACGGCGGGGCTAGCAGAGTTGCTCGACGTCGGCGATCCGGCGAAAGTGACGCCTGGCTTCGGGCCGAGCCTCGCCGCCGACGTCCAGGAGTCGGACGAGCTCTACCGCGAGTGGACCTCGACGCTGCCGCTCGAAGAGCTGTGGGTCCTGCTGGGCATGGGGGCACGCGATCCGGCGGCTACCTTGCGGCTTCTCTTCGCCACGGTTTCGCCGCTGCGCGGCCGGGAGCGACCAGCCACGACGCTTTCGCTGCGCGTCCCGCTCGGCGCGGCGGGCGGTCCGGCCGTGTGCGCGTGGCTGGACTTCCTACGTCGGAGCTTGGGCTGGCGGAGCACGCTGCCCAGCTTCTTTTGGTCCCACGACGGTAAAGATGGAGCCGCCCTGCTGCACCTTGGCAGCCCACCGAAGATTACCCTGGCGGAGCTGTGGCTGCCTACGGGCGCTCAGGATGAAATCGCCGACCTGACGGCGCCGGTGTCGCCCGCGCTTATGGAAGCGCTGGCGCCGCTGCCCGCGCCGATTTCCGGTGTGCTCGCGACGCCTCGCGCCACTTTGGCAGATTTGCTGGCCGCGCTGTAGGCTCTAGGCCGTGGCCACCGTCTTCGTGCTGCGGGCGTTTTCCCTGAGCGGCGAGCTCATGGCAGAACCGAAGCGGCTCACGGCGCTGCCGATTCGCATCGGGCGCAATCCGCTCAACGACTTCGTGGTGGGGCACGGCGGGGTGTCGAGCTTTCATGCGCGCATCGAAGACGTCGAAGGTCGTCTCTGCGTGATCGACTTGGGCAGCAAGAATGGCGTCTTGCTGGTCGGCGGCGGCCCGGCGTCGGCGCTCGTGCCGCACCAACCGCAAGATCTGCAGCCGAGCGGCTTCCAGTTCTTTCTCGGCGCCAACGTGCGTTGCCAAATCGCATTCGAGGAGCAGCACGAAGCGCTCGAGCAACGTGGTCCGTCGATCTTCCGCGGACTGGTGGTCGGAAACGCGAGCATGATGCTCGAGCCGACGCCATCACACCCGCCGCCCGCCGCGCGGGTGCCTTCCGCGCCGCCGCCGGGGCCCGTTGGTTTCGCGCCGCCTGCCCCCGGTGCCTTCGCAGCACCGTTGGCGGTACCGCTCGCGGCTTTGGGACATTCATCGTCTCCTCCGCCGATGCCCGCGCCGTTCCCGGCGAGCGCATTCCAGTCGGCGGCGGTGGCGGCTCAGCCGTTGCCAGGCGGCGCGTCCGGACCCGGCGGTCGCGCGGCGACGGGCTTTTTGCAAGGCCTTTCCGACGAGGCGATGGCACTGCAAGGTTTGAGAGAGCTGGCAGGTTCCCTGGTGCCCGGCGTGGCGCTGGACACGACCGGCGACATCGCGCGCTTCATCACGAAGCTGCACGACTCCATCGAAGCTTTTTGTCGCAGCTTCGTGCCGCTGCGCGAAAGTCATTCTCAGTTCATGTCGTCTTTCGACCTGCAACGAGCCCTGCGGCGCACGATGATGCGTTCCACGGCGTACGCCGCGGTCGAAGGCGCTCGCACGCCCGACGCGCTGGCGGCTGCGCTCCTCAACCCGAAGGATCGCAACTTCGATGGTCCGCAAGCGGTCGAGGGGATCTTGGCGGACCTGATGCTGCACCAGCTCGCGCTGCTCGAGGGCGTGATGCGCGGGGTGGGCGCGCTGCTCGAGGAGCTTTCGCCCGCAAACGTTCAGAACCAAGCCGGTGGCGGCTTGTCCCTGTCGCGTCACAAAGCCTTGTGGAACAAATACGTCGAGATTTTCGAGAACGTCTCGGAAGAGCGCCAAGCGTTCGCCGTGATTTTCGGTCCTGAGTTCACGGCTGCTTACCGCCAGTACCGACAGAACGGTGGACAAGGCAGTCTCTAGGCTAGCGACAGGACGGCCCGTGATCTTGCTCACGGGCGTGACCGGTTTCGTCGGCGGTGCGCTCGCAGCCGAGCTCATTGGCGCAGGTCACTCCGTCGCGGCGCTCGTGAGAGCAGAGAACGAGTGTGCGGCGAGGGCCCGCGTCGCCACGTCGCTCGCTCGCTTCACGGACCACGCCGCGGCGCGCTCGGCGGCGGAAGCCATGGGCGTCGTGGTGGGGGATTTAGCCGCCTCCGGCACCTACCAGCATGAGCTCTTCGATCGCGCGGGATACGTCGTTCACGCGGCGGGCTGCACCTCGTTCGCGCCGAAGTCCGAGGTGTGGCGCTCGAACGTCGACGGCACCGCGCAGCTCGCGAAGCGTGTGGTGCGTTCGCCCGCGCTGCGACGCTTTCTCTACGTCGGCACCGCGTACTGCTGCGGCAGCCGTCCCGCGCCCGTCGTCCACGAGGACGACGCCCCGAGGCGCGAGCACCAGCACGTCAACGAGTACGCCCGCTCCAAGGCGGCGGCCGAGCTCCTCCTCGCGGAGCTGAGCTTCGGTGAGCGGCTTTTAGTAGCGAGGCCGTCAATCGTGGTTGGGCACACCCGGCTAGGCGTAGCGCCTTCGAGCAGCTTGTTTTGGTACTGCCGGGCGATGGCCGCGCTTCGTCAGGGCCCATTCGAGCTGGAGGACGCGCGCGATATCGTGCCGGTAGACTACGTGGCGAAGGCGCTCGCGTTCCTGCTCTTCGCCGAGTCGGCTCGGGCGCGGACCTACCACGTCTCGGCGGGCCGCGTGAGCAGCCGAACCTTGCGGGAGATGCTGCTCGCGCTCGGCTGGCGCGAGACCGACGGCTGGCACAAGACCTCCGCCCGTGCGCTCGGCAGCTTGCGGCCGCAGTTGCGGCCGTTCGTAAACAGTGAGCTCGAAGCGCGGCAGCTGTCGAGCGCGCTCGGCGCCTGCGCGCGATTCGGCGAGATCGGAGTGCAGTGCTTCGACAATACGCGGCTTCTGGCGGAGGGCTTTCCGGCGCCGCCCTCCTTCGCGGAGTACGCGCACGTGTGTGTGAAGAGCAGCGGCACGGCGAGCCTCTTCGAACAAATGGTCGACGACGCGTGACCGCTGGCTCGCGTGAGTCGGACGTGTCAGCTTTCGTGACTTTCATGATCTTACACTCGCGCGTATTCGGAACTTCGGCCCTCGGTCTGCTCGTCGGTGCTTCGCTAGCCGTCGCTGCTTGCGGTTCTAGCGACGACAAGAAAACGACGCCGCGGCGGGGCGACGCCGGCAACGGTGGGGAAGAGACGTCCGCAGCGGGTCAGGGCGGCGCCAGCGCGGGCGCACCCGTTGCCGCCGGCGGCGAGGGGGGCGTGGCGTCTCCCTCCGGCCCGTCCGCGCGAGAAATCTTGCGACTCCCCGTCGAGGTCACGATTCCGGTGGTGTGCGGCTCCCCGCGCGCGAGCCTCGCCATGGCGATCTCCAACACCAGCGCCGAGCGGGTCCTGATCGACCAGGTCGATATCGACGGACCCTTCCAGCTCGAGACCGAGCTCCCGCTCCGCATCGAGCCGGGAGAGTCGCAACCCCTACAATTGAAGACGACGCCGGCCGTCATTGGCACGGACAAGCCGGGCGACGAACGTTCGGGGTCGCTGTCGGTCGGGTCGAGCGTAGGAAGCGTGAGCGTCGCTCTGCGCGCAGCCGTTCAAGGCACCACCGTCTCGGTTGACAGCATCCCCGGCGCGCCGGTGACCGAGCCGCTCGAGTTTTCGTGCTCTTCCTCGGGCCGCACTTGCCCCACGCAGTCGTTTCACATCGTCAACACCGGGGAGTCGCCGGTCACGTTGTCGGCGCCAGTCGGCGAAAACGACGTGGTCGGCGCGTTCGTGCCCGGCGCGGCCGAGCTCACGTTACAGCCAGGCGCCGGCGTGAAGGTCGAGTTACGCCCCGCCGCCGGCGGATCCGCCACCGCGCCCGGGGTGGACGCCCTCACCCTGGCGGTCGAAGGCTCGTGCGACCTGGCAGAGCTCCGCGTCGAGACGCGCATCGCTCCCATAGAAGCCTGTCAGTGTCGGGAAGCGTCGCCCGGTATTCAGGCCGGCACCTTCGCTCACACCTACGAGTGCGGCGACGACAGCACCTACTCCGTACCCCTGTTCAACGGCACCGCGGAAGACTTTTTGATCGAGGAGCTGCTGACCGGGGAAGTGCAGAGCCCGCCCGACCAACTGCCGCTCACGATTGCCAGTGGTGAAACCTATTGGTTCGAATTGCTCGCGCCCGAGCAGTCCTATCCCGGTTACCCGCAGGCCGTCACCGTCCCTCTCGAAGGGCCGAGCGGTCGCGTCAACGTGTCCGGCTCGCTCACGCCGAGCGGCAGCCTCCTCAGCTTGCAGAGCGCGGAGGGCGGCCAATTGCCAAGCCCGCTGGCGCTCTCCTGCGGCTCCACCACGTTGCGCGTTTACAACGGCGGCGACGTCGCCGCACAGGTGCCGCCGCCGCAGCTCACCGGCGGCGTAGTCAGCGACTTCACCGCGCCCCAAACGATCGCCCCGGGCGCGAGCTTTGCCTTCCACGTCAGCGCCCGCTCCGTGCCTGCCAACACGTGCGCGACGACCGGTACCCTCACGTTCCCCGTCGTCGAAAACGACTGCTCGGGCGAGGCGCTCGCGCTGAACACCTCCTACCAAGGTGCCTGCACGTGCGATGGCCTCTGAGCGTCGCGTAGCCATTTGCGTGTACCGCGGCTTCATCGAGCCGGCGTGCGAGCGCGGCCTGCGTAGCCTGGAGACGCAGGGCTGGGAAGTGTGGCGCCGCGCCGGCTCGGCTGCGATCGACCGCGAGCGCAGCCTCCTCGCCACCGAAGCGCTGGACGCCGGCTTCGACGCTCTCCTCTGGGTCGACTCCGACCAAGTCTTCGATGCCGCCGCCGCGCAAACGCTCGACGAGCTAGACGAGCCCTTCGTTTCTGCCCTCATCGCCCGCCGCGGCGGGCGGGACTTTGCCTGCGTTTTCGCGGAGGGCACTCGAGAAGTGGTGCTCGGCGAAGGCGGAGGGCCGCTCGAGGTTCGCTACGTCGGGTGCGGTTTCTGCCTCGTCCGCCGCTCCGCGTTCGAGCTCATCGTTCGACACTTCGGCCTCCCCCGCGTGGTGGACCCGAGCGGCGCTATCGTGCCGTTCTACCTCCCCATGGTCACCGCAGTTGCGGACCGCGGCCTCGCGTACCTCGGAGAAGACTACGCATTTTGCGAGCGGCTCCGGCAGGCGGGCGGGCGGGTGCTGGTCGATACACGGCTCCGCATCGGGCACCTCGGATCTTACGAGTACGTCTTCGAGGACGTCGTCCAGCCAGTTCGAACGCAAGCGGCGTCGTTGCGCGTTCGGACCGGTGCGAAAGCGTAGGCTTTTCCGGATCCCGGAGTCCCTACCGTCATCTGCAGCGGCAGGGGGAGGATTGCGGCACCGGTCCCGTATTTGGAGGGGATTCGTTTTTGGCGATTGAGGGGGAGGGCTCGCGCGGCTACTCTCCTGACGAGGAGGTGGAGACATGTGGGATGAATACGCGATGCGAGCGTCGTGGGTGGTTATCGTGCTGGGCGTTGGTGCATGCAGCGCCCCTGCGCCGGAGGTGGGGGTAGCGAAGCACGCGCAGACGCAAGAGGCGGCCGTCGTGGGCGAGGAGATCGCTACGGACCCACCCATTTTGCAGCCGGCGGACGTGGGCCACGCTCCCGTCGTTGCGAGCGACGGGAACGGCTTTCTCGCCGTCCAAGAGGTAGCGTCACGAATACGAGCCGTACGTGTCGACGCTACGGGCAAAGTGCTGGACTCGCCGTGGCTCGACCTGGGCGAGGGGACGGCGCAGCAGTACTACCCGAGCGTCGCCTTCGGTGGCGGGCACTACCTCGTCACCTGGTCGGCGTTCTACGACAACGGCGACTCCACCATCGAAGGCCGCTTCGTCAAGCCGAACGGTGACGTGGAAGGGACGGTGAGCTTGCCGTTAGCCAGCTCCGCCATCTACCCGAGCGTTGGCTGGAACGGGACTAGGTTCCAGTTGAGCTACTTGGGGCTGGGCGAGGCCGGCTCGAGAGTGGCCATCGAGTCGTTCGAGGCGGACGGCACCTCGGTTCCCAATTCCGCGCATTGGTTGTCGGCTCCCGGCTCCATCGCGTACCCGCGGCTGGCCGTGAACGGAACGGCTTCACTCGTGGCCTGGGAATCCTACGTTCAAGACGACGTACTCGGCGACGTCGCCTCGATTCGCGGCGCCCGGGTGGACGCGAGCGGCGCGCCCGATCCAGCGGGAGAGCTACAGCTTTCCCCGCCAGCGCAAGGCGCGGGCTCCGTGAGCGTCGCCGCCGGAAGCGACGGATTTCTGGCGGTGTGGCAAACCAATGATTCGCCGAATCTGGTGCTTGGCTCCGTCGTGAGCGTGAGCGGAGCCGTTGCGACCCAAGGGTTCACGATCTCGCACTCGAGCGAAGACAGTGGTCTGCCCTCGGTGGCGTTCGACGGAAGCAACTACCTCGTTGCCTGGGCGGACGGGCGAGACGAGCACTCGGTGTACGGCAATCGCGTTTCACCGAGCGGCGTGGTCGCGAGCACGACCGACGTGAAGCTCGCGACGGGGGCGCCTCGTTATGTGGCGTTCGGCTCGGATCGCACCGCCCTTGCGTGGAGCGGCAGCCATTTCTTGCTCAGCTTCTTGGGCGAGGGTGTCGAGGGCAGCTTGATCGCGCCCGACTTGAGCTTGGTCGACGGCCAGATCCCGCTCACCGGGGTACCCAACAAGCAAGGCTATCCGACCTCGGTCTGGGACGGGCAAAATTACCTGGTGGTTTGGACGGACGAGCGAAACTCCGACACGGACATGGAGGTGCGCGGCATGCGCATCGGCGGCAATGGCCAAGTGCTGGATCCCGAAGGTATCTCGCTGTCGAACGAGGAAAGCCCGGCCTTCGGCGCGCGGCTCGCCTCCACGCGGCAAGGATCCTCGCTCGCGGTTTGGTTCAATGTCAGCGGTGAGAGCTTCACGCGCACCATCGCGAGTGATGGCACGCTCGGCGCCGTCCAGCCGTTCCGCAACGAGGCCCTGCATTCGACGCCAGGGTTGGCGAGCAACGGCGCCGGCTACTTGGCGTCCCGCGAAACGGGAGACTGGAACGACGCGAGGTTGATCGGGAGTCTGCTGGACGTGAACGGCACGAGCGGACCCGAATTCGAGCTGGATTCCACGACCTCCAACACCACTCCCGTCGTGTTTCAGAACGGCGCTGACTACCTGGTGAGCTACAGCAACGCCGGCACGTGGCTCATGCCCGTCAGTGGCAGCGGAGTCCCTGGGGAAGCCGTGTTGCTCGCGCCTAGCCCCGGCTATGTAACGGCCGCTTCTTCAGGCGCGGACGGTGCGCTCGTCGTTTGGTCCGAATCGAACGAAACGCGAATTCATGCTCGCTTCTTCCGAGGCGGCGAGCTCAGCGGCGCCACGTTGAACCTTGCGGAAGCGAGCGCCGGCTACGGCGCCGCCGTCGTGTGGGACGGCTCGGCCTTCTGGGCGGTTTGGGAAACGCCCGAGCACCTCCTGGAGGCGCGCCGCATCGGCGCGGACGGCACGCTCGGCGCGGTCGCGACGTGGGTGAACGAGGAATGCTTTGCGCCCGTGCTTTCGAGCGACGGTCAGGGGCAGCTGCTCCTGAGCTACAGCAAGTATGGCGAGCAGTCGCAAACGCGCCGGGTCTTCTCGCGCCTCGTCAACGGTGGAGCCACGGAGCCGCAACCCGGCACGGGAGGCAGCTCGGGCGCGGCGGGCAACGGGAATCAGGCTGGCAGCGGCGGCAACCTCGGCGGTCAAAGTTCCGGTGGCTCGAGCGCAGCGGGCTCGCCCTCCACCGGCGGCTCATCCTCCAGCGCTGGGGCTTCCGGTTCCGGCTCCGGCCCCACGCCCTCGCCTCAGTGCAGCCTGAGCGCGCCTGGCTCCAGCAACGTACCGAGCCGCCTCGGCTTGGCCTTCGTAGTGCTCGCGGCCGCGCTGCTCCGCCGCAAGTCGTCGGCTCATCTCGAACGAGGGCGGGCGCGGGCTGACATTGCACCTGCCTGACCTACATTACGGCGATGGTTCTGCTCAGCGACCTCCGTCGCTTTGCCATCGCCCGTAGTCTGTTCGAGCCCACGACGCTGAGGCGCGCCATCAAGCGCCTCGGCTTCGTGCAAGCGGACCCGATTCGCGCTCCCGCGCGCGCGCAAGACCTCACGCTGCGCCTGCGCGTGGCGGGCTACCGCGCGGGTGACCTAGAACGGCTGTACGCGCGCCTGGGTATCGAAGAGGACTTCTTCGTCAACTACGGCTTCATGCCGTCGGAGCTCCGAGCGCTGATGCATCCGCGCTCGGGGCTTGCGCCCTTAAGCAAGGCCCGTCAGCGCCAGGCACGGCAAATTCTGGACTTCGTGGTGCAGCACGGCCGAGTCCATCCGCGCGAGGTAGAGCAATGGCTCGGCGCGGGCACGGAGACCAACTACTGGGGCGGCGCCTCGAACGTCACGACTCGTTTACTGGACCAGCTGCATTACCGGGGCCTGCTGCGTGTGGCGGCGCGGGACGGCGGGGTTCGGCTCTACGCGCCCGTCGCGACGTCGAGCACGGAGCGCGAACAGCTCGACGAAGCGAGCCTGGACACGCTGATCGATTTCGCAGTTCGCAAGTACGCGCCGCTGCCAGCGGCCAGCTTCGCGCAGCTCGTGGCGCGGCTGCGCTACGGCGCGCCGCAATGGAAGGGCAGCCTGCGAGCCGCGGTGCAGCGCGCCAAGGGGAGACTTTCTCAGGCGCACGTGGAGGGCACGGATTGGTTTTGGCCCGCCGAGGAAGCCTTGCCCAAGCGCAACGACGCGACGAGGTCGGGTCTTCGATTGCTGGCGCCGTTCGACCCCGTGGTTTGGGACCGACGCCGCTTCGAGCTCTTCTGGGGCTGGCAGTACCGCTTCGAAGCGTACACGCCAGCGGCGAAACGCAAGCTCGGTTATTACGCCCTGCCGCTCATGTGGCGTGACGAGGTCGTGGGTTGGGGCAACCTGAGCGTCGTCGAAGGGAGCCTGCGTGCGAGCTTCGGCTACGTCACTGGCAAGCCGCCCACGGCACGCGCGTTCAAGCAGGGCTTGGAGCAGGAGCTCGCCGACATCGAACGGTTCTTGGGCAGCCGCACCCCGCCGTAGCGGCGCGCATCGCTACAACGCGCTCAGTAGCAGTGGAAGAGTTTCGTCGGGACGTGATTTTGCCCGCTTGTTGTGAGGCCTTACGAACTGGAATCGGTTCCAGGCGTGCTACGCATTCGACGCCTCGTGCGTGAGGCCAGCGGGAGATTCGAAATTGAAAAGCGAACTGCGAGCACGAAATCCTTGGGTGAGCTCTGCGATCTTGCTGGGCGCAGCGTCGTTACTTGGCGCCTGTGACACGGGCGGCGAGGGTTTGCTCGGTGCGGGCGGTAGCGCTGGCGCGAACGTCGGCTCCGTCGCTGGCGGCGGAGCGGCGGCCACGGGGGGCGGCGTGGGCGGCTCGGGTGCCGGTCTCGGCGGAAGCGTCGCGGGTGGCGCGGCCGGTACCGGGGGCAGCGGAGCCATCACGCCGATGATTTGCAAGGCGAGCTACGAAGCAGAAGCGATGATGCCGTCCACCGGCGAAGCGGCCGAGGGGGGCTGGAACATCTACACGGAAGGATCCCTCACGGGCTCCCACGCGTTCAAAGGTGGCAAAACCAAGCTCACCGTGTTCGCGCGCGGCTCGGTTTCGGGCGGCGAGTGGCCGCACATGGTCGTCAAGGTGGGAGACCAAACCGTAGGCGAGCTGGACGTCGCGACCGATGCCTTCATGGCGTACGACTTCGAAGCCACCGTGACCGCAGGCACCAAAGACGTCGTCATCGAGTTCACGAACGACAGCGAAGACGGGCAGGACGATCGCAACCTGTACGTCGACAAGGTGGGCGTGGAAGAAACGTGCGATGGCGCGAGTGGCAGTGGCGGTAGCGGCGGCGGCGGCTCGGTGGATTCAGGTAACCCGTTTTCGACTCCGCTCTACGTGGACCCCGACTCGAAGGCGGCGAGCGCCGCGAACGGCCTGAGCGGCGCAGACGCGGACCTGATGAAGAAGATTTCTTCCTCTCCCCAGGCGGTCTGGATCTTGGGTGGTGACCCGGCCGGGCAGGTTCGCGGAGCCATTGGCAAAGCCGGGAGCCAACTGAGCGTCTTGGTCGCGTACAACATCTACAATCGCGACTGCGGCAGCATGTCGAGCGGCGGCGCTGCGGATGCGACCGCGTACAAGAGCTGGATTGACGGCTTCGCCGATGGCATTGGCGACGACAAAGTCGCGGTCGTTTTGGAGCCGGATACGTTGGCGCACGAGTGCGATCCCTCGCGCTGGGAGTCGCTGGCTTACGCGGTCACCGCGCTCAAGGCGAAGCCCAACGCGCATGTGTACATCGACGCGGGGCACTCTGGCTGGGTGGCCGACTCGACGATGGCGTCGCGGCTCAAGACCGCCGGGATCGCCAACGCGGACGGCTTCTCGCTCAACGTGTCGAGCTTCCAGACCACGGAGTCTTCCATCGGCTACGGCAAGGCCATCTCCGGCCAGGTCGGCAACAAGCCTTTCATCATCGACACGAGCCGCAACGGCAAGGGGCCGGCGGGCGCGGAGTGGTGCAATCCGCCCGGCCGCGGGTTGGGGGAGAAGCCCACGGGAAGCACCGGCAACCCGCTCGTGCACGCCTTCTTCTGGATCAAGAAGCCTGGCGAGTCCGACGGCGAGTGCAACGGTGGCCCGTCGGCGGGTCAGTGGTTCCAAAGCTACGCGCTGGAGCTGGCGAAGAACGCGGTGTTCTGAGCGTCCGTACCAACTGCCGTGAAGACCTGCGCCGGCGTATCACGCGCGCGCGGGCAGGTCTTCCGGCAGAAGGTCGAGCAACAGCCCGTCGTGGAAGGTACCGTCGGCCCCCCGCTCGTAGCGACGAAGCACCCCGACGCGTTTGAAGCCGGCTCTCTCGTAGCTGCGAATGGCGCGGTGATTGTCCGCGGCCGGGTCGATGATCGCGCGATGGTGACCGCGCTCGTCGAACAGCCAGCGGCAAACGAGCTGGATTGCCTCGACGCCGTAGCCCGCCCCATGCCGCGCAGTGTCCAAGAAAAGGTCGACCCCCGCGTGCCGATAGTCGGGCTCCAGCTTCTCCCAGGCCGCGATGTAGCCCGCTACCTCACCGGCGAGCGTGATCGCGAAGGCGGTGATGGCGTCGGCGCCGTCAGGATCGCTGCCGAGTAGCAGGCCCTCGCGCTCTCGTTCGTCGTCCGGCGGCGTCCAGAAGCGTGCGACCTCCGGCTGGCGCAAGAGCTCGAAGAGGCGCGGCAAGTCACTGGCCGTTACCGGCCGGAGCACCAGGCGGTGTCCTCGCAGGAGCGTCATCGCGCGGCAGTATGGACCACCGGACCAGACGGTTACGCGACGGCCACTGAGAAACCGGCTCTATTGCGGCCCATACGAACCGTCGACGAGAAAAAGCGGTCGCCTTGTCGATCCGCCTCGCGCTGGATCGTCGCCAATCTAGAAACCGTTAGCCTGCCGCGAGGCGGCCGCCCCCCACGCAAACCGAGGAGAAGAGCACCATGACCGAAAACACTGTCAAGCTTCAGCGGGTACTTCGTTCGACGCCGGAGAGGGTTTACCGAGCGTTCGTGAACCCCGATGCGATGGCAAAGTGGCTGCCGCCGCACGGCTTTACCGGCAAGGTCCACCACATGAAGGCCGAGGTGGGGGGCACGTACAAAATGTCCTTCACGAACTTCACGACTGGGAGCAGCCACTCGTTCGGCGGCGAGTTCCTGGAGCTCGTTCCCAACGAGCGCATCGTCCATACGGACAAGTTCGACGACCCGAACCTCCCCGGCCTGATGAAGACGACCATCACCCTCAAGAAAGTGTCGGTCGGCACGGAGATCGCCATCGTCCAAGAGGGCATCCCCAGCGTGATTCCCATCGAAGGTTGCTACCTCGGCTGGCAAGAGTCGTTGACCCTGCTCACCCAGTTGGTCGAGGCGGAGATCCAGGAATAAGCCTTCGCAGCTACGATTCGTAAAGTTGCCTGCCAATGCGCGTTCAGTGGCGGAGTTGCTGCGCCTCACGGCGGGTGAAACAATCCGCCTCGTGAGAGCGCTTTCTTTGGTTGGCCTGCCGGTACTTCTGTCTTCGCTACTACTCATTGCGTGCGGTTCGGACGACGACGGAGGAAGCAGCGTCGCAGACGGAAAGGGCGGCACTGGGAGCAACGGACCCAATCCGCTGGATTTGGGCGAGCTTCCGGTCGACGCAGGACCGCTCGAAACGCTGCAGACGACGCTGCCAGGCGGGTTCGTGGCCGCCACGGGCGCGAAGAACGGCGGCGACGCCGGGCAACTGAAAGGCGGCTGGAAGGTCGTCGGACCGCTGGGTGAAGTCCCGGAGCCTTCACAGAGGGCCTGCGCGAACGTGCTGCGCGTGTTGATGCGCGACTTCGCCACGTTTGCGCACCCCGACTTCGGCGGCTCCAAAGATCCGCAGAACGCCCTCGGCCTCGTGGACGCCATGCTCGGCACCGGCCGCAAGCCGACGCGAGCCAGCGCGCACCCGCAGGTCGCGGTGAAGCTTACCGATTGGTACGCCACCATCGCAGGAGTGAGCACCGCCTACGTCGTCGACTTCTGGTTGGAGCCAGTGGGGACCTCCTTCGTTCTCGATTCAAGCCGCTTCTTCCCCCTAGACAGCGTCGCTTCGGCCGAGTCCACGCAAAACGACGACGACGGCCAGCCGCGCAACTTCGGCTTCACGACCGAGCTACATACCTCGTTCCGCTATGCCGGCGGCGAGATCTTCACCTTCCGCGGGGACGACGACGTGTTCGTCTTCGTGGACGGCAAGCTGGTCGTGGACATCGGGGGCGTGCATGGACCGACTCAAGGCACGGTGATGATCGACCAGCTCGGCTTGAGCAAAGGGAGCGTGTACACGCTGGACCTCTTTCAAGCCGAGCGAAACCCGACTGGCTCCAATTTTCGCATCGAGACCACGCTCGACTTCGCCGACTGCGGCGCGATCGTGAGCGACGTGCCGAGGTGAGCGGAGCAAGCGCGGGGCCTTACTGTGGCTGCAGCGCGCAGCCGATCGTCGTCTCGCATTCGTCGATGGTCAGCTCTTCACAAGGGGACGCCGTGGCGACGCACGCCATCGTCGACCACTCGCACGCATCCTGCAGGCCCTTGTCTTCCCCCGAGGCGTTGCAAGTCGCGGCGTCTTTGATGGTCGAGCAGTTGAGCGTGCCCGTGCAGCTGAGGTCGCAGACGCAGCCCTCGATGTCCTCGTCGTCGTACTCGCACGCCTGCTCCCCGCCCGTGCAAGCGGCGGCAAACAAGCAGCCCTTTGCTGCGCAGCCCGGTTGCTCCTCGCAAATCCACGGCGTCCCTTTGCACGTAGGAGGCGCCTCGCTCAGCGCGCAACCGGGGGTTCCGGCGAGGAAGTCTGCCAGCTGGCAGTGCACGTAGACCTGCCCGTAGCAGGAAGAAGCGTCCCACTGGCAATCCTGGAATTTGGCGCACGTCGCTGCGTTACCGGCCTCGCTGCAGCTTCCGGTTCCGACGCACTGGCCGAGCACGCAGGTGTTGTTGTCTCCCTTCGTGCAATTCTCGGGGGTGCGGTCCGCGCACAATTGCGGCGCCCCGGTTCGGTACAGACGCTCGAAGGTCGCGAGGTTCGTCCCGCCCTCGGCGCGGTAGGAAAGCTTGCCGTCGCTCACGCAGAACGAGACCGTCTCGCCGAAGCGCTCTCCGACGATGCGTAGCTCATTTCCTTCCGCTGACCACGTCAACTCTTCCTGTGTGAGCGCGTCCGCGGCACCCGTGCACTCGCAGACACCACAGCTAGTTGCCTCGCAGCCGAAGTCGCGCTGCAAAGAAGAGCAGTTGGCTTTGACCCCACTCAGACAAGACTCGATGACTTGGAACCGGTAAGACGGGAAGTCCACGTGCAGCGCGGCTTCGCCGTTGGCCTTCAGCTCCAGTAGCGTTTGCGTGGGCCGGAATGGTTCGGGATATTGCCCTGGGCACGTGAGCTCGACGTTACCCAAGGCGCCCGTGAGCGTTAGGTCGAAGCGGCCTGCGTCGTAATCAGACAAGCGCCAGAAGCCGGTCGGGTCGCCGCCACACGGCTCGAAGGGGGCAGGCTCCGCCACCGCGAAATTAGGACAAGCGGCGCAGCTGCAGGCGTTGCTCTCACAATCGAACGTACCGCTCAAGCCGTTCTCGCAAATGCAGCTGTATGGCATGCACGTACCCACGCCCGAAGATCCGGAAGACCCCGCTCCGCCCGGCTGCGGCACCGGCTTGGTGCCCGTGGACGAGTCGTCTCCACAAGCGACGAAGAAGCCCGAAAGAAAGACCGCGCCCCAAACGCCACGCAAGATTCTCATCGCAACACTGTCGTCAGGGGCACGCGACAACGTCAACGAGAAAGACGAGAAGCGGCAGTGCGAACGCCAGCGAATCTCGGTCACCCGCCGAGCGCCGACCTCGAGACGAAACAAGCTCGTCACTCATCCGAGCTCCGTGTGTGCGGCGCGCGAAGTCGGGAATGCTCGCCGGGTGGGCTACCCCTCCCACGCGCGCGCAGGCCGCCGCGGCCGAGCACGTGTTTGGGAGGGGTCGGCGGCCGCAGGCCGACGCGGGTGGGCAACACTTGAGAGAGCCCGAGGCTCGTGTTAGGTGGCGCGCCATCATGACCACCGACGCCGCCGTAGCCGACCTCTCCGCAAAGACCGTGACCTTCGCCGGGACCACTTACGCCATTCAGGCGCTGGGTGACGACACCTACACGGTGCTCGTGGCCGGCGTGCCGGTGGGTCGTATCGTGCTCTCTTTCGGCGCGGCCAACGGGGTACCCGAGGGCGACGCGATCAGTGAGGACGACCTGACCACGATCGGCGAGGCCTGGTTCGCCGCGGTCGGTTGATCGGCGGCAGCGCCGCGGTAGAAGCGGGCGACGACTAGCGCTCACTTTCCCAGCCTTCTGAGCGAGCTCGTGCACGTTGGTGTACCCTGCGGGCATGCTCCCATGCGCTGCGAGGGCTACGGTGGTTGCACTTTGGTTGAGCGGCTGGCTGGTGAGCTCGTGCAGCTCGGACGGCTCAGCCTCGGAAGCGGCGAGCGGCGCTCAGGGCGTCGGCGGCAGTGAGGTGAGCTCGAGCGGTTCGGGGCAAGGGGGCTCGAGCGCGGCGGGCGGCTCCGCGGCCGGCGCAGGAGCGGGTGGGGCGAACGCGGGCGCCGGGCGTGCGGGCTCTTCCGGTGAGGCGGGCAGCAGCGGCGCTGCCGGCGCGGGGCCGCAGTGCGAGCCGATCACCACCTTCGAAACCGGCCTGGAGCCGAGCGCGGTGCTGCACGTCGCGACGACCGGCAGCGCTGAAGGCACGGGGACCGAGCAGAATCCGTTCGGCGACATCGAGGCGGCAGCGGAGGCGGCGGGACCGGGCACGGCGATCCGGGTGCACGCCGGCGAGTATGCCGGCGACATCTTCTTGTCGGACGTGGTGGGTATGGAGCAAGCGCCGATCTGGATCGGCGGGGCGCCCGGCGAAGCGCGGCCCGTGATCGGAGGCGCCGGTAGCAGTGAGGCGCTGCACGTTTCTGGCGCGCGCTACCTGGTGTTGCACGACTTGGAGATCGCCGACACTACCGCCAACGGCGTCAACTTGGACGATCGGGGCGACTATGAAGACGCGGAGGCGCTGCGTCACGTGGTCGTGCGGGGCCTCCGCTTTCGCGACATCGGCACGGGCGGGAACAACGATTGCCTGAAGATTTCAGGCGCTAACGAGTTCTTCGTGCTGGGTAGCGAGTTCGTGAATTGCTCGGTCGGCGGCAGCAACATCGACCATGTCGGGTGCCACGAGGGGCTCATTGTGGGTAACACGTTCGAGGGCGGCGGCACGGGCGTACAAGCCAAGGGCGGTAGTCGCCGCGTCGAGATCCGCGGCAACGTGTTCCGCCAAAACGGCGGGCGCGCCGTCAACATGGGGGGCGCCACCGGCTTCGAATTTTTCCGCCCCCCGCTAGACGCGGCGGGCGACAACTACGAGGCGCGTGACATCCGGGTGATCGCCAACGTCTTCGATCGCTCGACCGAGGTCGCGGCCATGCCGGGGTGCGTCGAATGCCTATTCGCGCACAACACCGTGTATCTCCCCACCACTCGCATCTTGCGTATCCTCCAAGAAACGACGACGAGCGGCGGCTTTACCTTCTTGCCGACCAGCGGCGGCCGCGTGATCAACAACGTCTTCGCCTACACCCGCGCGGAGATCACCAACGGCGGTCGCGCCATCAACGTCGGCGCCGGTACCAGCCCGACCACGTTCTCGTACGTCAATAACCTCTGGTATGCGAGCGACGATGTCTCTGGCTCGGACGACGTGGACTATCAGGGCGCGATGGTGACCGGCACCTTGGTGCCCGCGAACCCTGGCTTCGTGGCTCCCGCGAACGGTGACTTCCGCTTGCAGGCTGAATCGACAGCGCTCGGCGCCGGAGTCGTGCTCGCAGAGGCGCCGCAAGACAATTCCGGCATTTGCTACGGCTCGCCTCCCACCGTCGGCGCGTTCGAACGAGAACCCTGAACGCGTTGGGCTTCGCTTTAGCGCGGCCGCAAGTGATCCAACGCTTGCATCCAGGCGGTGAGCGACGCCCGCACTCGCCCCAGGAGCTCGGCGAGCTCCGCCTCCGGCCCTTCGTCGGGACGGTTCGCGCTGTCGAGCAGCCGGGGGATCTCGACGAGCTGACCCGCCGACAGCTCCACCCCTTCCAGTAGCAGCGCGCCGCTCGCGTCGCAGACGGCCGTCAGCTTGGGCGCGTCTTGCCAAGCGAGCACCTCGGTCTTGCCGGTGCGGTTGACTCGCAAGATCTCGTCCGGCAAGAGCGGCTCGATACGGTCGAGGCGGTCCACCGTTTCCTCTACCCACTTGGACCAAGCGACCCTCGACGGCATCGGGAAAGGCTTGTCGTCGGGGGAGGTGGCGCGGAGCTTGATGTCGACGTGCACGCACGCCTTCTCCGCCAGGAGGTCCTCCGCTTGGTCACGCCCGAGCATCTCCGAAAGCACGTCCTCGTCCCGCGCCGTTCCGCGGAGGTTGGTGAGCGCGTCCCACCGCCAAGAAAGCTGCGCCGTGACGTGAAACGGCGCCGCGTCTTGCCCTCCAAGCGGCTCCACGTAGCCGGTGTACACGCGGTCGAGGTGCCGGGTGTCGAGCGTCTCGGTGCCTTGGTCCCCGATTACGGGCAGGCCGGATTCCCGGAGAGCGTCGAGCCAGAGCGCGCGGAAGGTTTCGTAGTCCACGAGGTCGATGTCGAACAGCGCGGCGGTGGAGTCAACCGGGGCGACGAAGGGTTACGTAGCAGGCGCCGAGCGGCTGCGTTCACGGCGTGCGAAGGTGAGCGTGGCGATACGGGCGACGAGCTCGGGACTGCCGACGCCCCGAAGGTGGTCGTACGCCAGCTGGAACAACGCGGTTGCGGTTGCGACGTCAGCGGCTTTGGCGATCGAGCAGACGACGAACGCCTGACTCCACCGAAACGGGGACGCCAAGCCGGCTTCGATGAGCGCGTCCCGCAGCGGTTTGGGGACGGCGATGTGAGCTTCGCCTTGGAGGTGAATATGCCCTAGCTCGCGCTGCCCCACGTAGAAGTCCGCGCCGTCCACCTGGGTTTCGTCGCCGAGGAGCCAGTGCGTGCGGGCGTGCACGTCCGGCCAGCTCGCAAGGGAGCTCGACACGGTTTGGGCGTGAGCCGGCAGGCGGGGCGGCGGCGCATAGCGTCCCTTCTCGGCGAGCTTCATCGGAAGAGCCTAGCGCCTGCCCGGCGAACCGGTAGCCTCCCCTCCGTCGGAAGCCCTCCTCCAGCTCAGGGAGGAGCTCGGCGCGGCTTGGCGAGCAAGGATTGCAAGACGCCTCGAGCCTGCGCGCGAGCCGCTTCCGCACGCTTCGTCGGCTGTGGGCTTGCCACGGCTGCCTCGTAGGCGGAGATCGCGGCCGCCCGATCGTTTGCCCTAAGGTGCAACGCACCAAGCCGCAAGTAGGGCGTGACGAGCGCGGGAAAGCGCGCGGAGAGCTCCTGCCATTGGCGGATTGCCGCCGCGCGATCCAGAGACCGGGTCTGGAGATCGCGGCGGAAAATTTCGTCGTCGAAATCGAAACGTAAGGACGCCGCTACGGTAGACGCGGCGAGCGCTTCTTCGATGCGTCCGGCGCGCCCCAGCGCTCGCGCGTACTGTGACGCGACGCGGCCGTGCTCCGGCATCCAAAAGCGCGCTCGCGAAAGCGGAGCCACCGCAGGCTTGTTTTCGCCGAGCGCCGCGCGCCCCAGCGTCCAGTAGGTATTGCCGGCCGCGAAGCGGACGCCTTGAGCCACGCCGAGCAAGGCGATGGCGACGAGGAGCGGACGGTAGGCGCCCGCGCGGGGCGCGCTGGGCGATAGCCAACCGAGGAGAAAGAAGAAGAGCACGAAGGTCGAAGGCACTCGAAGCGGCGAGTCCGCGAAGCCGTTCACGACGATTGCGGCCACTGCTGCGCCCACCGCGCGCGAAAGCGGATCGCCTTGCCGATGCGCTCTGACGAGCGTGGCCACGACGACGACCACGAACGCCCCCGCCGTGATGACGCCGCCCTCGGCTGCGAATTGGAGCAGGTCATGATGCGCGAAGTCCACCGTCGCGAGCGGCATGAACGCGGCAGGGTCTCCCTCGATCAGTGCCGCCGCGGCAGCACCGTACGCGGGCGGATAGCCGCCGACACCGACGCCGGTGAGCGGATGCTCGCTCAGGATGACGAACGCGGCGCGCCAGAGAAAGAGGCGGCCGCGGAGCCAGGGCGCCTGCGTGGCGAGGTCCTGGTGCCACGCGATCGCCAGCGCCGCGCCCGCGCCCGCGGTAGCGGCCGCGAGCAGCGCGACGCGGCGACGGCGCGGAACGTCGCGGCCGAGCGAGAAAAAAGTAAGCAACCCGGCCGCGAGCGTGACCGCGCCTCCCTTGGAGAGCGTCGCTAACGTGGCGAGCGCGAGCAACCCAGCCGCAGCGTGGTACGGCCAACGGCGCTTGGCGGTGGCGGCGAGCGAGAGCGAGAGCGGGACCAGCGGTGCGAGGTAAGCGGCCGCCCAGTTGGGGTTGCCAAACGTGCCCGGCGCCCGAAACTCCAGGCCCGTGTACACGTCGCTGGTGAGCCAGCGCATGCCCGCAGCCTGAAGCAAGACGACGAGCGAGCACAACACACCGCTGCCGGTCAGCACGACGAGAGTGGAACGGCGCGCCTCGTCGTCATCTGCCAGCGCGACCACCGTGACGAAGAAGAGCGCGAGCCCGGACAGCATCCCGAGCGCGCTCGGCCAGTGCGTCAGCGCGGGGGTAGAAGACAAGGCGGGCAGCGCGACGGCCGCCGCCACGAACACGCCCACCGCGAGCCAGGCCCGCGGCAGGCGAAGAGGCGGGGGCCGCACGAGGCAGGCGACAGCAAGCGCGGCCAGCCCGAGACCGAACGCGCTCCATTTCGTGAGCCGGAAGCCGCCCGCCTGCTGCGGGAGCGCAAACAGCGCGGTGACAGCGACGAGCAGCGCGGGCGTGAGCGAGACGAGTCGGCGCACGCCGCGCGAGCCCGAGCTCATTCGGTGTGACAGGTGTCGTCGACGGTCACCTCGTAATACAGCACGGTGAGCGGGTCGTGCCCTTGGGTGCCGGTGTTGGGATTCAGGAACGTGACGATAGTCTCTACCGTGCTCCAGCCGGAGAGCAACCCGCTCACTACCGCTTCGGTAGCGCCGACGGCGTCCCGCTGCTTTTCGAAGACCTGGCAGGCCAGCGGGTAGTCATCGCGAACCGTCCGCCAACTGGCGACGGCGTTGCCGAAGGCGTCCGTCACGGACTGAGTGATGTCATACGAGCCGTGGTCCTCGAGCTCGCTCGACACGCTCCACTCGATCGGCTTGCCTTCGATGGGGCCCTTGCGCGGAAACGCGCAGCCGGTGAGGTCGGTGACGGCGGAGCCGAGCACCGCCCGCGCCCAATTGTCGTAGTAATCGTCCTCGAAGGTGAGCGTCATCTCCACCTTGGTGAGGTTCGGCGTCTTGGGCGCGTGCCAGAGCAGGTCGGGGGTGTTGGTCATCGCCACCTTGTGGCCGTACAAGATGAGGGACCCGCACACGCTCACCTTCGCCGCGTCTTTCTTGTCGAGCGGCACCTCCACGATCCCTTGCAGCGCGCTCGTCAGGTCGCCTTCGATCTTGTCCTTGAGCTGGTCCTTGATTTTATCCTTGAGGAAGTCGGCGCCGGGGTTCGACTGGAGAAACTGAAATTTCGACGGAAGCTTCGGGCTTCCGGACGCGCTCAGCGCGGTCGTCGTGACGGCGGCCTTCGCGAAAACGGTGAAGGACAGCAGCGTGAACTGCAGCGGGTCGAGCCGTTCGTCTCCCCAGACTGGGTCCACCGCGTCTGGCATCACACGGCGAGCGCGCTCCTGCCCGAGCTCCCGAACGAGCGCGGGGAGCACGGTCCCCGTCTCCAACGGAACGTCCGGCATGGTTTCGCCCCCGTAAGTGAGCGAGTACATCATGCCGCCCAGCAGCGAGTAGTCCAGCTCCCCGCCCTCCAAGTTGTAGGGAAAGGCGAGCTCGACGCCTTGCTCGACGAGGCCTTCGCTGAAGCCCTCGGCATCGACGAGCCGGCCCTGGGCGTACGCGGCCGCCATTCGTTCGACGAGGGTCGTCGTCACGAACGGTACCCCGGCCTCGATTCGGACGAGCGCGCCCTCGACGTCGTCGGACGCCAACGTCGGCACCCCGAACACGTCGAGAACGGCTTCGATGTGTGGGGATACGTCCTCGCCGGCCTCGACGGCGTCGTAAATCATCTTTGCGACCGAGGCGACTTGCGCGTACGTGCTCGGGGCGGCGGGATCGCCCGGATTATTGGGATCGCCGTCGGAACCCGCGACGCCGGCCCCGGGGTCCTCCGAACCGGCGCCTCCCGCATCCGTACCCGGGTCGCTCTTCGACGAGCTCGAACCGCAGCTCAGAGCCGTTCCGACCAACAGACACACCGCTAGCAGCTTGTTCTTCGACATCTTCGCGTCCGATCTCCTAGAATTGAACGGATACGACGGCGCCGTCAAGAACGAGCGAGGCTTTACGCCTAGCGACTGGCGCGCGTCAGTCCATCGGACTAGTCCCGATGTGAGGCCAGAGGCAGACCGATGAAGCGGACGACGGTGTTGGAGCAGTTGACTACGCCCGACGGCAGCACCATGGCCCTCGTCGAGCACGACGGCGCGCGCATCATCCGCGTGAACGGCCGGGAGTTGATGTCGACGCGTCATTCTTACTCCGAAGAGCAGCTCGGCGTTATCGCTTGCCAGGGGCTGGCTCAGCAAAAAGACGTGCGCGTGCTCATCGGTGGGCTCGGCCTCGGGTTCACCCTGCGCGCGGCGCTCGCCACCCTAGGACGGAGCGCGAAGGTAGTGGTCGCAGAGCTCCTCGCGGACGTGGTCACGTGGAACCGCAATCCCGCTTACGAGTTGGCGGCGGCCGAGCTCGCGGACCCGAGGACCGAGGTCATCATTGGGGATGTCGCGGACGTGCTCGAGCGGAGCCGGAACCCTTTCGACGCGATCATGCTCGACGCGGATAACGAGACGACGGCGATGAACACGGCCGGCAACAGCAGCCTCTATCATGCCGCTGGCCTGGCCAAAGTGAGGAGCAAGCTCGAGCCTCACGGGACGGTCGTTTACTGGTCTGCAGGTGAGGACCCGCAGCTCGCCAAGCGCCTCACCGCCGCGGGGTTCGAAGTCGAGGTGCGGCGTGTTCGCAAGCACCCGACCGCTGGCGGCTATCATGTGCTGCTCGTCGCTCGTCGGGGAGCATAGCCGGCAGAGCCGAGCGGCTCATTCCGGTTCGGGCTCGCGCGGGATGCCGAAGCTTTCCAGCCAGCGGTAGATTTGACGGCGGTCTCGGGCGAAGTGTTTGGCGGTGGCGCGCACGCTGCGGCCGGTCGCGGCGTACACCTCCAGCAGCTCTTCGCGCGATGGCCGAGCGCGAGCCGGGGGAGGGTCGGTCGCGGGCGTCTCCGCGGACGTGCGCGGAGGAAGGCTCGTTCGAGCGCGCTCGGGAGGGGGAGGGCCGACGAGCTCGGGCATGGCTTCCACCAGCGAGCGGAGACCGATCGGCCGCGCCACGTCCGTGCTCGCCAGTCGGTGGACCATGCGATCCAACCCGCGCAGGTTGTCCAGCCAACCGTGCAACAGAATGCGTTCGGCGGCGTCGGCTTGAAAGGTGAGCGTGGCGTTGGCGCCGCGTTCGCGGTTCCAAGTGCCGAGCAGGACGCGAGCCCAGGACAAGATGTCCTGACGGCGCTCACGAAGGGGTGGAAGCCGGAGCTCCCAGAGCGAAAGTCGAGCGTAGAGGTCGCGACGAAATTGCTCCGCCTCCACCAGCACCGGCAAGTCCCGGTTGGTCGCGGCCACGACGCGGACGTCGACCTTACGACCGTGCACGCTGCCGAGGGGGCGCACCTCTCCCTCTTGCAGCACACGAAGGAGCTTGGGCTGCAGATCCATTGGCAGCTCGCCCAGCTCGTCTAGAAACAACGTTCCCCCGTGCGCGGCCACGAAGAGCCCCGGCTGCGCGGCGCTGGCCCCCGTGAAGGCGCCCCGTTCGTGTCCGAAAAGCTGGCTCTCGATGAGCTGCGGAGAGAGCTCGGCGCAGCTCAATGCGACGAAAGGGCCGGTGCGGCCGCTGCGGCGGTGGATCTCTTTGGCCAGCCGCTCCTTACCGGTGCCCGTTTCACCAATGATGAGCACCGAGGCCGGGTCGGGCGCGGCTCGTTCCACCAACGCTCGCAAGCGCGCCATTTTAGGGCTTGCACCCGGCAGCACCGGGTCCTCCCCAAAGGTCCCGTCCGAAGCTTCGTCCACCACCGCGAGCACGTCCCC
>JAQSWN010000259.1 GCA_029266615.1 Polyangiaceae bacterium
CCGACGCACTGCGCGCCCTGCCGCGCGACACGCTGTCGTTCCTGCTCTTCCCGGTCGAACAGCCGGAGCTCTTCGATGCCGTGGTAACGGACGATGCCGGTCGCGTGCGAGAGGTGATTCCGTGAGTGCGCGGCAGGCCCCAGCTCGAGCTCAGGCCGCAGCTCGCCTACCGACACCGCGGTACGCGTGGTAGTCGGTGAAGAGGGATGCGAGGATGGTGCCAAGCCCCAGCGCGATGTGGAGCGCCGCGACATGGGGGGCGGTTTTGCGGTAGCCGAGGACGAACGGCGCCGCGATCGCGGTGAGCCCCCACGCGTAGTCGATGGTTTCGTGAGCCTCTATGGGCAGCACCTTCGCGAGGCTAAGCTTGTAGTCCGTGACGGAGGAGGCGGCGATGCCGCTCGTCCCCATCACCCAACTAGCCGCTTTCGCTTTGGGGCAGCTCGTCAGAAACGCGCCCGCCAAGACCCCGCCCGCATTCACGTAGTCCATGACGGAGTGGACGTCTTGCGGCACCACTCGGGCCAGGGGCAGCCTTCCGAGTAGCGGTCGCGAAGGTTCGCCGACACTGAGCGCCAGTTTCGTGGGGGACGCCACCTCCGCCGCAGGAGGTGCCGCGATGAGACCAGCTTCGCTTTGCCACTGCTGGTCAGTCTGCTCCGGCTCGGCATCGACAGCCTCGTTCGGCTGCGCGCTGCTCCCATTGCTGCTCACATCGAATACGTCGTGCAAACCGGGCAATTCGTTCGGTGTATTTTCTGCCATAACGTCTCCTCGAGCGGGGGTCGACGCTAAACGCTCGAGCAAACTGCGTGCCACCCCCCGCCGCATGCCGCACGCGACTACGCGCCCGAGCTCGCCACCGCGAAGCGCCAGCCCAAGTTGCGACTCAGATCTCTCAAGATCATGTGGCCGCGCACGCTCCCGCCCTTGTCGTTCACTCGCGGGCTGGAGACGGCGACGCCGGCGACGCCGGGTACGACCGCGACGATGATGCCGCTCACGCCGCTCTTCGCGGGCATGCCGGTCGATACCAAGTAATTGCCGGACTCATTGTACATGCCGCACGTGGCCATGATGGCGACGACGATGGCTACTGTCTGTTTGCTGAGCACGCGCCGGCCCGTGCCAGGGACGATGCCGCCGTGCGCCAAGATTGCCGTGAGGTGCGCGGACTCTCTGACCGTGCCGGAGAGCGAGCACAGCGCGAAGTACACGCTGAGAGTCTCTTCCACGTCGCCGGAGATGATGCCGCCGTGCTTCAAGAAATAAGCGATGGAACGATTCCGGTCGGCGGAGCCGCGCTCGCTTTCGCGCACCTGCTCGTCGATCGGTACGGGCGCACCGTACAGCTTCTCGGCCCAGCGCGCGATCCAGGCGACGCGACGCTCCACCGTTCCCGGCAGCTGGCCGCACAGAGAGATTGCGCCGGAGTTGATGAGTGGATTGGCGGGCTTCGGGCCGTGCGTCTCCAGGCGCGCCACGGAGCCGAAGCTGTCGCCGGAAGGCTCCGAGCCCACGAAGCCGAACACCTCCACCGGACCCCGCTCTTCCAACAACCCGATGAGAGGCAGCAGCTTGGCCGCGCTTTGAAACGTGAATCTGTGATCGGCGGCGTCGCCCGCGGCCAAGTAGTCGCCGCTGGTGAGGTGCACGGCCGCGCTGGTGCGCTCGAGCGGCACGTTCGCGAGCTCCGGGATGTAGGCGGCTGGTGCCCCTTCGCGGTTACGGCGAGCTCTTTGCACCGCCGCGTCGAGGGCGCTCTGGATCGTGTCTGGCTCGGGCACGGCGCCAGCATAGGCGGCGCGGCCCCTCCCCCTAGCGCTATTTCACGACGAGGGGCGGCCTCCGGCGTGAGCTCGCCGGAGTCGCAACCGCCCGGAAACGGGGTGGCCGACTTCTGAGCTTTGGCGATGAAGTGCGTGTGGTCGAACAGGATGCGACCGCCCGCGTCCGCCCGGCCGAGCACCCCAAGATCGAGGCAGCCCGCACGCGAGCAGCAGGTTCCTCACGCCCGGCGTAATACCGGCACGCCCGCCGATCGATCACACGGATGCCTGTGGCTTCAAGCTCGAAAGCGCAGGACCGACCTGCCTTGCGAGCTCGACCTCGGCGTCCGCGCCGAGCGCCGCCCCGGCGCTGAACAGCGCAAACGCCACGTATTCGTGCAACATTTGCTTGAGGAGGTTATCCGGATCTGCGCCGCCCGCGACGATGGCCGAGTTGTGCGCCACCGCCTCCGCGTCGAGCGCGCCCGCTTCGTCTGGACCCGCGTTGCGAAACAGCATGTCGTAGACACCCGCCCCGACTGCAAACGATGCCAGTCCGGAGCGCACCTCTCCGGCTCGCCCCCCGGCCGCGGCCGCGCGGAAGATGTCCGTGAGCGCGCCGTTCGCAGCCGCGACCAAGGCCGTCGGTCCTCCTGCGGCGCGCGGCGGGTGAATGACGACATGACCGGACTGAACGAGGCCGTAGAGCTGCTTGGTGATCTCGAACTCGCCGAGCCCGGAGGTGCGCCCCACGTCGCCGACGCTGCTCTTGCCGTCCGTGGCCGTGTACGCGGGCTCGAAGTCTTTCTCGGGCGCGCCCCCCTTTTCCGTGCGCACCGGGACGTGCTCGGCAGAAGGGATTTTCAGCCGGAAATAGCGCATCTCGTCCAGACGCGTGACGCCGTCCATGAGGAGCGCGTTGGCGCTCACGGTGTGGCGGAGGACCAGCCGCCCCTCGTCGAACCCGTCCAAGAAGAAGAAGGTGCCGTCGCTCACGGTGAGCGTCGCAAATACGATCTCGTCCACCTGCTTGGAGATGTACTGATAGATTTGTTCCTGCTTCAGCACACCGAGCTCAATTGCAGCGGAGCCGAAGCGCTTGCCGTCTTTTACCTGCGCCATCACGCGGTCGCGACTCTGTTCGTCGATGACGCCGTAGCGATAGAGCACCGCGCCGAGCCGCTCGTCCTCCACGCTCGTGAGCGCGCCGACCACGTTGCCTTGGTCGAAGAACACGGAGCGCACGTCCTGGTCATCCAACACCACCAGCTCGCCGCGCCAGCCCGTCTGCGCCAAGAGCGCGATGACATCGCATAGCGCTCCGGGCGCCGTGACCTCACCTGCCAGCCGGACTACCGCGCCGTCGGTCGCGTCACGCCGCCCGTCTTCACCCGTGTAGCGCATGAACACCACATGCTCGGGACTGGGCAGCATCCGGTACGCGCCCGTGCGCGCGCGCAACCGCTGGCTCGCAATGGCTCCAATCGGGTGTGCCTGGCCGCTCTTATCGATGCGCACGAGCTCGGACTTCACGTCACGCATATCGCTCCCAGCATACATCCGTCGACTTGCGGGGCCCAATTCGGGCCTGTTTGAGCCGCTTCACGTCATCACGGCGCACGCCCGCCCCCTCGCGCGTGGGCACGCCTTCATCTCGCTCCCCCGAGTGGTTGCTCCTTGCAAGTGGTTAACGACTGCGTTAACTACTTGCACCATGTCCACTCGAAAACCGGTCGTGCTCGAACCTGGGGCTGGACGCGCCTATGCCATGGGTCGGATGAACGCCGTCTTCAAGGCGGACGAGGCGGAGACGCGCGAGGCGTACTCGATATCGGAGTGGTGGTTGGAGCCGAACACCACCGGCCCCGGTGCGCACTCCCACCCGGAAGACGACGTCTTCTTCGTGCTCGAGGGCACCATGAGCATTTTAGTCGGCGACCGCTGGGTGGACGCGAAGCCGGGCAGCTTCGTGCTCATTCCCGGCGGGACCACCCACGACTTCGAGAACCGGAGCCAAGCCCGCGCGGGCGTGCTCAACTTTTCTCCCGGTCCTTTCGAGCCGCAAATGCCGGACATCGTCCAGTGGTTCGCCGAGCATCCGCCCGGTCCTCCGCCGCCTCGTTGAGCCTGCCGGAACACGCAAGGCGTCGACGTGAGCGTCGGCTCGGTCGAGTCAGCCGCGGGTCGCTCAGCGCAGCTCCGCGACCGGGCCGCCGAAGGTGCGCTCCAAGCCGCCGAGGAAGTTGCCGTCTGGCAAGACGCGCGTGCCCGGCAAATCCATTACCGCGACCGCGCCATCCTTCATCTCCAGCACCAGCTCGACCGGGCACGTGCCGGGCGATTGCTGAAGGATTTCCTTCAGCTTCTCCAGGTCTCGTCGCCCCGTCCGTTCCGCGTCGAGCCGGATGGAGATGGCGCGCGTCGCGCGGAGCGCGGCGTCCGACAGTAGCTCCACCCCGTCGACCAAGAGCGTCGGCTCACGTTCTTCTTCCGGATCTTCACTCATCGGGAAGCTCACCTTGCCACTGACGATCACGGGCTCGCCGCAAGTGAGCAGCGGCGCGAATTGGTCGATGCGGTCGCCGCGCACCTTGGCCTCGACGCGCCCCACTTGGTCTTCGATTTCGAAGAAGGCCGCGCGTCCACCGCTGCCGCCTTTGAAAAGGCGCTCCTGGTAGTTTTCGACCATGCCCGCCACGCTGGCTGCGCTCCACGGCTTTTGCCCTGCGAGGTCCGCCGTGCCCAGCGCGCCGATACGCGGCAGTTTGCTCTGGTAGCGAAACAGGGGGTGCCCAGAGACGTAGCAGCCGAGCGCCGCGCGTTCTCGTCGCAGCATCTCCATGCGATCCCACTCCGTGGTCTGCGGGTACTCGTCCCCCGCCGCGGCCGCGGCCCCGCTCGCGCCAGCTGCGCCGCCACCGAACATGCCGAACAGGTTCGTCTGCCCGCGCTCGCGATCACGGCTCGCGGAGCGGGAGCGCTCCAGCGCGCGGTCTACCGCGGCGTAGGCGCGCGCGCGGGTGATGCCGGCTGGCTCCAGCACCGTGTCGAACGCGCCGCATTGCACGAGCGACTCCAGCACCCCCTTGTTGAGGCGCTTGGAGTCGACCCGCGTCGCGAGATCGAACAAGTCCTTGAATTTGCCGCCGCCGGTACGGGCTTCGAACATCGTTTCCAGCGCCATTTCACCCACGCCGCGCACGGCACCAAGCCCGAAACGAATCTGCGGCCCGAAGCGATCGCGCAGCTTGCCTGGACCTCCGCGCGACTGCTGACCGCGGCCGTCGGGGTGCTGATAGACGACGGTGAAGTCCACCGAGCTGAGGTTGATGTCCGGAGGGAGCACCGCGACGCCCCACGCGCGCGCCTCCGCGATCGTGCGCACCACCTTCTCGATTTTTTCTTTGTCCGCGGTCATCAGGGCCGCGAAGAACTCGGTCGGGTAGTGCGCCTTGAGATACGCGGTGTGGTAGGTGACGAGCGCGTAGGCAGCCGAGTGGCTCTTGTTGAAGCCGTAGCTCGCGAAGCCTTCAATCTCCTTGAAAATGGCGGAGGATTGCTCTTCGGACACGCCCTTGGCGAGCGCGCCTTCGATGAAGGCCTTCTCCTGCTTCTGCATCTCCTCGGCTTTTTTCTTACCCATCGCGCGGCGCAGCATGTCGGCGCCGCCGAGGGTGTAGCCGGCCAGGTGCTGAGCGATTTGCATCACCTGCTCCTGGTACACGGGCACGCCGTACGTCGGCGCCAGCACGTCGTCCACGAGCGGGTGCAGCTTACGGATCGCTTTTTTGCCGTGCTTGCTGAGAATGAAATCGTCGATCATGCCCGTGCCGAGCGGACCCGGCCGGTAGAGCGCCACCACGGCGACGATGTCTTCGAACACGTCGGGCTGGAGGCGCTTGAGCAGCTGCTGCATGCCGGACGACTCGAGCTGGAACACACCCGTCGTTTCCCCGCTCGAGATCAGCCGGTACGTCGCTTCGTCCTCGAGCCCTAGCTTGCCCAGATCCAAGGGGTTGTTTTTGCGATCCGGGCGCGCGTTCACCAGCTTCTGCGCGATGTCGATCACGGTGAGGGTCTTCAGACCCAAAAAGTCGAACTTGACGAGGCCGGCGGCTTCGACGTCGTCCTTGTCGTACATCGTGACGATGGTCTGGTCGGTCTTGAAGCACGGCACGTGCTCCGTGAGCGGACCATCGCTGATCACGACGCCAGCCGCGTGCATGCCCGCGTGGCGCGTCAACCCTTCGAGCTTCCGACTGTAGCCGAGCAGCTCCTGCACGCGGGCGTCGCTGTCGGACAGCGCCTTGAGCTTCGGCTCCACCTCGAGCGCTTCGTCGATGGTGTAGGTTTTGCCCTGCCCCTTGTCCGGCACCATGCTGGCGATGCGCTGCGCTTCGGTTGCGGCAAAGCCCATGGCGCGCGCCACGTCCTTGATCACGCTGCGCGCCTTCAGGTTCTGGAACGTCGCGATCTGACCGACGCTCTCCAGGCCGTATTTCTCGGCCACGTAGCGGATTACCTCCTCGCGCCGCGCCATGCAAAAGTCGACGTCGAAGTCGGGCATGCTGACGCGCTCGGGGTTCAAGAACCGTTCGAAGAGGAGCGCGTAAGGCAGCGGGTCAATCTCCGTGATCTCGAGCGCGTACGCCACGATCGAGCCCGCGCCGGAGCCGCGCCCCGGTCCGACCGGGATGCCGCGCGCCTTAGCCTCGCGGATGAAGTCCCACACGATCAAGAAGTACCCCGGGTACTTCATGCCGATGATCACGCCGAGCTCGACCTCGAGCCGCTCTTTGTACTCGGCCTCGTTGATCTTCTTACCGAGGGTGCGGAAATGCGCGAGCCGCTTCTCCAGGCCGTCCCGCGAGACGTGGCGGAAGTAAGCGTCGGTGTCGTAGCCCTCCGGCACCGGGAACTGCGGCAGCATCGGCACGCCGAGCGTGAGCTTGAGCGCCGAGCACATTTCGTTGATTTTGAGGGAGTTTTCCAGGGCTCCCGGCACGCCCCCGAAGAGCGCCGCCATCTCGTCCGGCGTCTTCAGGTACATCTCGAACGAGTTATGGTGGAGCGGCTGCTCCTCCGCGAAGGTGCGGCCCTTACCGACGCACTCCAGGTAGAGCTGCGCGATACCGTCCTCCTTCGTCATGAAGTGAACGTCGTTGGAAGCGACGACGGGCAGGTCCAGCCGCCCCGCCGCTTTGAGCAAGATGTCCGTGAGCACCGGCTGCTCCGGGAAGCCGTGGTCTTGCAGCTCGACGAAAAAGTGGCCGGGCTCGAAGCGGTCGCGCAGATCCGCCATCGTAGACTCGGCTTGGTCCACGCCTTGCTCCAGGATGCGCTGACACAGGATACCCGCCATGCATCCGCTGAGCGCGACCAACCCCTTGCTCCGCTCGGTGATGAAATCGAGCGACACCGCGGGGGCATAGTCGTGCGCGGAGCGGAGATGGCCTTCCGAAACGATACGAACGAGGTTGCGATACCCGTCGTGGTTCTCCGCGAGGAGAACCAGATGGTCGAGCGCGCCGTTCCGGTTCGTGCGCGGGATGAAGACCTCGCAGCCCAGGATCGGCGTCAGCCCCTTCTCCTTGCAGGTCTTGTAGTGGCGGATCGCGCCGTACATGTTGGCGACGTCCGTGAGCGCCACCCCGCGCATACCGAGCGCCTTGGCCTTTCCAGGCAGGTCCGAGAGCTTCACGGCGCTCGTGAGGAACGAGTACTGCGAGTGAACGTGCAGGTGGACGAACTCCGCGGGCATTCGTACCCGGGCCTTACCACGCGCCGGGCCTGTCACGCGTTCGCGGCGATTTCGGCCAACGGGCCGTTACATCTGCCGCGCGCGGGCTCCGTCCATCTGGGTAGCCGCTGCTTGCGCCGCGGCCGAAACTTGGACTAGCTCCCGATCCCGGGATTGTGGCTCGCCAGCGTTCCCTGGCGGCGACCCTTAGAGGAAAAAGACATGCAGAGCTCTCGTATCTTGGCCGTCTGCCTGGCTGTCGCGATCGGCACCCCCGCCGTGGTCGCGTGCACCGCCTCCGCTTCTTTCAAGGCCGGTGGCGAGGAAGCCAAGGCGCCGCCGCCGCCCCCGCCGCCGCCCCCGCCCGCGACAACGACGGATCCGGCGCCGACGCCGACCGCGTCCACCAGCACGCCCGCGCCGACACCGACCACCACGCCGACCACGGACCCGAACGCCAAGCCCGTCCTCAAGAAGGACCGCCTGGAGATCCCCGGCCAAATCGTGTTCGAGAACGCTTCCGCCGTTCTCAAGCCGGAGAGCGATGCGGCGATTGGTCAGCTGAAGGATTACTTGGACGCGACACCGCGCGTCACCAAGCTGCGCATCGAGGGTCACACCGACAACAGCGGCACTCCGGAAGGTAACGAGACCCTCTCCGGTCAGCGCGCGCTCGCGGTGAAGACCGCGCTCGTCGCGAAGGGGATCAGCAAGGACCGGCTGCTGGCGGTAGGCTTCGGACAGAACAAGCCCATCGCGGACAACACGACGGAAGAGGGCAAGGCCAAGAACCGCCGGACCGAGTTTCGCGTCGCGGAGCTGGGCGGCAAGAAGTATTTGGGGCTGGATCCAACGGGCGGCGGTAAAGTCTTCGAGTGATTCAATCGATGTGCCCGAGCGCCGTAGCGAAGCCGCTGCGGCGCGCGCTCTTGCCACTCCTACTTCTTGGCTTTGCGGTCGTCACCGCGGGTTGCAACGAGCGCCCGACCGACTTGCGGGAGTGGCGCACTAGCGACCACGACCAGAGCGATGCGCCGCCTGCCCAACAAGGCCAAGTAGATCCGAGCGCGGCTGGCTCGGCGATGCCCGGCTTGGAAGACGTGACCATCGTGGCCTGGTCGCAGAACTGTACTCAATGCCACGGCCAGCTCGGTCGCGGTGACGGCCCGCGTGGTCCGATGCTCAAAGCGACCAACCTCTCGGATCCGGCCTGGCAGAGCGCGGTGACGGACGAGCAGATCGCCGCGTCCATCAAGCTCGGCCGCGGCGCTATGCCGTCCTTCAAGCAACTACCGGACGTCACGATCGCAAACCTGGTTAAGCTCGTGCGCATGATGAATCTGGCGCGGCTGCAAGCGCACGCCGGCGCGGCCGCCAGCGGCTCTGCGGCTCCGGGCTCATCGGTGGCTCCGGGCTCGTCTCCTTCCGCCAAA
>JAQSWN010000050.1 GCA_029266615.1 Polyangiaceae bacterium
CAACGCCCATCCGCACCTCGTGGGCAACATCGCCGTCGTCCACAACGGTATCATCGAGAACCACTCCGAGCTGAAGCGTGAGCTCGAGCAGGGGGGCGTGATCTTCAAGAGCGATACGGACACGGAGATCGTAGCGCACCTGGTCAGCCAAGCATCGCTGGCAGGCGCATCGCTGTTAGCGGCCGTGCGCACGGCTTTGGGTCGGTTGCGCGGTGCGTACGCACTCGCGGTCGCGTCCTCGCTGGAGCCGGACCGCATCGTAGTAGCGAAGAATGCGTCTCCGCTGGTGATTGGTTTGGCCGAGGGCGCCACGCTGTGCGCCAGTGACATCCCCGCCCTGCTCGCGCACACACGCCGCGTCTTGTTCTTGGAGGACAACGAGCTGGCAGAGCTGACTCGAGACGGCATTCGCCACGAAACGGTCGGCGGGGAGCGCGTTCGGCGCGACCCCAAGCAGATCGATTGGAGCCCCGTTCAAGCGGAGAAGGGCGGCTACCGTCATTTCATGCTCAAGGAGATTTTCGAGCAGCCGCGCGCCATCGAAGACACGCTGCGCGGTCGCATCCTGCTGGAGGAAGGGGACCTCGTGGATGCGGAGCTCGGGTTGGACGCCGACACCGTCCGCGGCATCGAGCGAGTTTACTTCATCTCCTGCGGCACCAGTTACCACGCGGCCCTCGCCGGCCGGCACTGGATGGAGCAGCTAGCCCTAGTGCCCTCCCAAACCGAGCTCGCAAGCGAGGTACGCTACCGCGAGCCCGTTTTTTCGTCCAAGGACTTGGTCGTGGCCGTCAGTCAATCTGGGGAGACGGCAGACACATTGGCCGCGTTGAAGACGGCCCGCGAGGCCGGGGCGCGAATTTTAGCGGTGGCCAACGTGGTGGACAGCGCGATTCCTCGCGCTGCGCATGGCGCGCTCTACACTCACGCCGGCCCCGAAATCGGGGTGGCTTCGACGAAGTGCTTCACGACGCAGTTGGTGGCGTTGTTGATGCTGGCGGTCTACGTCGGCCGCCGAAAAGGTTCCCTGGACGCCGGCCGGGCGAAAGAAATTTTGCAGTCGCTCGTCGAGGTGCCGAACGAAATGCGCCAGGCGCTCGAGCGCAAGAACGAAGTGCTGGAGGTCGCACGTCGGTGGCACAACGCGCATCATATGCTGTTCCTGGGCCGCGGGCTCGGCTTCCCCCTCGCGCTCGAGGGCGCACTGAAGCTCAAAGAAATCTCATACATCCACGCCGAAGGGTACGCGGCGGGCGAGATGAAACACGGGCCCATCGCCCTCATCGACGAGGACATGCCGGTCGTGGTGCTCGTACCGCGTGACTCGCACTACGAAAAGACTTTTGCGAACATGCAGGAAGTCCGCGCGCGCGATGGACAGGTCATCGCCATCGCGACGGAAGGGGACGCAGACGTGGCAAAGTATTCGAGTCACGTCTTGCGCATCCCGCGCGCTCCGGAGCATGTCGTTCCGTTGCTCGCGGTGCTACCGCTACAGCTGCTGGCTTACTACGTAGCTGACCTGAAAGGCACGGATGTGGACCAGCCGCGCAACTTAGCGAAGACCGTCACCGTGGAGTGAGACGTCGAAGACTCAAACGTGTGGGCAATCGCCCAAACGTGCCCATTGGCACTTTCTCACCGAGGATTGAACGCACATGTCCGAGCTCTCTTCTGCCATCAGTAACGACCGTCCTCAGCTCCTGGGGCTCTTCGCGAGCGTCGCGCCGCGGGTCATGGTCTGGCGTCGGACGCCCAATTCCGACCGCACGGAGGTCAGTCCCGCGTCGCCCTGCCCCTCAGCGCCGTCGGAGAAGCTGTGGTTCAGTCGGTCTTACGACGGATTCGAAGCCGACACCCTTTGCGATGATTCCGATCCGGGTTGGTTCTGAAAGTAAGCCGGGCGACGCCTTCAAAAGCAACAGCGGCCGCAACGGAAACGGCGCCCACCAGATGACTCTGGTGCGGCGCCGTTCGCGCTTCGACCGGTGGCCGGGCCCGGCGAGCTCTCGTTACGACAGCTGGCTCAAGTCGTGACGGGCAGCGTCGCTCATCTCGGCTACCATCATTCGCAGGAGCGAAGGATCGGGGCCTTCCAACATGAGGCGTAGCTTCGCTTCCGTGCCACTCCAGCGGACGACGACCCGGCCCGCTTTGCCGAGCTTCTTTTCGGCCAAGTCGATGCGCTTCCTCAGCTCCAACATTTCCGTCAGGGGGCGGCGCTCCGGCAGCTTCAGGCTTTCGAGGACCTGCGGCACGGGCTCCATCACGCGGGCGAGCTCACTCAGGGGTCGCCCCTCTTGAAGCATGATGGAAATGACCTGCAGCGCGGCCACGGTTCCGTCCCCGGTGGTGGCGTGGTCGAGAAAGATGAGGTGACCGGACTGCTCACCGCCGAAGTTGTAGCCGGAACGCCGCATCTCTTCCACGACGTAGCGGTCGCCCACGCCGGTGCGGGTGGTGTTGCCACCCGCCGCTTCCAGGGCCCGGTCGAGGCCCATGTTGCTCATGATCGTGGTCACGAGCGTGTTTTTGGCCAAGCGCTGCTGCTTGAGCAAGCGTGTGGCGCATAAGGCCATGATCGCGTCGCCATCGACGACCGCACCATGCTCGTCCACGAAGATGGCACGGTCCGCATCGCCGTCGAGAGCCACGCCGATGTTAGCGCCGCGGCGTTTGACTTCTGCCGCGACGTGCTCGGGGTGGAGCGCGCCTTGGTTGCGGTTGATGTTGGTGCCATTCGGGCGGCATCCGAGCTGCACGACGTCCGCTCCGAGCTCGGCGAACACCGCCGGAGCCACGCGATAGGCGGCGCCGTGCGCCGCGTCCACTACGACCTTTACGCCGTCGAGAGAAAGATGCTTGGGGAATGTGTTCTTGGCGTAAACGATGTAGCGGCCCTGAGAGTGCTCGAGTCGTTCCGCCCGCCCGATGTTCGCGCCGGTCTTCCCCAGCGTATCCAACCGAGGATCTTGCAATAGGGCTTCGATTTGCGCCTCTTCGGCGTCCGGCAGCTTGAACCCATCGGGCCCGAAGATCTTGATGCCATTGTCCGCAAACGGATTGTGGCTCGGCCAATGACGATGCGCGGCGCGCGTGACTTGCCGCGCTTGGCTACCAACGTGATGGCGCGTCCGAGACGCAGCGCCAGCTCCGGGGTAATCGGCGCCGCGTTGGCGCGGCCTCGGATGCCGTCCGTTCCGAACAGTTGTCGCTTGGTCATGCCGCGTGAGTAGCTGCGCCAGGTTCGGTAAGCGTGACGAAGGGACGGCCCTGCTGCGACATTCGCCCGTCGGAGGGAGAGCGCGCGACTCGAACAGCCGAATTACCCTAGTACGTCGTCACGGGCTGCTCGGACCGACTTCCGCGGCCGACAGCGGTGGAAATGGACCTTGTGTAGCCGAGTACTCTTCTGCCCCAACGTCGGGAAGACGACGGGCACGCCCAGCGACGTCTGCGCTCACGTATTCGAAGATACCGTCCGCCTTGTCGATCGCGGGGCTCGTGGCGGAGAGCGTGAAGATGAGCCCGTTGCGAAGCAGCCCCGGGTCCAACGCGGTAACGCCGACGCCCGGCCCGCCCATATCGGTCGTGCCGCCTTCGAGCGGGTGAACGATGTTGCCGATGAAGGAGGTATTCACCGGAGAGCCGAGCTCCACGATCAGATTTGCGGCGCTGGCTTGAACGAGATTATTCGCGACCACCGAGTCTACCGGTGAAAAGTCGTGACCGCCGCCTCCCACCTGGATGCCCCGAGCGCTCACGACGGTGTTGAAAGCGACCGTCGTGCGGTACACGCGATAGTGCGCGGTGCCTGCCTCGTCGAGCGCGTCGCTGTCGCCCGCTTCGAGCAGGATGGCGGGAGTCCCCACCCCTTGCACGTAGTTGCTGAAGATTCGATGGTCCTGTCCGCAAACTCGGATGCCGCCCGTTCCATCGACGTCGTTACCGAGCAGGTAATTGCCATACACTGAATTGCGATTGCCGTGCCGCAGCACCAGCTGTCCCTTGGAGTCCAAGATCGTGTTGTACCGAATGATGTTGTCGGAGGACTTGATGGAGATCGTCTCCGGGTCACCGCCGCAGCGTTCGAACAGGTTGTGCTCGATGACGGTATGACCGCTGGAGAGAGCGAGGTGGCTGAGACCTGCCCTGATCGTTTCCCAACCGTTGCCAGCCGTGTACTCGACGTCGTGAAAGTAGTTGTGATCGATGCGCGTATGTTGAACGACTCGTGAGTCCAATCCACTCAGCATGATGAGGTTGCCGACGACGCGCTTCGGACCGAGGTCGTTGTGATCGATGCGCGTGTGACTGCTCGTGCCAGTGACGGAAATCCAGTCCTGCTCGGACGCGTCTTTGAGAGCGAACCGGCAGCGTGTGATGCGCACGTGGTCCGAGTCCGCAACTTTGACCCCCTCGCTCCCCGTCCACGCCAGACCCTGCACGGCCACGTAGGAGGCTTTAGAGAAGACGAGACCGCTCGCCGGACGCGCCTTGCCGGGGTTCTTCGCGGTGATGACGATGGGGGCCCCCGGCTCGCCCTGCGCGGAGATGAACGGGAAGTCGAAACCGCCGTCTCCCAGCTCGATGCAGTCACCGGGACGTGCTGCGCCGAGCGCTTGTTTCAGCTGCGCGCTGCTGGTCACCGAGATGGGGGCCGAACACGCCGGCAGGGGATCGTCGTCGGCTCGGCTCACGTTCTCTCCGCCAGGCGCGGCCCCGGCCGCCCCGCCTTCAACGGCGTTCGATCCCCCCGCCCCGCCGCTGCCTCCGCCCGCCTCACTCGGGGCGTTGCCACCGTGAGCCTGCCCAGCTCCAGCGCTCGCACCCGCAACACCCGCGGGTGATTCCGGACCGTCCATTGGGCCGGCGACTTCGCCGTTGGGGGCGCAGCCGGTCAAATGACAAAGAATCGCAATAGTAGTGCCCAACGCTCGCAAGGCCGCGAGTATAGCAAACGACGAGGGCAGCAAAGTGAACGAACCTCGTGCGCGCGCTCGTCGCGACGTTTGCACGCTAGGTCCAGGACCGCGCCCGTGCCGAAGCCTCGCGAAGGTGGAGAGCGAGACCGACACCGCCGGACATCGTGGACCGCGACGCGCATTTGTTTCCGCATCGGCGCTGACGCTTCACGGGCCCCCTCTACTGACAGGGGCGCAACCCGAAAAGCACCGTCGAACCATGTCCAGCCTCAGCGCCATCGTCCTAGCCGCCGGCCTCGGCACGCGGATGAAAAGTCCATTGCCGAAAGTCATGCACACTGTCGCCGGCAGGCCTCTGCTCGCCTACGCTTTGCGCGCCGCGTTCGACGCGGGTGTCGAGCACGCGGTCGTCGTCACGAGCGGACGACCGGAGATTGAAGAATTCCTGAACGAGCAGTTTGGCGGCCGCGTCGTCACCACGGTTCAGGATCCGCCGCGGGGAACGGGGGACGCCGCGCGGATTGGCCTCGCGCACGTGAGGACGGAGCGGGTTCTGATCTTGTGCGGAGACACGCCGCTCCTACGGGCGAAGGAGCTGGCCGAGCTCGTCGCGGTGTTGGACCGTCCTTCCGCTGGTGAGCTGAGCCTCATGACCTGCCTCCTCGACTCGCCAGACGGGTATGGCCGTGTCGTACGCGACGACGCGGGGCGAGTGTGCGAGGTGCGCGAGCAGCGTGATCTCCGAAGCGACATGGAGCGCGGCATTCGCGAGGTAAACGCGGGTATGTACGCGGGCCGTACAGCCACCATCGGCGCCGCGCTTGCGGATGTTCGTCCGAACAACGCCCAGGGCGAGTACTACTTGACGGACATCGTCGCGAGCATCGCCCGCTTGAGCACCGTGACCCCGGTGCAAGGGCATCGCGATGCGCTCCTGGGCGTCAACGACCGAGCGCAGCTGCGTGACGCGGAGGAGCTGATGCTGGAGCGCATCCGTCGACGCCACGCCGAAGCGGGAGTGACGGTTCGGGGTAACCCTCATATCGATGACACCGTGGAGATTGCGCCCGATGCGACAGTCGACAACGGGGCAACCCTGCGAGGCTCGACGCGCGTCGGCGCCGGGAGCCGCGTGGACGTGGGGTGCGTGCTGTCAGGCGCGGTGGTATCGGAGGGCGTCATACTGAAACCGTACACGGTCATCACGTCCAGTGAAGTCGGTGATCGTGCGCAGCTCGGCCCCTTCAGTCACCTCCGGCCCGACTCCGTCATCGAGGCCGAAGCGCATCTAGGTAATTTCGTCGAGACGAAAGCGACGCGGGTTAGGCGCGGCGCCAAGGCCAATCACCTCGCGTATCTGGGCGACGCCGACATTGGCGAGCAAGCCAACATTGGCGCCGGAACCATCGTTTGCAACTACGATGGTACGAGCAAGCACCGAACCATGATTGGGGCGGGCGCCTTCGTCGGCAGCGATTCGCAGCTCGTTGCCCCGGTAACGGTGGGACGCGGCGCCTTCGTCGCAAGCGGGACGACCGTAGTCAGGGACGTACCGGAAGACGCCCTCGCCATCGGCCGACCGGAGCAGATCAACAAAGAGGGCTACGCCGTCAAGCTCCGCGAAAAGCTGGCCGCGCGACGCGCTTCCAGATGATACGGCGCCCCGTGAGTCCCCTTTTCTGAAGCTGCGATTGTCAGAGCCCGAATGAAGTTTCGCTCCGCATTTTTCATTCCACTCGCGCTCGCGATCGTCAATTGCGGGGAGCCCGGAGAGGCAACGCCGGGATCCGTGAGCAGCGCGCTGAGCGCGAGCTGCGGACCGAGCTCGCCCTGCGCAAGCTCCCTCGTCTGCATAGAGAACGCCGCCGGCCCGGGGCAGAACCGTTGCGAAACGTCGCATGCTCTCTACTCCTTCCTGGAGCGCGACCCCGACACTCTGGACACGGCCTTCGACGTAATGATGGGCTTTTGGCGGACGGAGCGCGCCGGCACGCCCCTCTCGAGCGTCTCTTACCCCCTGATATTGGCGGGTGGAGAGAACGTCGTTTGTAAGGATTCGGATTCGGGTCCGAGTCGCGCATGCCGCGTCCCCGATTGGCGGGCGTACGTGAACCCGGCCACCATCGCGGACAAGTACGACCGCTTCGCCCTGTTCGGCCTACGTTCGCTGCGCTTCCTGGTGACGGCGTGGCGGCACGAGACGGACGCGCGGCTGAGCTCGATGGCGGCTTCTCGAGGTTTGTCGCTCAGCGCCGCGACGATACGCGCCAACATGCGCAGCACCTACCTCGCTACCATCGATTCTTTTACGACCGCGGTGCCGCTCGCCTTCGCGCTGCCGGCCGACCCGGTGCCCGCCACGGCCGCCGGTTGGTTGAACCCGAACGCCGAGTTCGACGAGGGTCTCGCGCTGTGGGACGCCGGCTACAACAACAACTGTAAAATCGAGAAGAGCGTGTTCGTACCCGGCTATCCGGGCCTTTCCTATTACGACTTGAGGTCGTCGCTCTGGGACCGCCACGGGACCGCTTTTCGGGCTCTCAGCCTGCTCAACGGCTACTTCCACGCGCGCGGGCTCCTCACGAGCGAGCAATCCTCGCGCTGGCTCGCGGCCATGCGCCGCGACGCGGATGCGCTTGCCCTGAGCGGGTCTTTCGAGTCGGGAGCGAACCATGGGATTACGGAAGCGGCCGCGCTCCTCCAATTGGCCACCGAGCTCGGAAGCGGCTCAGCCGGAGCCCTAAGCGACTCCCCGAGCCTCGTGGGTGCGTGGCAAGACTTGGCTATCCAGCGTCTCAACGCCGTCATCTCGCAGACTCTGCTGACGGACGGCGCGCAGGTCGAAGAGTCTCTCTTCTACCACGCCTACGAGCTGTCGTTCCTGGTCGAGATTCAGGACTGGGTCCGCCGTCACCCGGAGGTGCAGCTCTCCGGCACCATGCCCCAGAACCGCTACGACTTCGACGTCTGCCAGAACGGCAACTTCTTCGATCACGGCATCGAGCCGGATCCGGAGTTGGACTTGAATGCGCGGGTCCAGGCGGCGACGCGAGTGGCCGCTCACACGGCGATGCCGTCGACGGAGGTGCCAATGCTCGGCTCGAGCCCGCTTAGTAACCTCGGCTTTTGGGAGACTTCTTTCGACGCCTACGTCGCAGCCGACCCAAGCGAAGTCGTTCAGCAGTTTCAATTCGTGCGAAGCCAAGGCGCGAGCGGCACCCCCATCCCGCTGTCACAGCGCATGCAAGTCTTCCCGGTCGCTGGGTACGCGACGCTGCGGTCGGCCTTTTCTCCCAACTACGCCGCGCAAACCCACGTGCTCTTCAATGTCGGGGCACCGGGGGACGCCCATTCGCACTTGGACGCGCTGTCTCTTCATCTGTACGGGCAAGATCCGACGACCCCCGCTGACGTGGACGGGCAGCCACTGCTCGCGGACTCCGGCTGGTTCAGCTACACGAGCCCCCAAAGACACTACTTCGAAAGCACGGGCGCTCACAGCACCGTTAACGTGGACGGCCTCAATCAATGCTCGTTCGAGCCGCGCAACAAGCGCGCCGACCCCACCGTCTCGACCTCGGTGCTAGTGGGCTGCGCCGCCCTGAACGATGGCTACCCCGCGTCGCGCGGCCGCCTCGGCGCGTCGCTGTCGGATCCCAGTGGTTACGACCGAGTGCTGTACCAATCCGCGGAGGTTTCGCTGTACCCCGGGGTCACCCACCAGCGCTCGGTGGCTCTGTTCGGGAGAGACCTCGTCGTCGTGCTCGACCACTTGAGGAGCGGAAGCGAGCATAGCTTCCAACAGAACTGGCAGCTAGGTCCGGTCGTCAAAGGCGTCGTGCAGCGAGCGCCCACTGACGGAACGAGCCACTATGCCTTCAACAACGCGAACGGCGCCACCCTCTTTTCGGGCCATTTCGGCGCGGCGAGCGACAGCACGTTCGCCAAGTTCAGAGGCACGTGCGGCACTTGCATCGGCGACCTTTGCGCCGGTAGCGGCTGCGACGACCCTCGGCAGGGTTGGAGCTCTGTCGCCGAGAACAGTAAGTCTCCCGCCTGGATGCTACAGCGCAAGCGTGCGGGCACGGAAGTGGCTTGGGCGAGCGCGTTCTTGCTCGGTAGCTTGGCGTCCCAAGCGGCGGCCGTGACTCTCACGCCACGGGGGCCGGGCAACTACGACCTGAGCGTCGTCCTGGAGGATGGGATGCCCGTGTCGCTGCACATCAGCAACCTCGCCGCGCCCGGTGAAGAAGTTGGCATCGATTACCCATCGCGGGGGGCCTTCGCTTCGTTCTCCTTCGAGGGCCAACCGGGAACGACCCAGGACGTGAAAGAGGGGTTGTCGGTCAGCGTCTCCGTGGCCGGGCAAACGAGCGACAACGTCGTCTCGCGACCGGGCGTGGTGGGCAATGCCTATCAGTACGTCACAGGCGGCTCCGAGCTGGGCAGTGGCGGAAGCTTCGCGTTCATGCACAAGCCCGACGCGAAATTCTCGCTGTCATTTTGGATGCGTATGAGCTCCGCGAACCTCGGCTCTGCCGGTGGAACTCAGGCGATTTTCAGCACGAGCACTTGGTCGACCTCGGGCACGGGCATTCAGCTTTACTTGCAAGACGACGCCTCGCGCAACAACGCGCTTCGCTTCGTGATTCGCGGAGGAGGACGCACGCCGCTCTCGTTTTCTTCACCATCGCTCTTCGTGCCAGAAGACACGCTCTGGCATCACTACGTGCTGGTGTTCGACGCCCGGGCCCAAAGCGACCAGGTCCGAATTTATCGGGATGGCGGCAATGAGAGCGTCGGGCAGTTCGCCGGCGTCCTGTCCTCGGCTGCGAACGACGCCGCTCCTACCATTGGAAAGAAGCCAGGCAGCGGCGTGGCGTATCCGCTACGGGCGAGTCTGGACGAGCTCGTTGCATTCAAGCGAGCTTTGAGCGCTTCGGAAGCAGGCGCCTTGTACAACGGTGGGGAGGGATTGCGCGCCCACTGACGTCCGAATCGGCCTTCGTCATAGGTGAATCCAAACGCCGCCCTGTCGACGAGCCCCGCCGCCGTCGGCAGGGGGGGGCGCATTCGTTTCGACACCCTGCTTAGCCGGTCTTGCCAGGTTCGACCGCGTCGCCCCGACGCCGTAGTGATGGCCGCCCAGCCCAAAACGTGGCGATGGCCCAGGCGCGCTCGACGGCGCGCCTGGGTAACGCCCGCTGCGCGTTTAGCGAGGGAGGATGAGGACGCGAATCCAGCTCTGCGGCGTGATCTTGCCGAGACGGATGCGCACTTGATCACCGGACTGAGTCTGAGGCAGCGAGTACACACCGCGAAACTTGTCGCACGTTCCGCCCGTGATGGCCGCGACGCGGCTCTCGGACAGGTAGCGCGAGCACGCAGGCGCCTCGCCGTCGGTGCTGAATGGAACGTTGGGCGTGCCCACGTAGACGAGGTATTCGTCTGTGGCAGGCGCCGTGAACGCGATGGTGCCGCCGTTCTGACCCGCGTTCGCTGCGAGGCGAACGCCGTAAGTGGTACCGACGGTGAGCTGCGGCGGCGTCGTCGAGTCGAAGCTTCCCGCAGTCAACGGCACCTCGCCGCCCGTAACCGCGCAAGCCGTCGCCAACGTGCTGCTCAGGTCGCCGTTGCTGCAAGCTGGGAAGTCGGCCAGCACCTTGCTGGGATCCGAGTACACGGAACAAGCGCCGCTGCTGCAATCCGGACCAGCGCCTTCGACCGTGAGCACCACGTTGCGGTATGTCTCCGTGATGATGAGGTCGCCGTGCGGAGTGATGGCGACACCGGAAGGGTTCTCCAGGCTCGCGGGCAGGGTGCCGAGTGTGAGGGAGGATTGACCGGCGACGCCCACGAGCGTGCTGACCGTGCCCTGCGCGATCTTGCGGATGGTCGTACCGTCCACCACATAGAGCGTGCCGTCGAGCCCGGCCGCGAGCGCGCTCGGAGACACGAAGCCGGCCGTGTTCACCGGACCGTCCACACTCGCGGACTGTGACGGAGAGCCGGCGAGCGTCGTGACCGTGCCGTTCGGGGCGATGCTACGGATGGTGTGGTTGCCAGTATCGGCGACCAAGACGTTCCCGCCAGGGTCCACCGCGACGCCGCGAGGCTGCGAGAAGCCGCTCGCAAACGTCGTGATTGGGCCACCGGGCGTGACCTTCACGACACGGTCGTTCCACGTGTCAGCGATGTAGAGGTTGCCGCTCGCGTCGACAGCAACGCCTTCCTGATGGTTGAGATCTGCGGGCGAGCCGTTGCTGAACAGGTTGCCGGCCACGCGCGTGATGGCGTTGCTGCCGGTGATTTTGTCGACGGTGTAGATGTTGTTGTTAGATACGTAGACGGCGTTCGAAGAGTCCACCGCAATGCCCCGCGGATCGGGGTTGTCCGGCGGATCGAAACCGTAGGTCGGCAGGGCGCTGAACGTGCTCACCGCGGCGCCCGCGCCTACTTTGCGGACCGCGAGCGTTTCGGCGACGAACACGTCACCGGTCGGCGCCACCGCCACGCCGTAAAGATTGTTGAAGCGCGCCGCGCTGCCGATGCCATCGACACTGCCGCCTTGACCAATGCTACCCGCGAGCACGCTGAGCTGCAGGGAGCTCAGTGCGGCGCCGGTAGAGCGCGCCGGGTCAGTGTCGCCCGCCCCGTTCGACGCGCAGCCAACCGAGGCGAATCCCAACAGCCCCATGAGGAGCAAACCTGGACGCAGCTGAAAGACCATCATGGTTCGCTCCATATCATGCGACGGAGGTAATCTTGGGTAGCGTGACCCCTGTCACGGAGATCTCACCGATACGTGGCGCAAGGCGACTTTGCACGGGTAACAGTCATGCGGATGTCATCCCGGCAACGCGCGCCCTCACTTGGGAAAGTTACTGAGTGTTTACGGCTGAGACCGAAAGCATGCATGTGTGCATGAGACACTCGCAGGGCGCCGCTCGCATCAGCGGTAGTCGTGCCGATGACGGCGGGCGCACCGTCCAGCGAGAAACTCACCGTCTCGCCCGGAGCAAAGCCGCTCGCCCTGACTTGCAACTCCGTGCCAGGCCGAATCGTGCGCGAGACCTGAACGGTCACGTCTGCCTGCGCCTCACTCGAAAGCGCGCTCCAGCCAACTAGACCCAAAGAAACCAACAACGTACGCAGGTATCGTGAATGTCGCATCGGATGAGTCCTCGCTGTCAAGGGCACGTCTGACTCGGCAACGTGCAGGCGCTCGCACACGCGGGCACCGAGTCCACCGCCGCTGCCTCGCAAACGCAAAAGCTGAAATCGTCCACTGCTTAGTTGCTTGCTTAACCGCACGGCGACCGCCCCCTCCTTAATCGCAGCGGGGCTCTTCACTTTTTCGGATGATACAACCTACGGCGCCGAGTCGAGCTCCCAAACGCAAGCCTGTGGCGCCGTGTCGTTGCCCTAACCCGTGCTCGCTCGAGGACGGGAGGTTCAGCGCAGCTGGACGCGCCCGGTGCTGTTGCCGAACGTGCCACTCGGCTCGGGAGAGCCGAGCACGTCCGACAACGTCACGAGTAGGTTGGAGAACGGCGTGCCTTGATAGGACTGGTCAGGGGCGCCGGGATCGAAGAAAGGAGCCGTGCCCGTGGCGAGGCGTCGGTGCTGCCCCGGCGTAACGGCGCCGCCGCCCCGACCGGCCAGCACGCAGGGCAAGTCGTAGGGACTATGGCTTGCGCCGTCCGCAATGGACGGAGTGAAGAGCAACAGCGAGCTATCCAGCAATGAGCTGGATCCGTCAGCCGCGGCCTTGAGCTGGTTTGCGAGAGCCGCGAATTTGGCGACATGCCATTCATCGATCAGCCGAATCGCGGCGACCTTGTCCGGATCGTTACCGTGATGAGAGAGGCCTAGGTGATAGGGCGTCGAATCCAAAAGCTTCCTGAGAGTACTTGCACGCCTGGGCGAGACGGCGACGTCATCTTCGATCCAGCCCTCGGGCACCCCTACCCACGGGTAGGGCGCGGACGTGGTTTCATAGTCGGTGGTCAGCACGATCAATCGCGTCGCGTCGCATTGAAACGCGAGGACGGCTAGGTCGGCGAGCAACTGCAACCTCTCCGGCAGATTGCTGACCTCGGGCAGGATGAAGTCGTTCCCGCAGGAGCTCGCCGGCCGGGCCAATCGGCGCTCCACCTCTCTCAGGCTCGACAAATAGGCGTCTAGCGTCGCTCGGTCGCGCGCGCCCACCCGGTGGCGCAACGCATCGATTTGGGGCAGAGCCGCATCGATCAGGGTGCGCTTGCGCGCGAGCGTGGCCCGCGCCGTGACCTCATCCTCACTCCCGGGCGAGATGCCGAAAAGCACCTCATAAATGCGCGATGGATCTCGCAGAGCTCGCACGTAGGTCGTGGCGCTCGTCCAAGACAGGTAGTGTTGCACCAGCGACGGTTGGCCGCGCACGGTGAGGTCGCTGTCCGACACCTCCTTCTGCTTTGCGCTGACGACAATCGCGGGAGGTATGCCGGCGGAAGCGCTGAGCCGGGCGCTGATGGCCTGGTCCCACGACTGACCGGCAGACGCGAACGGAACGACCCGCGGTCCCGTGAACGGCCCCCCCGTCAACAATTGCACGTGAGGACTGTGCACGTCTCCACCGGGCACCGATGGAACGTTGTCCAGGCCGCTCAGCAGGGTCACGTCCTCGAGGAGATCGGCGTACGCCAGTGGCCGCAGCGACGGGGCGAGCGTGTAAGAAGCGCCCGTTCCCGACGAGCTCATCGCCGGGCGGTAGCAGCCATTCGGTGTGTTGAAGATGAGCAAACGAGGGGGCGGCTCGGCCGCCTCGGCTTTCCTAGGGAGCATTGCCTCCAGTAGCGGTAGCCCGAGAGCGACTCCTCCGGCCCGAACCAAGCTACGCCGCGAAATGGGTCGAAACGTCATTGGTCTAGCTCGGGGGACCGCATGCGAAAACTTCGGCTCTTCACGACCTCCGACACGAGTGCGGAAAAGGCAACGTCCGGCCCGAGCTCCGCGAAGTGGCTGGGATAGCAGCGGTCGCCAGCCGCCAAGCGACGTCCGAGAGCGTAGGACAAGAGCTTCTCCGAGAAGCAACGCACGAAGCGAGGATGCGTGCTGAGCGCCTGCGCAAGCTCGCTCGCGTTGCTGAAGGTCTCCCCGCTCGGTAACTGACCAGACGCGTCGATGGGGAGGTGGGCTTCGCCATCTTCTGCCTCGCGATAGGCGCCGAGGCGGTCGAAGTGTTCGAGGCCCAAGCCGATCGGATCCATGGTTGCATGGCACGACGCGCACGATGGGTCCGCTCGATGCTGAATGAGCTGGTCGCGCCGGGATGCGCTCGGGTCCACCGTGCCGCCCGTAGACTCTGCGTCCGGCGGGGGCGGCGGCGGCGCCGCACAGAGGAAGCGACTCAGCACGAAAGCACCTCGCTTGACGATGGATGCTTGGGTCGGTGCGGACGTCACGGCCAAGAGGCTCGCGTGCGTCAGGAGACCGCCTGTACGGGGCGTGCCCACCGTGCTCACGCGCATTCGGGTGCCCCCCGGAGACCGCCAGCCGTAGTGCGCGGCCATGACATCGTCCACGAAGGTGAAGTCCGCGTGGAGCAGTTCGCGGAGTGAGCGGCCCTCGTTGAAGAGTACCTCGCGCACGAAGTCCTTGGTTTCGCCGATCATCGACGCTTTCAGCTCCTCTGGTATCCCATCCGCCTGAGCGAGCGCATTCAACGACAGCCACTCGGCCGCGAAGCCGTCGACCAGCGCGTCGCGCTTCGGGCTGCGCAGCATGCGCGTGACCTGCTGCTCTAGACCCCGGTCGGTTCCGAGGAGCCCCGCGTCCGCCGCGGCGAGGAGCGAGTCGTCCGGCGGCTCGCTCCACAAGAAGTACGAGAGCCGTGAAGCGAGCTCGCGGGGCGAGAGAGCGTGTGGCTCCGGCTGGCCGCCGTCCAGCTCCACCCGCATCATGAAGGCGGGGGACAGAAACGCCGTGCCGAGCACCGTCTTCATCGCGTCCTCGAAAGTGCCCCGCTCGCGCTCGGCGCGGAACAGGCGCAAGACTTCGTCGAGCTCGGCGGGCTCCGCGGCCCGGCGGTAGGCGCGCGTTAAGAACCGCTCCACCAGATGGTTCGCGCAGGTGGTCTCGTCTTCGTCCGCGCAATACATGAGGGCGCGGTAACTCGTAGTCTCCGTGCCCCGAAGCGCGTAATCCACGCCCGCGACGACGGCGTCGAGGTAACGCGAAGCGAAGTCGGCGTCGATAGTCAGCGTCTCCCCAACATTGGTGAAGCCTTCGATCGAGTCGTCGCGTCCGAGCAAGGATTCGAAGTCGTACGATTGAGGTAGCGAGAGTGCTTGGCGCAGAGAGCGAGCGAGCTGCCCCGCGGGCCGCCGCTGTAGGGGAGCGAAGCCGGGCTCGGCCGTGACTCGGCAGTCGTTCTCTTGTCGCAGCCGTTTGACCCACTCGCTGAACGCGGTAACCAGCCTCGCAGGAGGCGAGGGAAACGGAGGCGGCGGCATCTCTCGCAGCTCGATTCGGCCGAGGATGTTTTCCACCAGCTCGAGGTCACGCGTCGCCACCGCTTCGTCTTCGAAGCCTTCGAGAGAGAGGTCCCCCGCTGGCGCCGAGCTCGAGTGGCAAGACTGGCAGTATTGAACGAACAACGGCGCCACTTCGCGCACGTAGGTGGACGCCTCTTGAGCCTTACTCGGCGGACGCTGGTCACATCCGAAAGCCGCCGCGGAGCCGATGAGCGCTGCGCCGAGCGAGACGATTGAGAGTCTTCGTCCACGAAGCACCATGCCCGGAACCTAGTGCGCTCATGTAACGGTTGTGTGCCATTGCCCATCACATGTTCATGTGCGTCACAAATGACCTCGTCCGTGACTCAACCTACCGGTGATGTCGCTCACGCGTCATGCGATGCCGGGCCGGCCACGAGGCGTCGCAACGTCAGGGTGTGGCGCAGATGCTTCCCGGAAGCGCGAGGGCGACGACGCCTCCTCCGGACTGGCCCTCAGGAACGGGCGCCGAGCCGGAGTACGGGACGAAGACGCGCCCATTTGCGATGGCAGGCGACCCAACCGGCTTGCTGAAGGTGAAATCCGCGAGCACCGCGCCGTTGCCGGTGTGGACGGCGTAAAGGTGGCCGTCACTCGTGGGCAAGAACAGAACACCGTTGGCGACAGCGATATGGCCGAACTGTGGGGCCGTTCCGATAGTCACCTGGAAACGACCCGTGCCCGCAACGTGGCGACCCTGGTGGGCTGCAGCGAATGCAACTCGTCTCATGTTTTTGGATACCACGACCGCAGTCGTCGTGCCGTGACAGTCCCGTAAGTTGAGCGTGAGCGCTACCGTCGCGGCGATACGACTTGAGCCGCGTCGTCCTCCCCGACGGCTCGGAATTCGACCACGCCGCTTTACGCTACGCGCGGCAAAAACAACGGTTCTTCAATAGCCCAAGCTGACACGCGTCGTCGTGGCCGCAGGTATGTCGCGGAGGTAGATGTCGTCTCGTTGATTGCGGTCGCTTGTCGCGAATTTCCAGTCCGTCGTGAAGGCAACGAGCTTTCCGTCCGCGCTGAGCGCGCCCTGCCGAGCGCCGTATTGGGGACCGGTCTGACCGCCGCTGCTCGAGACACTCACTCGCGACGTCGTCCCTAGCTGCCGATCGATCAAGAAGACGTCCGGCGCGGCGTTGGTGTCGTTTGGCACCAACGACGGATTGTCCGAGGTGACGCAAACGTAGCGACCGTCGGGCGTGACGGACGGGGTTCGCCAAATCTGCGAGCCTGAAGATGAAGCCACGCGTTCGATCGTTCCTTGAACGCGGTCCACTACGTAGACGTAGTGAGGTGCGCCTTCGGCAGCCGCGGCGGTGAACACCACGAAGCGCGCGTTGCGCTCGGTGGAGAGCGTCAGCACGCGATAGATTTCCGGGGCATAGCTCCCAAGCGGCACGACCTGTAGCGCGGAATTCGCGACGTTGTAGACGTACAGGTCGTCGTTTCCGAGCGCGTTGGAGCCCGAGAACAGCACGCGTTGGCCGCTACCGCTCACGACGCCGTTCGCGATTCTGGTCAGACCCAGAGCCGCGCAATCGAGGGTGGTGGTCGTCCCCGCGCTGCGATCTCGCACGTGTAGTTTCTCTTCCCGTACGCCATCGAAAACGACGACCCGGCCGTCGGCACTCATGCTGGTGCTTCCACTCGTGGTGATATGAACCCCGGCGCTGTCCACGTTTGCTTTTTCAATGCTGCCGCTAACCACGTCCGCCACGAAAAGGGAGGGCAAGCTTTCGCTAATTGCCCCGAGGTTCTGAGCCCAGGAGCGGAAGGCGGCGTAGCGCCCGTTTTCGGTGAAGTCGGCGAGAAAGCTGCGATCGGTCGCCTGCGCCCCGGCCGCCGTGAGGTTGACACGAGTGTTGCGGTGGGTCTGTCGGTCGTAGACGAAAATATCCGGCTGTTGGTTGGTGTCCCCGCTCACCAGGTTGGAGGCATACGACTCGTAGGCGACGTATCGACCATCGACGCTCAGCCGCGCGGCTCGACTAGGACCGTTGGGATCGGCGGTCGGAGCGCCCAGCGCGTCCTCGAGGCCAAGCGAGAACACTCGCGACGCGCTCGCCACGAAGACGTGACCATCCGCGATGGCGGGGGCGGATACGGGACCGCTGCCCAGGTTCAGGTCGAGCAGCGGCGCCCCCGTAGATACGGCGAACGCGTAGAGGTGACCGTTCGATTGGCCGAGATACCCCACGTCCGCGGCAATGCCGAGCTCGCCAGACAACGCACTGTCTCCCAAGGCGGTCGAGAAGACGTTGGCGCCCGTACCGACGTCGAATGCCTGCACCCGCACGCCCCCGCCGGCTACGGCCATCGGCACGAACACTGACGTCTCGGTGACGGCCACGCTACCCACGATCGGCTCGGTCGTCGCTCGGCTCCAAAGCACCGCACCCGTCCGCTCGTCGAGAGCCGCAATGCCACCTTCCTCGTCGGTGGGAACGAACACTCGACCAGCCAGCACCGCAGGACCGAAGGCGTCCGAGCCCTCACTGGCCTGCCAAACGACGGCGCCGGTCGTTGCGTTGAGCGCCAATGTCTCCCCTTCCCCCGTGACGAAGAGTCGCTCATTCGCCGCCGCAGGATCCGCGTGCGTCGCAAAGGGCAACGGCTCGATAACGGTCGTCTTGAGGACGGTATTGCGAAGCACCAGGTCACTCGAGGAGGGCGCCGACCTCCCCGTGCCAATCTGGTAGACGTGATCCACCGCCGAAAGGGGGTTGGTCGTGACGAACTCCGCGTCAGCAAACGGCCCGCGATAGAGCTCGTCACCGTTCAAGGCACGTACGCCGATGGATGCTTCCTCGTTCTTGGCGTAGATGACGCCGTGGTTGTACGCGGGAAAACCGGCGAACGTGCCAGCTGGGTCTTGCGAGGACCAGATGAAGCCGCCCGTGCCGGCGGCGAGGGCAATGACCCCGCCCTTGCCCGCGACAGGAGTGGTCGCGAACAGCTGCTGGTCCCGGTAGATTAATTGGTCGGTCCCGACGGCGGCTTCCCAGACCGTATGGAGCCTCCCGACGTTGGTAGAGGTGATGACGGATTCCGCCGCGTTGTAAGCAGTGTGGCGCGGAGAGCGACGGGCTTGTGCCCACGCGGGCGCTACCTCCTCCAACTCCTGGCGGTCCGTGGCGACGCTTTCCTCCACCGGGGGGCTCGAGCAAGCGAGGCCGCTCGCGACCAGAAGGGCGGCGTGTATAGCGGGATCTCTAAAATTAGACTTCATGGCTCGACTTTCTGCTTCAGGAATTACTTGCCAAGCTCCAGCGAGGGAAGGTTGTCGCCCATGTCACTGTCGGCGCCAGCTCGACTCCGCGTGTCCCCCACACCGAGGGCACCGTTGCGATTCGACCCCCAGCACTTGATGGACGCGTCGTCGAGGCTCGCGCAACCGAAGAAGCGGCCGCGGACGTCGTCGAGGACTCGGCGGCCCGTGCCGAGCTTGAGAAATGGGAGGGAATCGCCCATCTCGTTGCTGCCGTCCCCCCGGGGATTGGTGGCCGGGAAACCGAGACCACCAAGACCACCCCAGCAGCGGAGCTGCCCATCGTTTTCGACGGCGCACATGTTGCCGCCGGTGCCGCTCGACAGCGAACGGAGAACGGCATTGCTCCCCAAGTCAACGAACGGCAGGTGGTCGCCCATCTCCCCCGAGTCGTCCCCCACGCCCACTTCTCGACCGTAGCCGACCCCGCCGTCCAGGTTGTCACCCCAGCACTTCACCCCACTGCCGGTCAAGACGGCGCAGGTGAAGTCGATGCCGGAGTGGAGCGAGATCACAGTCTGCCCGGTACCGAGGTCCACATACGGTAGGTCGTTTCCCATCTCCCCCGACTCGTCGCCGACGCAGTTGATGGTGCTGACCGCGCTGTAGGTGGGCAGCTCTAGGCCGAGGCCACCGTTGAAGTTCCCGCCCCAGCACTTGACGCGGCCGACATTCGAAAGCGCGCAGCACGAGTGAGCGCCGCAAACGAGGTCAGCCGCTACGAACCCCGTCCCCAAGTCTACCGTCGGGAGCGCATCTCCCATCAAAGCGGGATCAGCGCCGCGGGCCAACTTGTCGCCGAGCCCCAGCTGCCCCTGGGCGTTGTCGCCCCAGCACTTGATGGTGCCTTCGGTGGTGAGCGCGCACATCGATTTGTCTCCGCCGACCAGCTTTGCGATCTGGATGTCGCTCCCGAGTGACAGGGGACGCAGGTTTGCGCCCATCTCTCCCTGGAGACGACCCACGTAGGGCCGGTTGGAGCCGTAACCCAGCAGCCCGCTCCAGTTCGCGCCCCAACAGCGAACGAGGCCATCCACGCCTAGCGCGCACACGCTGTCCAGTGCCGTCGTCTCGACTTGCTTGACCGGTACGCCGGTGTCGACGAACGGCAAGGACGCTCCCATCTCCCCCGGCTCGTCGCCACGATGCAGCCGGTCCCCGAGACCCAACTGCCCACTCGAGTTTTCGCCCCAGCATTTGACGTGTCCGTCGGCCCAGTACGCGCAGCCAAAGTTGTTGCCGAGGGACAGGCGCGGGCCGTCCGGCTCCGCCTCGCAGCCCTGCTCCCCATAACCGGGCCCCGGTTGCTCCGCCGGACACACGCACCGGAACGAGCCAGGCGTGTTCACGCAGGCGTCCGGATCGCTGTCGCAGTCGTCCGTGCCGGTCGAACACTCGTCTATGTCGGCGCAGCCAGTGTCGCCATCGCCCGCGTAGCCGTCAGGACAGGTCCCGCACACCACCGCCACCCCGTCTGGCGAGTCGCAAGACGTCAAGGAGTCACAACCGCCGTTGTTCACCGCACACGGCGCCGGTGTGTCGTAGAAGCCGAAGCGGACGTGACTGGATGCGCCCGGCTCGCCTGCCGCGTCAAAGGTGAGCTGGTACGTCGTGCCAGCCTGGAGCGAATAAGTCTCGCTGGAGCGAATCAAGCTGCCGCCCTCCCCCGTCCGGCCTTGGCAACTCGCGAGTTTTGCACAGCTGGATTCGCCGGTGACCAGATCATGACCCAAGGTAGGGCTCCCCAAGAACAGCGTGTAGTCGCCGGCGCGAGGGGGGCTGAACGCGACCGCGCGCGGCCGGGTTGGATTCAGCTCGAGAACGTAAATGTGGTCAGCCAGCACCGGATACGGGTCGGTGTAGTAATACAATATCGAGGTCGGCCGTAGAGCGTCAGCTTCCGCCTCGAGCAGCCGAGCGGGCGATAGCTCGCACGCCTCGATGCCTCCCTCTACGTAGAGCCGCACCCATGAAGCGGGCGTGAGCGGCCCCAACGCGAGCCGGTAGGTGTGGCCTCGCTCGAAGCGAAAGCTCAGAACGCGTCGGAGCTTCGTGCAGTCGAGGCGCTCGCTCTCCAGCGCCGTCACGGCCAGCCCCGTGGAGATGTCCACGACCGCGAATGGAACGTTCGGCGTGCCGAGGTAAACGTGGTGAATGCCGGTGCGCTCCGCTTGCAGAAGAACGCTGCCGGTAAAAGCGGAACCACTGCGGGGCAGCCGGATGCCGTACATCTCCCCAGTTACGATCGTTGGCGTAGGCGCTCCAGAAGGCCCCGCTAGCACGGGTCGGCTCGTACCCGTCGCCGCGAGCTCGCATGCAGCTACCGACGCCTCGCCGCAGGTAAGCGGCGCCGCAAGCGCGCCACCGGGTGTGGCTTCATCGGCGCTACAGCCGATGAGCGCTGCCACCAGACCAGTACCGGCGACGAGGCGATACCAACTCTGGTGCCCGCCACCTCCAAGCCCTAGCAAACCGCGCTGATGATTCGAAGCCACGTTGATACTCCTCAGTTTCCCGACCGCGCACGCGTTGGCTCGCGGATGCCCCTGTTGGTTGGAAGACGCAACATTCCGGCTCCCGATCGACGCCGGGTCGATCGGGAGCCGGAATGGTTACGGACTTGAATGGCTGACCGCTAGCCGTACCCAGCTCGCGTCGTCCACGCCATTGAGCTCGATTCGGTAGCGCTTCCCGCCGACGAGCTGAACCAGCTGGGTCGACTTGAACGAGCCACAATTTGCTTCCGCCGCGACCTTACCTGCACACGACGGCGGCACTGTCGCGCGGTCGCCTTCGGCGCGAACCTGCGCGCCGAACTTGGGCGTCCCCAAAGACAGCGCGTACTCACCGCTGCTGGGTGGGACGAACACGAGGACTCCCTCCAGCACGCCGTCCGCCGCGCTCTTGAGACGAACGCCGTACGTCGTGTCGACGGTGATGACGGGCGGATTCGACGAGGCCAGGCCGGGCGCCGTGAGCGCAGTGAGCGTCGCGGCGGCGCTGCAGACAGCCGGCGGGGGAGCCGGGCAGACCGACGTCAGCGGCGTGGCCGCCACCGCGCGCTCTTCCGGAGCGATGTAGAAGCGGACCCAGCGCGATGGGGTGGGACCGACATCGATGACGTAGTGGCCAGGGGCGAGGGGCGTGGTCCGGAAGCCCTCCTTGAGCGAGGAGCAAGAGCTGCCGACCAGGCCGCTTTTGAACGACTCGTTGAGGTAACTGCGGCATTCGAGCTCGCCGACGCCCGCGGTTTGTGCCGGGGCCTGCAGCGAAATGGGAAGCGAAGGAGTGCCCGTGTAAACGACGCGGCGCTCCGGTGTCGCCGAGTCACCCACCACGTAGTGGAACCGCCCGACGAAAAGACCGGGGGTGCCGCTCTCGATCAGCCGCAGCCCGTAGGCGGTACCCGATTGAAGAGCGGGGCCGCTGTCAGTTCCTGCCGGCGAGGCGCCTTGCACGGTGATAGTACCCGACGCTGCGGCTTCGCAAGCACCCGCGAGGGCGCGAGATGCAAGAGCGTCGCTCTCGCAGCGTAGCGGCAGGCTGCCGAGGGTGAAGCGAGCCACCGCAGGATCGTGATCGCTCAGCTGTTCCGCGAACTCCGCGTTGAGGTGGACGATGTCGAAGCCCGCGAGGCGCTCAAGCAAGCTGCCGGATACGAGCACCTGGTCCAGCACCTGCGAGTTACCTTGGTAAACGTACGAGTACCGCTCGTTCAGCGAGAGCGTCTCCACCAAGGTGTTTAGACCCGCGCTCTCCAGCACGGTGATGGGAGGAGAGAACTCGAAGTCGTTGAGGTCGCCGAGGACGACGACGGCCGCGCTCGGATCCAACGCGCGGATCTGACTCACGAAGTTGCCTACCACTTGGGCCTGGGCAACTCGCTGGCTCTCCGAGCTGAGCTGAGGGGGCTGGAAGCGCCCGAACAACGGTTGGTCCCCGCCCTTGGAGTTGAAGTGATTGGCGACGACGAAAAGGGGCACGCCGTTGAAGGAGAATTGCGCGGTGAGCGGCTTGCGGCTGTTAGCGAACGCCGGATTGCCCGGATCGATGCGCCCGGGGCTGTATTTCAAGGCGGGGGCGCCGTTTCGGTCGAGAACCTGGTTCGGAGTGTCGAAGACGGCGCCGGGCCTGGAGACGAGAGTGAGCCCCCGATCTTTGCGGAAGAGGAACCCGACGCGGATGTTGCCTCCCGGCTCGCCGCCATCCTTATTGTTCTCGGGGTTGATGGAGGCGTAGTCGTAGCTCGGGCCGCCCGCGGCCGTGATGGCCGCGACCAACATCGTAACGGTTTGCGAGGCGTCGACAACGCCATTGCTGACGGGGCCGCTGTTGTCTTGGAGCTCCTCCAAGGCGATCAAATCCGGAGCGCCTAGGCTAGTCGCGATGACCTCGCCCAGAGCCGTAAACTTGTCCGCGGGGTCACTCGGGTCCAAGTTCTCCACGTTGAAGGACGCGATGTTGAGCTGATTGGCGGCCGGCGCGCCGAGGGACAGAGTCTCGCGCGCGATTCCGGAAGCGCTTGGGGTGGGGACGGGCGCGCTGACCAGCAGCTTGAAGTTCCCGAAGCTGTAGTCCAAGACTCCGACGACCGCGCCCGCGAAGGAGTCGCCGACGTTGATTTCAGGCAAAGGGGTGAGGTCATTCGCGAGGTGGATTCGCTCGGGATTGAAGTCGAACGGCTGGATGAGCAAACCGCCCCGAGCCGTTCGGATACCGGCGGCACTGCCACCATCGGCCACCACCGGAATCTCGCGGGAGCCGCCGCTGAAGTCGGCACTCGGTCCGACTGCGACGGGATCCAACACCTCTACCCGCATGCCCTCCAGGCTCTCGTAAAAGTCGAGGCCGTTGTTGCTCGGATCGAAGATGCTGCCCGAGCTTTCGACGTTGCCGCCCGCGGCGTCGTCGTCGATGACGACGCTTGGAATCGCTCGACCCGAAGCGCCGATACGGATCGCGTCCGGCAGTGGGTTACCCGAGCTTACGATCACGATTGAAGTAGGACGGTCCAGCTCCGTGGTCGCGAGGTTTCCGTACCCGCTGGAGCTCGCGTTGCAAGGGCTGCAACCCGGGCGAAACTCGCTCACCAAGCTCGTCACCAGCGCCGAGTCACCAACCGCGACGCCAGGCCTGCTCGACGTGAAGACGAAGATGCCTTCTGACGTGGCGGGATCGCTGTCGGGCGTGGAGTCTTGGAGATAGAAGCCGTTGCTGCGAACAGCCGTCACGATTCCGGGGACGTTCGTGACCGTCTGGCCCGCGCGCGACGAGAGATGGGCGGCGCCTTGGATGTCGTGGATCCGCAGCGGACCGGGCTCGGGCGGCTCCCCGGCCCCACCTGAGCCGCCTCCGCTCGTGCTGCCGCCAACGCCTCCGCTCCCGGCGACGCCTCCGCTCCCGGCGACGCCTCCGCTGCCGCCGCCGCCGCCCCCTTCGCAGACGGCCGGTGGAGTGGTGGTGTTTCGCGGCGAAGGTGGGCTGGCCGCGAAGTCGAGCGAGTTTTCGTTGCTGTCCTGGCAGCCGTTGACGACGCGCGCGACAGCGGTCGAGTTCGAAGCGGCGGGAGCGGAGCTACCTTCCGCGAAGTTGGCGCCGCCATACCCCACCAAGTCTACGATGCTGGCTAGCTGCGACGCGCTGCACGACGCGCTTCCGCCGTTGCAACCGACCGAAACCGTCGAGCTGACCAGAGCAACCTTGCCGGCCGTGGCCGAGAGCGCGATGGGCGTAGCGTCGACCAGGTCCGCTGCCAGCGACGCACCGGTGGAGCCGCCGCCTTCTTGCACGAGGTAAGATTGGCCCGGGGCAAGCGTGATAACGGGTAGGTCGGTCAGTTGCGTAGCCGTCGCGCCCAAGTTGCCGGTTCCGCTCGCGCTGGCGTATTGAAGCGAGTAGCCCGTCAGCGTCACGGACGCATTGCTGCGGTTGAACAGCTCGATGAAGTCGTGGCTGTATGGCGCCCCTGAGTTGCTGCCGCCGCCATAGACTTGTCGAATGACGACCGCCGAATCGACATCGATCGCTTGCGCGCGGCTGGCCGGTGCTCCCTCGGAGGCCGAGCACCCGAGGACCGGCGCGACTGCGATCAAGAGCGCGGCGCGACAGACTTTTCCCACCGAGTGCTTCATGAACATCCCCCCCCCAGATACGCCCTGCGCGGGTCTAACGAACGACTTTCAAGTAAAGATTGCGCGAGCGGCAAATTTGACGGACGGGACTACCAGTCGATGCCCTTCACCATCGTCGACTCGAGCGGCAGAGCTTCAGGAGCACATTGAGGCGAAGCACGAACGTCCCACTCGGCGCCACGTAGGGCGAAACGTTGTGCATCCGGTCGCCAGCGCGGCATCTTGAAGCAGCCCGCGACGTTGCAAATCGGACATGCGGTGCGCGACGACGACGCGCCATTTGAACGCATGTCGTCGCGACGACCGTGCCTGCTCAGGGCTGGATCGGCGTCTCGTTGCCGATCGCGGCCCGAACCCACGCCTGCGGGCTTGAAGGCCCGAGGCCCAGGTTCAACAAGCGGTAGAACTGTGAGCTGTAGACCTGCACGACCTTGTATTGCCCGCACGAGCTGCTGGGCAGGCGGGCCGTGCAAAGCGGCTGAATATAACGCCGGCCCCCGAACTCGGAGACGCTCAGCGGAACCCCGGCCGAGCCGAGATAAACCGCGAAGCGGCCGCGGTTCGATGTGTAGTAGTTGACGTCACCGCGGAAGGCAGCCTCCGTTGGGCGCAGCTTGATGTTGTACGGCACCGCTTCCGCGAGACCGACACTGTTCCCGTTCGACACGTCCGCTACCATCGTGGACTGCGAGTCGAGCGCGCAGATTTGTTCGAGCGACTGCAGGTCGGCCAGGTTGCACTCGCCGGCAAGCGCGATATTCGGTTGGACCACGAAGCGGACGTAAGACTGAGGGCTAGTGGGACCCAGGTCGATGCGGTAAGGCTCGCCGCCCTCCAAGTCCAAGACCGTCGCGCGACGCAGGTTGCTGCAGACCTCGGTTGGAAGGCCGCTGGCGCAGCTCGCAGCGACCTCGACCGCGCCGTCCCACACGCTGAACGGCACGTTGCTACCCAGGTACACGACGTACTGACCGGTGATCGCGGGCGTGAAAACCACCGAGCCCGCATTGCCGGCGGTACCCGTCACGAGTCGGATCCCGTAGGAGACGCTCTCCTCCACGGGGGGGGCGCTGGTAGCCGAGCCGAGGGGGCCCGCCGCCAACGTCCGCGTGTCGGCTTCGGCGGTTTGGCACGTCGCCTCGACGTTTCGGAGGTCCTCGCAGAGCGGCGGGGCAGTGAAGTCCGCAACGCGCTCCCATCCGATGCGAACCGACGGCTGCGTGGGCGCGTAGCTCGGCTCGAACGTGAGCTGGTAGGTGTGGCCCGCTTCGAGCTCGTAGCGAGAACCGCGGAGGAGCTTGTTGCAGTCCCGAAGGCCGAAGGATTGGGAGCAAGCGTAACCCACCGGCTGCCCATGTTCGCTCAACGCCAGAGGGATGCCCGGAGAGCCCGTGAAAAGAGCGTACGAAGCGGTCTCTGGCGCGGTGAACTCGGCCGTGCCGCCGTACACGATGCCGCCGTTGACCGGATCCTCCGACGGCGCGAGCTTCATCACATACGAACGGCTTGTCGTCAACGTGGGGCTGGGCGTCGTCGCAAGGTTGATCGCTTGGAACGGACCCGCGTTGGCTACCTTGCACGCCCTGCCGAGCGGCTCCAAGTCCCGCTCGATATCACAGGAAGTGTCTGGCTCCGGGAATTGGAGGGTCAGCTCGTAAGCGGCGTCTACCGGGTTGAAGGTCGGCGGATTAGCGATGGCAATGGTGTAGTCCCGCCCGTTCGAAACCAGGTTGATGGTGCCGAAGCTGAACGTGTCCCCGCTGAACACGTACTTTCCATCCGCGTCCGTAACCCCCATCTGTACGCTGTTGGTGATGGCGGCTCGAATTTGGAAAGGCTCACCGACCGGAGGGCCCGTGAAGCGATAGTAGTCGCGACCACCCTGGCACATGTAGCCATTGATGATGCTGCCGAAGGGTACGGGACGCGCGGTCGCAGCGGTGTCGTTTGGCTCGAACGCGTCCTCCAGGGCGCAGCTCGGCACCGTGGCGCGAGCTTGGAGGCTGTACTCCCCCGAAGACTTGCCGTACCCGAAGACCTCGGCGAAGTACACGCCGCCGTCGGAATTGATGAGGCGGGTAGTGGGAGAGCCGGAGGTGTATTCCGGACCGACTCGCTCGCCGTTGCGGTCGAACATGCGCAGGCCAAGCTGCCCGCGCGCCGGCGTGAACGTTAGGTCGACCGCGAGGACTTGCCCGGCGGGCGGTCCCTGAATCCGGTAGTAGTCCGAATCCCCCCGGCAGATGTAGGCCTCGCTCGGCGTGCTCGTCAGCAAAGAAGCCTCGCTGATCGACTGATTCGGCTCGAGCGAGTCGTCCAGAATGCCGCAGCGCAGGTTGCCCTGCGTGACCGCGACCGTGTACGGGACGCGTCTCAGGGCGCTTTGAATCTCCAGCGAGTAGACGCCGCCGTCCGACACAGCGGGCAAGAACTCGTTGTCCTTCGCCTCGCGGTCCCCGATAAACAGCAGGTTGCCGGCTTGGCTGCGCAACAGAGCGTTCAGGTCGCCGGTGTCCGTGCCGTAATCGAAATCATCGCTCTGGAATACGAGCGAGACAGTGAACGGGGTGCCGGGCGGCGGTCCCTGGAAGGAGTAGAAGTCGACGTTCTGCGGGCAGCTGACCGCCTGCTGCTGGGTTCCGAGGGGCAGATTCACGGCCGTGACCGCGCTCTGATTGGGCTCCAGCGGGTCGTCGGCGCACGGGTCGAGCGATTGGCTCGACGAGGCGCTGTCCTCCTCCCCCACGGTCGCGGCGCCTTCCGGCGAACCGCAACCGGTTACGAGTGAGGAGAGCGCAAGGAGGTGAGCAAGAAGCTGTTTGGAGATCTTCATGATTTTCACCCGGCCTGAGGGGCGCAATTAGTCGTTGCTGGAGTCGAGCAACACGCGGATGCGATTGGACGGAGTTACGGGTCCGAGCTCGAGCCGGTAAGTCCGGTCCGCTTTCAGCTCGAAGCGCGTGCCGCGGCGGAACGCGACGCATGCCGACGACGAGAGCTGTTCCGTGCACGTCGCGCCCAACTGGAGCAACCCGTCGTAGAGGCGGAACGGGACGTGCGGCGCTCCGAGGAACAGCTGATAGCTGCCGGAGATCGTCGGCTGGAAGGTGAGCGCGCCGGCGTTGCCGTCGGTGCCGACCACCAAGTTGACGTAGCTCGCGACACCAGGCGGTAGGGGCGTGGCCGGCCCCTCGTCGCTCAGGGCGCTCGCGTCGATGCTCGGTAGCGAAGCCGACGTGGGGATGGCGCAGGCAACCGCTTCGTCCGGCAACTCAGTGGGGCCACAGACGGCAGGGGCTGGAGGCTCGACGCGCTTCAGCAGCAGCCGCGGAGAGGCTGCCGTCGTCGCGCCCAAGTCCAACCGGTAGGTGCGTCGGCTGTCCAGCTGCACCGTTACGGCACGGCGGAACGTGGCGCAGTCCTCGGCAGGAAGGCTCCGCTGACAAGTCAAGGGGACCTCCGCCGTCTCGTCCCACACGACGACGGGCACGGCCGCGGATAAGAAGAGCTCATAGGTGCCGGACAAAGGAGGCGTGAAGGTCACGCTGCCTGATCTCACACCCGTCGTACCGGCGAGCTGCGTCAACGTGAGGGCGTTCTCCGTGAGTGCCGGTCCCGTCGTCTGGAACGGGCCAGCCTGCATGGCCGCATCCACCAAGTCCCGCACGCAAGCGGCGCCGCGGTCCGGCAGCTGCTGGTTCGTGCACTCGAGCGCGCTGATGACCGTGCGCTGGATACCGATGCGGACGAATTTTTGCGGGAAGCTCGGCCCGATTTGGACGATGTAGCGCACGCCCCCCGTCAGGTCGTACCGATAGACGCGCTTGAGCTTGTTGCACTGACGTGCGTCCAAGGCGGTGATGCACTCAGGTTCCATCACCCCCGTCGGCGACCGGACCTCCGTACGGGCACCGGGGGAGCCGGTGAAGAGAGTGTAGGAACCTGTCTCGGTGGGAGTGAAGGCAAAGACTCCTCGATTGCCAACCGAGCTCTCCGAAAGCGTGACGTTGTAGGAGATTCCTTCGGCTACGTCGGGAGCACTTTCGTCGCTGAGTGCCGCCTGCACGGCGCCGAACGGGCCGCCGTTGGCAATTCCGCAAGCTACGCCCAAGGAGCCGATCTCGGCGCCCACCGAGCACAACCGCGACGCGTCGCGAAGAGTGATGGAGTAGCTGTTGCTCTGTGCCGTGCGGGGGTCCAAAACGATGCGGTAACGCCCCCCGTTCGAAGATTGCTCGAAAAGCGCCAGGCCGGGCTTCGTGACGAGCTTCTCTTGGACCAAGCCCGTGTCGCTCAACAGGCGAACGAGAACCGGCCCCGCAAGCTCGCTGAACGCGACTTCCACCTCGAACCGCACTCGGCTCGGCGGCGCTTGGAAGCGGAATTGGTCGACGTTGCCCAGGCAGCTGCTCGCTTCGATTCGACCCGGGTAGGGCACCGAGGTGGCGCGAAAAGAGCTGTCGTTGGGCTCGTACGTATCTTCGACACTGACGCACGCGAGTGGGAGCTGGGGGCTGCTGAAGTGGACGTCGTACTGCTGCGCAACGGAGTCATTGCTGGCACGCACTACCAGCTGATACGTGCCTCCGTCCGAGATCGTGCCGACCAGCTCCGCTGCCGGCGCACCGTCCACCGGCTCGACGAGAGTGCGCCCGGTCGCGACGGTGACGCCGCCTTGATTGATGAGCTCGACGGTCGCGTCCGCAGGTCCCGCGAACTCTACACTTGCGAAGAACGGCGTGCCAGCCGCGGCCCCTTGGAACGAGTAGTAGTCCGGCAGGTCGCCGCACAAGAAGGCTTCAAAGTCCGTCGTACCGCTCACGGGGGTGGACAGACCTGGTCGATCATTGGGCTCCAGGCCGTCCTCGTCGCCGCACGATGAGACCGGATGGTAACCGAGCTCAGTTCGAATCTCGTACGTGTTACTGGGCGAGCCGTACGTGTTGTTGAAGTTCGGGCCAGCAACTTGAAGGGTGTAGATGCCTCCGTTCGAAATCACACTCACGGTCTCGTTGTCGTTACGGGACCGTGCGCGGTAAGACGAAGAGGTGCTCGACAGATCGAAGTCCAGGTCGCCGGCTTCATGGTCGAAGACGAGATTGACGGTGAATTCCTGACCAGTCGGCGGGCCCTGGAATTGGTAGTAGTCGTTTTCCCCCGCACAGCTAAACGCACTGTACGGCACCCCGAACGGGATGGGCTTGAACTCCCCATAAAAATCGTTCGGCTCGTCGGGATCCGGCTCAGAGCACCGAGGGAGGCTGCCGAGCGCGCTCTCGAGGCGGTACGTGGCACTGCGCCGTCCCTCGACTTGCAGATAGTACTGACCGCCGTTGGAAACGGCGGAGATGACGCGATTGTCGCCGGTTCCGTAACTATAGGTCACGAAATTCCCGGCCGCGTCCGTGAGATAGAAATCTATCTCCGACTGGATGCTCGAGAACTGGAGCCGAAGCGAGAAAGCCTGACCGGAGGCCGGGCCCTGGAAGGTGTAATAGTCACGCAGGTTCGACTCGCAGAAGGCCCCGGGCTGCGTGGTGCCAAAAGCGTAGGGCGCCGCCGTGGCCCGTGTATCATTGGGTTCCGACGCTTCCTCGGTGCAGTCCACCAAGGCCCCTTGCGCGATGCGTGACAACTCCTCCGAAGGGACTGACGCGTCGACGGTGCAGCCGCCAAGCGCGAGCAAGACTGGCAGCGCCATCTTCAAAGCATGCGGACTCGCGGCACTCCTCATCACATCACCTCTTCGCCGCACCTTCGACTTCTCTGACCCGCGTAGCAAGCGCCATCTCGCTAACGTGCGGACTTGTTTCTCTAGCGGCATATCGGTAGCGAAAGGATGACGAGGGTGTGTGCGAGCAAACTCGAAACAGGACCCGGCACTGAATGCGCATATGGAGCAATTGCACGCGCAGCCTCGCTTCTCCGGAAGGTGATGAGTCGCCATGCGGCGTTGCTTTCACGGCTGACGCGCTCGATGGCGGCAACTCGACCTTAAACGCGAAAGCCGAGGTCAGCGTCGTACCGCCCGCACGGAACGCGCCACGACGATGGTCCAGACGCTCGCACGCACCGGCGATGACGACCTGTACACGTACGACGAGCGAGTCGAAGCTGGTCTTCGCACTCGACCGTCAAGGCATGAGCCGGACGGCCTCGAGTGAGATGAGGGCGTCGCGAACGGCGCGGCCTTCGTAGCCCATGTCGCGACATGACGCAGCAGACCGGCAACTGCTCGGCCAGCCCCGATAGCGAATCTGGCGAAGCGGCTCGCCGGCTTTCGTCATATTTTTCTCGAACGAACGCCGCTGACTTTGCAGTATCCGGTTTGAAGATTTCCCGATTACTGTCAAGATGCTTCGATCAATGGCCTTGCTTTCGCGTCGTTCGCTGCTCACGGGTGTCGGTTCGAGTCTGGTTACGGGGGTCGCGACCTCCGCGCATGCCACCGTGGTGCGCAGCGTCTCGCTCGCGGCGCTCGCCAAGGGCTCGCGTGGCATCGCGGTGGTGACGCCGCTGGCGAGTGAAAGCCACTACGAGGATTTGGGGCGTCGTCGTCGCATCGTGACCGACACGCGCGTTCGCATCGAAGAGAGCCTGGCCAAAGCCGAGGGAATGGATCGCGAAGTCATCGTGCGCACGCTGGGCGGCAGCGTGGGCCGCGAGGGCGAGCGCGTGCATGGCCAGGTGCAGTGGGCGCACTCCAAGCCGTGCGTCGCGTTCTTGCTCCAAGGCCCGGAGGGCGTTTTTTACGTGAACGGCATGTCCCAGGGCCACTACCCCATCTTGGCCCGAGGAGAGCGCCTGCTCACGACGAGCCCGGACCTGCCTGAGATCGTGGATTTCGAAAGCTCGGCCGTGAAGGTGCTGTCGGGCACCGAGCTCGGTCGTGCCCGCAGCTTGATCCGCGCGGCGGTGCAGCCGTGAGCGCGGCCCGTTGGCTATCCAGCTTGGTCTGCGCCGGGCTGCTGCTCGCGAGCAGTACCGCGGCTGCGTTCTGTCGTACCACCACGTGTGACCCGAACGATCTCGACGTCGACTGCGAGATCGAAGACCTGTGCGTCGTGAGCGGTATCCCGCTCGCCTGGGCCAGCAGCTGCGTCACGGTAGCGGTGCACGACCTCGGCTCGCCGCGGAACGGACTGAGCTACGACGACGTAGAGACTGCGGTGAAGCAAGCCTTCGACGCGTGGAACGACGTGTCGTGCCCCGGCGGCAAGCTCAGCATCCAAGCGAACGTCATCGGCGCCGTGGAATGCGGTGTCTCCGAGTACAACAGCCGCGCCGGCAACGCGAACATCGTGCTGTTTCGGGAAGACGACTGGCCCCATGTAGGCGCCGCCAACGCCATCGGCCTCACCACGACCCGCTTCGACACCAAGACGGGGGAGCTCTGGGACGCGGACATCGAGCTCAACGGGATCGGCGCGACCCTCACCGTCGGCGATCCAATTCAAGGAGACGACTTGCTGAGCGTGCTCACGCACGAGGCAGGTCACTTCCTTGGACTGTCCCACTCGCTGGACGGGGCCGCGACCATGAAATCCATTTACGACCCCTCGCGAGACGGCGACTCCTTCCGCAGCTTGTCGTCGGACGACGTCGAGGGAATTTGCGCTATTTATCCGCCGGATCGAGTAGCGGCGACCGACAGCTGCGAAAACCGGCATGGCTTCTCCGGCCAGTGCCGCGCGGATCAGCCCGAGCCGGACGAATCGAGCGGTTGCAGCCTGAACACCCGCACGGGTGCGCTGAGCCGGACGCGCGGACAATCCGCGGCGCTGTTCGGATTCGTCGCCATGCTCACGGGTCTCCGCCTTGCGCGTCGGCGTCGCATCGTGTAGCTTGCAGTTACTTCATGGCCTCTCGTCGCTTCTTTTGGTTTGGCTATTGGCGCGCTGAAACAGCGGCGACAGGGTCGAGCCTTTAGTTAGAAACGACGAAAAGGTTAGAAGAAAGCCCCGGTCGCCGCAAAGCGACGCGGGGCTTTCTGTTTTTCTGGGCCCCGAGCGAAAACCTAGAACCATGCGCGAAACCAAAGATCTCCGAATCGTGGACACCACCGCCCTCCTCAGCCCTGATGAAGTCACCCGCGAGCTACCGCTCAGCGATCGCGCGGCAGACGTCGTCTTTCGCGCTCGCCAAGAGATCCAGGCGGTGCTGGAAGGGCGCGACCCGCGCAAGCTCGTGATCGTCGGTCCGTGCTCCATTCACGATCCAGTCGCGGCGCTGGACTACGCCGGTCGCTTGCTGGAATTGCGCGAGCGCGTGAAGGATGCGCTCGTCATCGTGATGCGCGTCTACTTCGAAAAACCGCGCACCACCGTGGGCTGGAAGGGCCTCATCAACGACCCGCACCTGGACGGCACCTATGACATTCCGACCGGTATCCGCAAAGCGCGCGCGCTGCTCCGCGACGTCGCCGAGCTCGGCTTGCCGGCGGCTACGGAGATGCTCGATCCCATCATCCCCCAGTACATCGCAGACCTGGTGAGCTGGACCGCGATCGGCGCGCGCACGACCGAAAGCCAAACTCACCGAGAGATGGCGTCGGGGCTCTCGATGCCGGTGGGCTTCAAGAACGGCACGGACGGCGGCCTCACGGTTGCCATCAACGCGATGATCGCGGCCTCTCGCGCGCACAGCTTCCTCGGGGTGGACGGCGCGGGTCGCGTGGGCGTAGTACGCACCGCCGGCAATCCGCATTGCCACATCGTGCTGCGCGGTGGCGGCGCAGGGCCGAACTACGGCGAAGCCGAGGTACAGAAGGCGGTCGCCGCATTGCAGAAGGCCAAGGTCAGCCCCCGCGTCATGATCGACGCCAGCCACGACAACAGCGGCAAGGATCCGCTGCGGCAGCCCGCAGTGCTCGCAAACGTGGCCGACCAGCTCCGCCAAGGCCAATCGCACATTCTGGGCGTGATGCTGGAAAGCAACCTACGCGAAGGTCGACAAGAGCTGGTGGACAAGACCAAGCTCAACTACGGCCAGAGCGTGACCGACGGCTGCATCGGCATGGAGTCCACGAGCGAGGTCGTGGAGAGCTTCGCGGAGGCGGTGCGCTCCGTGATCCGTCTGCGCGCCACGGCGTGAGCTTCGGCCCGCCTCCGCCGCGAAATGACGGATAATTCGCGCTTCGTCACCCGTTTGCCACTCCGGCCGCGCGGGATAGTCACCATGACCCCGGAGATTGGCAGTCATGAAGCTCGCGGCGCTCGATCTCGGCTCGAACTCGTTTCACCTGCTGGTAGCGCTGACCGACGGCGCGTCCGAGCTTTCGAAGATCGGCTCTCACAAAGAGGTGCTGCGACTGGGCAGCGTGGTGCAGCTGCACGGACAGCTTCCCGACGACGCGTTCGACCGTGCGCTCGCGTGCGTCGGTCGCGCCGCAACCGTCGCGCGAGAGCTAGGTGCGGAGAAGCTCCTCGCCGTCGCCACCAGCGCGCTTCGAGACGCGCGCAACGGGCGCGCCTTCTGCGATGCTTGTTCAGAGCGCTTCGGCGTGCCGATTCAGCTCGTATCCGGAGACGAGGAAGCGCGCTTGGCCTACCAAGGCGCTCGCAGCGCGCTCAAGCTCACCACCGGCCGCGTGCTCGTGGCGGACATCGGCGGCGGCTCCGTCGAGCTGGCGGCCGGAGACGGCTCGCACTGCGACACCGTGCAGAGCCTGCAGCTCGGGTTCTTACGCTTGGGCCACGCCTTTCGGTTGAGCGATCCGGGCGGGCCGGTGCGCATGGCGCGCTACGTCCAGCGCGAATGCGAGAAGGCGCGCTGGCAGGTCGGCCGCTTCGACACACTGCTGCTCTCGGGCGGGACCGCGCGGGCCATCGGCAAGCTGCTGGGGGGCGGCATCGCGGGAGCCAGCGCCGGTCAGGTGTTGAAGCTGTGCGACGAGCTGAGCCACAGCTCACCGGAAAAGCTCATCAAACGGGGCGTGGACAAGCACCGCGCCCAGAGCCTCGCCGCGGGCGCGGCGGTAACAGCCGGGCTCGTCGCTGGTCTCGGTCAGCGCGAAGTGCGCATCTCCCCGCGCGGGCTCCGAGAAGGCATCATTTTGCGCGAGCTTTCGCGGCGTGCGACGCGGGCAGCCTGAGCGACGAAGCCGTCCGCCACGCGCGCGTCACCTTCGAGGCGTAGAGGAGGAAGTGGAAAGCGCGCCGATGCGGCGCAAGAGCCACAGCGCTAGCAACACCGTGGCGCCGATTCCGACCATGACCAGACGAAAGCCGTAAGGATGGTTCGCGAAGGGCAAGCCGGCGACGTTCATGCCGAAGATGCCAGTGATGAGCGTGATGGGTAGTAGCGTGGTCGTCGCGATCGAGAGCACGAACAGGTTCCGGTTCGTGGCCTCGTTCATGTTTCCGGCGATCTCTTCTTGCAGAAGCCGCGCGCGCTCTTGCACGAGCTCGAGATCTTGGCTCACTGCGTCCAGACGCTCCATGGCCGAGCGCAGCGCCGCGCCCGCCTCGGCGTCGTATAGCCCGCGCATCGAGAGCGGCAGTGTGCCGAGCGCCGAGCGGTTGGCGCCGACCAAGCGCCGCAGCTTGGCTACCAAGCGCCGCAGGTTGCCGAGGGGCTGGCTCTGCCCCGCGAATTTGCCCGCCAAAATGCGATCTTCTGCTTCATCCACTCGGTCGCCGAGCTCACTCGCTACCTTCGCGACGGCCCCCGCCAGGCGCTCGATCAAAAGCTGGAAGACGAGCACGGGCGACAGCGGCTCGTCTTGACGCAGGAGCTCGCGCCGCAGCATGTCCACACCGCGCAAAGGGTGCGTGCGCCCGCTGATGAGCCGTTGCTCGTCTATGTAGAGCCGCAACGTGCCGAGCCGCTCCGGATCCAAGTCGAAGTCGTGATAGAGATCCCCGAGCACGGCCATGAACCCGTGCGGCAGCAGCTCCACGTGAACGCGCGTCTCTGCACCGAGCAGTAGCTCGCGTGCCTCTTCGGGCAGGTCTTGGCGCTGCGTGAGCCACGACCGGGCGCGCGAATCCGTCAGATTGACGTGCAGCCACAGCGGTTCGTCGACGGGCAACGTATCCGGCAGCTCGTCCGCCGTAGGCTGCGGCCCCGCCAAGCGAAAGCCACAGATGAGTCCGGAGCCGTAGAGCGGGGGCAAGGCGGCTCCTGCGCTACACGAGCGAAGGCCCCGGGACCGCGTCCCACGGCTTCAAGCTGGGGCGGGGCCGGGTGCGAGACACGACGGACAGGACGTGCTCCTGAGCGTCGGGACGGGGCCCGTCCGTGGGCGGCTGCGGCCGGCGATAGTGGCCGTTCGGCTCCATTTCGTAGGCTCCGCAGTCGTCGCTCGAAAGGGGCCAGATGCACTCTTCGAGCACTTGGGACCGGATGGACTCGCTGGTTATGGGGAAAAACAGCTCCACCCGGCGATCCAAATTGCGCGGCATCCAGTCCGCGGAGGACAGGTACAGCTCTTCCTCCCCTTCCGGACCGAACGCGAACACTCGCTCGTGCTCCAAGAACCGCCCTAAGAGTGACCGCACGCGAATGCGCTCGGAAACGCCGGGCACGCGCGGCCGCAAGCTGCACGGTCCGCGCACCACGAGGTCGATGTCCACGCCCGCACGGGACGCCGCGTAGAGGGCGCGGATTACCTCCGCGTCTACCAGCGCGTTGAGCTTGGCGAAGATGCGCCCGCCTCGGCCGTCACGGGCGCGCTGAGCCTGCTCTTCGATGAGCTCCACGATCTTCCGGCGTAGCGAGGTGGGCGCGACGGACAGCACGTTGTAGCGCGGCGAGACCGAAAATCCGGACAGGGAGTTGAACAGCTCCGTCACGTCCTCTCCCACCTTGGGGTCACACGTAAGGAGCGCGAAGTCCGTGTAGAGGCGCGCGGTGGCCGGATTGTAGTTACCGGTCGACAGATGCACGTAGCGCCGCAGGTCCGTCCCCTCCCGCCGCACGATGAGCAGAGCCTTTGCGTGCGTCTTCACGTCGGCCGCGCTGTAGAAGACATGCGCGCCCGCCCGCTCCAGCGCCCGCGCCCAGGCAATGTTGTTCGCTTCGTCGAAGCGCGCTTTGAGCTCGATCGAGACCGCGACTTGCTTGCCGTTTTCGGCCGCGCGCACCAACGCACGCATTGCCTCCGCGTCCGAGCCCGCGCGGTAGAGCGTCATTTTTATTGCCAAAACGCCCGGATCAAGCGCGGCGAAGCTGAGCAGATCGAGCACCGGCGCGAACGAGTCGTACGGGTGGTGCAAACAGATGTCCCCGCTGCGAATGGCGCTGAAAGGGTCTCCCTTCTCGACCCAGGCCGTAGGTACGCGCTGCACGAGCGGAGGATCGCGCAGCTCGCTCTTGTTTTGCGACGCGAGCTGGAACAAGGACGAAAGCCCGAGCACGGCCTGAGTCTCGTAGAGGTCGTCGGCCTCGATCTCGAGCTTCTCCAGCAGGAGCTGGCGGATGTGAGGCGGCAGCTGGGGCGAAACCTCCAGCCGCACCGCGGCGCCGAAGCGCCGGCGCCGCACGCCGCGGTCCACCGCGGACAGCAAGTCCTCCGCCGCGTCCTCCAGCACTTCCAAATCCATGTCCCGGGTGACTCGGAAGGGAAACGCACCGCGAATCTGAAGGCCGGGGAACAAGTCCCCCAGATTTTGCGCGATGAGGTCCTCCATGAGGATGAAGTCTTCCGACTTGCCGCCGATGGGCGCGAACCGCGGCAGAATTTCCGGGACTTTGACGCGCGCGAAACGGTGCTCGCTAATGGCTGGATCATGCAGCTCCACCGCGAGCGACAGCGACAAGTTCGAAAGGAACGGGAACGGGTGCATCGGATCCACGCCGAGGGGAGTGAGGACGGGGAACACCGACGCGCGGAAGTACTCGCGCGCCCAGCGCTGCTCCGCTTCCGACAGGTCCGCGAACGCACGCACGCGAATGCCAGCCGCGTTCAGCTCGGGGAGCAGCACCTCCCGATAGAGGCACGCAGCGTCGTTCAACTGGCGCTGCGTCACCTTGCGGATCTGCGCCAGTAGGTCCTTCACGCCGATGCCGTCGGCTTGCTTGGGATCGGCATGAGCGTCCAGCTGCTCGTGCAGCCCCGAGACACGGATCATGTAGAACTCGTCCAAGTTCGATCCGTGAATGGCGAGGAACTTGAGCCGCTCGAGCAACGGCCAGCGCGGCTCCCGAGCCTGGTCCAGGACGCGCTCATTGAAGGCTAGCCACGAAAGCTCACGGTTCACGTACAGCGCGGTGTCGGTAAGGTCCTGGTCCTGCTCGTGCTGACTCATGGGGGGGCTTCTCGCCAAAAACCGCGTATTTGCCGAAAGATTGCAAGGCCAAATTGTCCCCCACGAGCAGGGTGCCGTAGCCGAGCATCGTCGTTAGGCTGCAAGCCGCGATCGCTCCCCCCACGGACTTTAGGCTCGCGGGAAGGTCGCCGTGCAGAGCGCGGGACCGATCCATCAGGTTGATGGCATATTCCACGCCGATACCGAAGGTGAGCGGCAGCGCGACGAAGTTCAAGAAGTTGAGGCGTACGTCGAACCAGGCCGCCGCGCCGAGCGTGAGCCACACCGCAAGCAAGAGTGAAGTGAGCACACCTGCGACGGACGAGAGGGACCCCGTCGCCAGCACCGATACGACGACGACGACTCCGAACGCCACTCCGATGGTGCGTGGCGCGTCGCGCGTCATGGAACGGATCATCTCCGCGAAAACGGTGGCGCGGCTCGCGTTCGGAACGATTTGCCCCCCCGGCTCGCGCACGCCCTCCAGCAGCTCTGCGATCTTGAGCAGCTGCTCTCCGCGGCTACGGGAGAGCTTGGGATCGATCTCCACGAACACGGACGTCCCGAAGCGACCGTCGGACTCCGTGAAGCGCTCGCGCAGCAAGACGGGGAGGTCCGCCGCAACCAAAGGCCGGAGCCGCTCCGGCGGGCGCATTTCGGAAGCAAACGAAAGCTCCTGCCCGCGCAAACGGGGCAGCGCGCGGTCGAGCTCCGCGCGAATGTCCGAGAGCACCTCGAGCTTGCGTCGCACTACCTCGGGTCTGCCGCCCAGGTAGTCATGAGCGGTCGTGACGCGCAGCACCTGTTTACCGCCGAACAACGCACGGTCCCGCGCGACGACGGAATCCGCTACGTGGGCCGCGTTCGCGAGGTTGCTGGCGAGGAGCAAGTCCGGCGCGCCGCGACTGCCGAAGATCTCGTCGGCCTTGACGCTGAACCGACCCGCGCCCTGGTGGGAGCTGCTCTTGCTGCGGAGCTTGCCGAAGTCATACTCCCAAGGGTTAGACACGTAGCGTTGAATCGACGGGGTCAGCGCCAGCGCTACCGCCGCCAGCACCACGAGCACGACGCCGGGCCGCCCTGTCACCCATCGCGCTACCGCGGCGGTGGTCCGCGGAGGCCGGGGGGGCGAGGGCGCGCGGCGACCCGAGAAGCGCGAAAGTGCGGAGATTGATGCGGGGCACGCGCCGAAGGCCGCGAACCAGCACGCGAGCGACCCCACCCCGCCAATCAAGCCGAACTCGCTGAAGCCGCGGAAGCTGGTTACGGAGAGCGAGAGGTACGCTCCCGCCGCCGCCACTGCGCCCAGCCATGTGCCGCGTCGGCAATCCACCGCGGCTCGGCAGAGCGCGCTCTGCAGCGGCTCTCCTTCGGCGCGGAGCTCGCGGTAGCGGGCGACGTAAATCATCGGAATGTTGATGCCATTGCCCGCGATGATCGAGCCCAGGAAGCCGCTCGCCATATTGAGATGGCCAAACGCGAGCTTGGCCGTCGCAAACGCCACCCCGCAACCGAGAGCCGCTGAGATTCCTACGTGCAAAAGCGACAGCGCGGAGCGGTAGTAGCCGATGAGCACGGTCAGAATCAGCAGCAGCGCCAAACCGGAGACGAGCGCGATGTCCGCCACCAGCGACTTGCGCTCGGCGATGGCGTTGGGAATGTCACCCGCGAACCCGACCTCCATCGCGGGGTGAAAGGTGGTGGGCCGCACCCTCGCGACCAGCTCCGTCACCCGGCGCAGCAGGTCGTCCGACGCGAAGTCTCCCATTCCCGCCCCCGACGCGCGTACGAGCACCGCGTATCGGGTTCCATTGGGGTTGCGGAAGTAGTCCGACTTGAAGCGATCTTGCTCACGGAGCTCGCGCTCCACGCGCTCGCGCAAGCGCGACATGGTGGACCCCGCTTCCACCGCAGGTTCCTCGGCTCGAGCCGGCGAGGCGGAGAGGCTCACCTCTTCTACGGCAGAAGTCTCGCGCAGCTCGTCCGCCACGCGCTCGGCGCAAGGCTCCTCCAATCCGAGGCCCAGCGTGCTCCGCTCACGCTCCTGTGAAAGCTCGCAGCGCACGAGTCTCAGGTCGCGCTCCGACGCGAACAACCAGCGCTGCTCGTGAAAGAACTTCCGTTCGGGGCCGGTACCTTTTTGAAC